>JALHPV010000178.1 GCA_022842285.1 Kofleriaceae bacterium
CCTGGATCAATGACTCGAGCATGATCCCGTCGACGCGGCGATCGCTCGCCAGGAGGAGGTAGGCGCCGTCGCCGTAGCTCGTCGTGAAGTTCGCGGCCCCCGCGGTCTCGCTGACCTTGTTCAGGGAGTGACGAACGAGGTCCTTGCGGAGATCGACGGCGTCCTTGTGCTTGGCGACCGTGCCGAGGAGCCAGCCGATCGTCTCCATCGTGAACTCGTCGAGCTTCTTCGCCTCCCCGACGAGCTTCTTCGTCTTCGGCAGGTCGAGGTCACCGTACTGCTTCCGCGTGTAGAGCGCGTAGGCGGAGACCGCCCACTTCACCGTCTGGGGCCACCACGGCGAGAAGTAGCGCTCGATGTCCTTGAGGTACGGCTTCGCGCGCTCGATCATCTGCTCCGCGCCCGCGTAGCCCTTGGCCTTGGCCCGCACGAGCGCGTTGGTGACGTAGGCCGTGAGGTACGGATCCGACGGATAGCCGCGGCGCCACCACGTGAAGCCGCCATCCCAGTTCTGCATCTGCGAGAGGCGCTCGAGGTCGGTCTTCACGCTCGCCTCCATCTCGGCAACCGACGGCATGTCCTTCGTCTTGAACGCGGTGAGCACGTCGCGCAGCGCGACGATCGCCATCACGCGCGAGGCCCGCTGCTCCGCGCACTCGTACGGATACCGGACGAGATAGAGCATCGCGTCGGTGAGCGCCTGCAGGTTCGTCGACGCCGTCGTGACCTCGAGACCACCGAACTGCGTCACGACCTTGCCCGGCAGCGCCACCGACTGCTTGATCGCACCGTTGTCGATCACGCCATACGTGGCGAACGCCTCGGTCGTCGCTGGCGTCCACACCGGCAGCGCGACCTCGGCCGCGTCGCTGAACTTGCCGGACGTGCCGATGATCTGGAACCGGGCCGTGCCCGCGAGCTCGGCCGCGGCGGGGAACTGCACCTCGACGCGGTCGTTCGCCGGCACGGTCACCTGCCGACCCGCGCCGTCGGTGATCGCGGCGTTCGTCGCCCGGACGGCGAGCTGCACCGTCATCGGCGCGTCCGTCTGGTTCTGCACGACGACGGGGAGCTTGAAGGTGTCACCGAAGTTCAGGAAGCGCGGCGGGCTCGGCCGCACCATCAGCGGCAGGCGCGCCGTGATCGCGCTCTCGCCCTTGCCGAACTGCTTCGTGCCCGCCGTCGCCACCGCGACGATGCGGTAGCGCGTGAGGTTGTCGGGCACCTTGATCTCGACGCTGGCGCGCCCCTGCGCATCGGTCATCACCGCCGGCGCGAAGGCCGCGAGGGGGTTGAAGTTCGAACGCACCGCGATGGCGGAGTTGGCGTTATTGGGTTCCGGGGCCGACGCCGACTTCTTCGGGGACGGCCTCGAATCCCGATCGTCCATCTCGTCTTCCTTCATCTTCGACCGCTCGGGCGCCGCTTCCTCCATCGGCGCGGATGGCGCCGCCGAGGGCTGCACCATCCCCCCGGCACGGCGACCGAAGCCGGAGCCCGAGCCGCCGCCCGGACCCGCGAGCGCATCCAGGCTCGGCCGGGCGAGGCTGACGTATGCGCGCGAGTAGTGATCGCGGGTCCCGCCGTCGCGCTCCGGGTGGAACGAGTCCACCGGGTTCGGGAACGTGTAGCCCGCGAGCGAGAGGATCGCCTCGTCGACGACGATCACCGCGACCTCCGCGTTGGGAGCGGGCTTGCCGAGGAAGTCCTTCACCTCGACGCTGATCCGGGCCAACTCACCCGGGCCGAGCTTCGCGACGTTCGGCCCGACCTTCACCGCGAGCGTGCGTTGCTTCGGCGGGATCGGGAGATTGATCGAGCCGACGGCATAGGCCGGTCGCTTCGGCAGCTTGGGCTCGGGATTGCCGTCATCGTCCGTGCGCACCGCAGCACCGACGAGATCCACCTGGACGTAGAGGTTCGGGACCATCGAATCGCTGATGGGCACCTTGAGCGTCGTCGTCGGACCATCGAGCGTGATGCGCTCCATCTTCACGATGCCGCTGCGGCGCCACGACACGACGGCCTCGGCCGGATAGAACGGCGCCTGCACGAGCAGCTCGGCGATATCGCCCTGCTGGTAGTCCTTCTTGTCGGGGATGATCTGCACCTGCTCCTGAGCGAGCTCGCGCGCCGGCGGCAGGTCACCACCGCTCACCCAGAAGTCGAGCTTCGTCTGGTTGGCGCGCCCCTGCTGGTCGACGATGATCGCCGTGACCTCGTAGGAGCCACCGACCGGGGTGAGGAAGCGGCACGGGACCGGATCCGCCGCCGCCGTGAGCGAGCACGTCTGCGGATCCTTCTCCTCGATTTTGACTTTCCCCTTCTCCCACTTCCACTCCTTGCGGACCGCCTTCAGCTCGATGGGCGTCCCGACCGCCGACTTGCCGTCGAGGTCGACGCCGATCACGTCGAGGTCCATCGGCTGGCCCTTCTCGACGAACAGCTTCTTCGGCTTCACGCCGACGTAGAGCGCCGAGGGGTGGATGATCATCGCCGCCGACGCACTCCACGCCTGCCGGTTCACGTCGGTCACGGTGCCGCTCGCCGACACGGCCATCGGCACCGTCGGGTTCGCCGACAGGAAGTCCATGTGCAGCGTGTGATTGCCGGTCGCGTCGGTCTTGCTCTCGTGCTGCCAGCTCCACTGGCCACGCGAGGTGCCGGTGTCGTCGTCACCGTCCCAGCCGCCGCGGTAGCCCCACCACGGGGTCCACTCGCCGAAGGTGAACTCGTCGCGGTTCGGCGGCGTGAACGTGGTCTTGCTCGCGGAGAGCCACCAGTTGACCGGCGCACCGGCGAGCGGACCGCCCGCGTAGTACTTCGCCGACACGGTGACATCGCCGCCCTGCCCGATCATGAACGGGCCCTGGCTCGTCTGCGCCGACACCTCGAACTCGGGGCGGCGGAACTCCTCCACCTGGATGTGGTGCTGGTAGCTGCCGCCCATGCGGCCATTCGCCGAGAAGTAGATGGGGGTGTAGCCGAGGTTCGGCGTGCCCGGCAGCTTGAACTTCGCGTCGAAGCCGCCCGCCGCAGACACGTTGGCCTTGCCCTCGGCGATCTTGTTGCCGCGCGAGTCGTTGACGGTGAAGCTAACCGACGAGACCGAGCCCGGCTTCCAGCCGACGTCGCCACCCTTGCCGTAGCCGATCTCGCGCAGCCAGCCCTTCAGCGTGACCTCCTCGTTCGGCTTGTAGAGCTTGCGATCGTCGACGACGTACCAGGCGAGCGCGCTACCGCGCTCCTGCTTGTACCAGCTGCCTTCGTCGTACCAGTAGCCCTGGCCATCCGTCACGAACGCGACGTCATCGCCATGCTTCGCGGTGAGGTAGTGCGCGCCCTTCTTGGTGATCTGTTGCAGCGCGATCGTCGCGTTGCCCTTCGCGTCGGACTTCGCCTTGAACCCGAAGGGACGGATCTCGAGATCCACGCCTTCGATCGGCTGGCCCGTCTCGAGGTCCGTCGCCATCGCGATGAGGTTCTCGCCGTCGACATAAGCGTCGATGCCGAGGTGCGTCGCCTGCACCCACGAGATGAGCTGTGGGGGCGGATAGTCCTCGGTCCACGGCGAGGGCTCGGCGATCACGATCGCGTGGCCATACCCGCCGCTGCCGAGCGCCGGCATGAGGTCGATGCCGGTCTCGACGAGCTTGTTCTTGCCGGGCGTCGTCTTGACGACCTGATCGAAGACCAGCTTGCCCGGCATCTTGGGCGGCTTGTCCTCGTTCCACATGTCGCGGAGGTAGCGGCGGTAGCCGTCGAAGTCGGCCGGCGTCACCTTGTAGATCTTCGTCTTGATGCCGGCGTAGTTCGTCGTGAACACGTCGAGCGTGCGGCCCTTCGCCGCCGGATCGAGGACGACGATGTCGCGTGGGCCGTAGAACGTCGGCAGCGCATCGGTGACGCGGAACGTGAGGGTCTCGTCCTTCCCGAGCGTCTGGCCGAACGTGTCCATGACGCCGC
The DNA here is from genome assembly GCA_022842285.1 of Kofleriaceae bacterium. Taxonomy (GTDB): domain Bacteria; phylum Myxococcota_A; class Polyangia; order Haliangiales; family Haliangiaceae; genus JABFXX01. The sequence continues at coordinate 3,967 of JALHPV010000178.1, forward strand.
CGGAGACCGTCACGTTGTAGGTGGTGTTGGAGATGCCGAGGCCGACGATCGAGACGTAGCCGCCGGACTGGGTGACCTGCATGTTCGGCAGCGCCGGCGTGACGGTGAGCTGCGACTCGTCCCACTTGTCCTCATCGAGGGGATTGTTGAAGACGATCGAGAACGGCGAGCCCGGCGGGCACCTGCTGCCCCAGCCACACTCGTGGTCATCGATGCTCAGCGGGGGATACGTGTAGAAGCTGAAGCTCTGCTCGCTGTCCGTCTTGTTCGGGCCCTCCGCCGACGGCGTGCCGAGCTCGACGACGACGTTGATGCCGGCCGCCTTGGGGAACTTCTCGACGGCTCGAAATGCGATCCAGCGCCCGTCCTGACCGTTGGCCTTCGCGGCGGCGACCGTGGCCGCGAGCTGCTTGTCCTTCGCGATCTCGGCCTCGTCCATCAGACGAATCGCGACCGGCTTCCCCTGGGCCGTGACCTTGATATGAGGCAGGACCTTGGCCTGATCGATCCGCTGGTCGAACTTCATGAACATCGGCACGTCGAGGTGCTGCGGCTGGTAGTCGCTCGGATAGCTGGCCTGCAGCTGGAGCGTCGGCGTCTCGAAGCTGAACTTGACCGCGTCCTTGAGGACGCCGCCGTTCGCGCTCTTCGTGCCCGCGGGGACCTCGACCTGATACGTCGTCGACTGCGGGAACCGCACGTCCGGATCGAAGAGCAGCGTGCGCGTCCCGAGCCACCGCCAGCGTCCCGGCGTGTTCGGCGAGAGGCGCGCCGGAACGTTCTGCGCCGCGTCGGTCTGCGACGTCACCGCGATCATCGGCTGGCTGAACGTGATCGAGAGCTCGGGGGCGAGCGGCACCTCGCCCTCGGGCATGAAGCGCAGGACCTTGAGGTCCTTCCCCGCGTCATTGGGAGCGGGCGGCAAGAGCGAGCTCGCCGGCGGCGGGAACGAGCCCTTGATCGAGTTGCCGGTGCGTGGCGCCGGCTGCGAGGCCGGGCGCAGCGCGAAGTCCTGCTTGTCCGTCGGGTCGGCGGTGATCGCCGGCGCGCGCGACAGGAGCTGGGTCGACTCGGCGTCACCGAGCTTGGTCGCCGGTGCGAGGGTGCTGCGGTCGAACGCCGGCCGGCCTTGCTTGCCGTCCGAGATGACCATCTGCAACCCGGGTGGGTTGTCCTTGGAGAGCTTCAGCGCCTGGTCCGACAAGGGTGTCGGGCCGGCGGGTGGCAACGTGGTTTGAGTTTTACCGCCGCAGGACGTCGTCACGAACGTCACCAAGGCAAGCCAGGCGCATAGCTGTCGCTTCACGTGTCCTCCGGACATTGCACACTCCAACGCACCGCCCCTGCGATCGCGTTAGTGCGAACGGTCGCCCGCGCGACCACGTGGGTCAAGGCATGCAGGCCCCAAGGAGTGCCGGGCCTTCGGTGTACAGTCCGCGGCCATGAGTGGAGCTCCGGCGCCGCAGGGCCCGCCTTCGGGCAAGGTCGAACCCTTCATCCCCGCGAGCCGCTCGCTCCCCGAGCTCACCCTCGGCGTGATCATCCTTGGGTCGGTCCTGTCGGTCGTGCTCGCGGGCGCGAACGCCTACCTCGGCATGTTCGCCGGCATGACGGTCTCCGCCTCCGTGCCCGCCGCCGTCATCTCGATGGCCATCTTCCGCGTCCTCAAGCGCGGCAACATTCTGCAGAACAACGGCGTCCAGACCGCGGCCGCCTCCGGCGAAGGCCTCGCGGCCGGCGTCATCTTCACGCTGCCGGCCATGATCATCATGAAGCAGTGGTCGGGGTTCAGCTATCTCGAGACCACGCTCATCGCCGGCTTCGGCGGCCTCCTCGGCGTGCTCTTCACCATTCCGCTCCGCCGCGCACTCATCATCGATCAGCCGCTCCAGTTCCCCGAGGGCGTCGCCACGGCCGAGGTCCTCAAGGCCGGCGCCTCCGGCGGCGGCGGCGTCGGCACGCTCGTGCTCGCCGGCCTCTTCGGCGCGATCGTGAAGATCGGCGCCTCCGGCTTCCATCTCTGGCACGAGGCCGTCGAGAAGGCAGCGTGGCTCATCAAGCCCACCGTCTCGCTGGGCGCACTGTTCAATCGCGGCGCGGAGGCTGGCACCGGCGCCGCTGCCACCGCGACCGCCACCGGTGGCGTGCCGTTCTACTTCGGCATCAACGCGTCACCGGCCCTGCTCGCCGTCGGCTACATCGTCGGCGCGAACGTCGCGATCGTCATCTTCGCCGGCGCCGCGCTGAACCGCTGGGTCGCCGTCCCGCTCTTCGCCGCCTTCGGTGATCCCACCGCGATCGTCACCGATCCCGAGAAGGGCATCACCCTCGCGAACCGCCTCGCCGATGCCTCGGCCCTCGACGCGGCCGGCATCTACCACGGCGCGGTCACCCGCTACCTCGGCGTCGGCGGCATGCTCGTCGGCGGCGTCTGGTCGCTGTTCAAGCTGCGCAAGTCCCTCCTCGGCGGTGTGAAGGCCGGCCTCGACGCCTACAAGCGCGCGAAGGCCGGTGGCGGCGACGCCGTCCTGCGCACCGAGCGCGACATGCCGATGAACATCATCCTCGCCCTCATCGGCCTCTCCGTCGTTCCGCTCTTCTTCATCTTCTGGCACTTCACCCACTCGCCCGTCGTGGCCGCGGTCATGGCCGTCGTCATGGTCATCGCTGGCTTCCTCTTCTCCGCCGTCGCCTCCTACATGGCCGGCCTCGTCGGCTCGTCGAACAACCCGGTCTCGGGCATCACCATCTCGACGATCCTCGTCTCCGCGCTGCTCCTCCTCGCCATGGGTGTCCCCGGCGACGTCGGCCCGGTGGCGGCTGTCCTCATCGGCGGCGTCGTCTGCTGCGCGGCCGCCATTGGTGGCGACAACCTGCAGGACCTCAAGTGCGGTCAGCTCGTCGGCTCCACTCCGTGGAAGCAGCAGACGATGCAGATCATTGGCGTGGCCGTCGCGGCCCTGGCGATGGCCCCCATGCTGAACCTCCTCAACACCGCCTACGGCATCGGTAGCGACGCGCTGCCCGCGCCGCAAGCGAACCTCATGGGCACCGTCGCGAAGGGCGTCTTCCTCGGTGGCCTCCCGTGGCCCATCATCGGCGTCGGCGCCGGCATCGCTGTCGTCGTCATCATCATCGACTCCGTCCTCACCGCGAAGGGCTCGAAGATCCGCGTCCCCGTCATGGCCTTCGCCGTCGGCGTCTACCTCCCCTTCGAGCTCAACGTCCCCATCTTCCTCGGCGGCCTCATCGCGTGGCTCGTCAACCGCGCCCTCGAGAACCAGAAGGCGTCCGCGGATCGCCGCGCCGAGGTCGAGCGCAACGGCCTCCTCGCCGCGGCCGGCTTCATCACCGGCGAAGCGCTCATGGGTATCTTCATCGCCATCCCCGTTGCCATCGCTCACGACGCGAACGTCCTCGCGATGTCCCCGCAGACCTTCATCGCGATCGCGTTCGTGATCGTGACCCTCGTCCTGATCTACAAGCTGGCCTTCAAGAAGGAAGCGATCCGCGAAGCCACGCCGCCCGATCAGGCCCCGCCGCCCGAGCCGCCCGACGACGTCCGCTGAGGTGGCAGGCGCGCGCGGGTCAACCGCGCATGAAGCGGCGCACGGCGGCGGTCACGACCTCGGTCAACTCGAAACCGGTTTGTGCCCCTTCACGGCCGATCGCCTCGAACCGGTCTCCATCGGTCCAGTAGATCTCGCCGCTCAGCGGAAACGCGCCGTCACGAATCTCCTCGACGGCCTTGGGGAACATCATCATGCTCGCCGCGCACTGCTCCAGCCGTTGGAGGCGCGCGCATCAGAGCGAGCGCCCGTGCGGGACAAGGAAGAGCCACCCGTGGTGCGCCGGCCCCGTCAGCGATGAGAGCCTGAGCGCGAGACTCGCGACCAGGTCGTGCTCGCCGTGGGCGTGATGAAGCTCGAGCTGGACAGGGTCGGCCAGCTCGAACATCTCGACCGTCACCGCGTCGCCGGACAGGTTCGCGACGGCGAGCTCGAACAGCTTGTCGACGTCATGCTCCCAGGCCGCAGCCGTCTCGCGCGAGACCCGCGCGCGACCAGTCCCCCGTCGACACACAGCTCGGCGGTCAGGCCGTGCGCGATCAGTTCGGAGCAGAACGCGGGGTCGGGGTCACGGTTGGTCAGCTGAACGCGCAACAGCGGCCGGGCCTCGGCAATAGAGGTCGGCGCGGACGCCGGCGTCATCCAGCGCGTGACCTGCTCGGCGATGAGCGGCGCCCACGCAGCGGGCGCGAGATAGTGGCATCAACTCGCGAGGTCACCGAGATCGAGCCGAAGGCCGCGGTCGGGGAGCGCGATGATTCCATCCCTGGCGTTCACATCGCTCCGCTCGCCCGGTGCCATGTCCAGCACTGCGAGCGCCACCCGGGCAACGAACGGCTCGACGAGCTCGCCCGGCATGGTTGTCCACGTCACGCCCGATCGCGAACGACGGAACCGGTCGAACCACGACATGCGAGTCATGTATCACTATCGGCCTCGACGCCGACGGCGGATCATCAGCGTCATCGCCCTCAAAAATCTGAGCGCCTCGGGGCAGGGAGTCATCACCTCGCCGAGCCGTCGCTCCCGTACGGGCGCGATTGGATAGGCGTCGGGCGTGGCGTAGCGGTTGCAGTGGGTCTCGGCGATGGTTCGCGCACTCGTCGCCGTTGCCGCGCTCCTGGCTGGTTGCTCGTCGGAGCCCGAGGACCAGGAGAGCGATTCCGACTGCACGTACTCGACGAATGCGGCCCTCGAATTCGAGTCCGCCATGTACGCGGACGACACCGAGTTTCAGTTCCAGCTCGAGACCTGCCGCGTGGATACCGAGGCCTGCCGGCCGTTCTGCTGGATGGCCGTGGAACGCATCCGCATGGAGCGGGTGATCACGCGGTGCGACGTGACCTTCGATGCCGACAAGGTGATGATCGACTTCGAGTACTCGAGCTACATCGAGTCGTGCGAATCGGACGAGAACGAAGACGTCATCGTCTCCCCGCCTCCGCCTCAATAACATCCCGCCGGTCGGTCGAGTAGCAGTAAGCTGGAGGGGTGCTGGTTCGGGTAGCGGTGGTGGTCCTCACGGCGTCGTGCCGTCTCAACTTCGACTACATCGACGAGGACACCACGGACTCGCCCCTGGTGGATGGCGCGGAGGCCGACACGATGCCATCAGGGGTCGATGGACCGGCCGGTGCTCCTGGTTGTGGCTTGCGAGCTCTTGCCGTCGGTGCCACTGACTCGTGCGCGATCGAGGCCGATGGCGTGGTGCGGTGCTGGGGCCGGATCGGTGGCGTGAACGCCACCAGCGTCGATGTCGGCGGACCTGCCGTAGCGGTGGCGATGAACCACGACACGGCTTGCGTCTTGCGTGACGACCACAAGATTCGATGCGTGGGCGGCGGCACGAACGGATCCCTTGGAGATGGAAGCGGCGGCGGGGCCACCGTGCCTGTGGCCATCGACGGAGATCGGGACTACCAGTCGCTTGCTGCGAGCCGGCAATCGTTCTGCGCCGTGACGATGGCGGGTGGGCTCGAGTGCTGGGGAAGCGCGCGCGACGGCACGTTGGGGAATGGGATGAGTGCCGGCGACTTCTCCACGCCGCAACCGATCGTGGTCGCGGGCGCAGCTTTCACCCGCGTGTTTGGAGGGCGCTTCGGCTCCTGCGCGGATACCACCGATGGTCGCCGGTTCTGCTGGGGCGCAAGCAACTTGAGCGCACCGCTCGCGGTGAGCCTGACTCCCGAAGAGACGTCGATCCGAGATGAGGCTGTCATCGGAACGCAACGCGCCTGCTTTCTCCGCGCCGGCGAGCTCTTCTGTCGGGGCGCAGCGAACTACGGCGAGCTCGGGACCGGCGTGTGGGCGGCGACCGATTGGATGCCAACCGTGCCGATCATGCGAGCGCAGGCCGTGTCCCTCGGGGGCCGCGCATCGTGTGCCATCGACGAAGCGAACGAAGTCGCGTGTTGGGGCTTTGGCCGCAGCGGGGAGGTCGGAACCGGCGATCTTCACGTCCATGCCGCCCCCACACGCATTGGAATTGGCGGAGCCGACAAGGTCGCCACCGCGCACACGCATTCGTGCGCCGAGACCACCACAGGCGTCTATTGCTGGGGATCCGATCGCTTCGGGCAGCTCGGACGCGGACGGAAGGACTTCGTGACCGGGGTCGGTATTGCTGGCTTGGGCGGAGGTATCGCCGAGGTCGCGACCAGCGGCGACTTCGGCTGCGCTCGCACGACTGCCGGCACCGTTTGGTGTTGGGGACAGAACGTCTCGGGTCAGGTTGGCGATGCCTCACTCGAGACGTTCGCGACCTCCGTGCAGGTGCCCCTGACGATCACCGCGAAGCAGCTGTTCTCGACGCGCTCGTCCACGTGCGCGGCCGATGACTCCGACGTGTACTGCTGGGGAGGAAACGACCACGGAGTACTTGGCTCTAGCGGGGGAGGTTATTCGGCAACTCCGGTCCGAGTCGTTGGCTTGCCGTCCGGGGCTACCCTCGGAACAGGAACCGCTGGGGGCTACAACGCATGCATCATCGCGAACGGGGATGCCTATTGCTGGGGCGCCATTCGAGACTGGGGCAACGACGTGCTCAACGACGTGCCACCCACACTGCAGCCGGATCTTCCGCCCTTGAGCATGATCACTGCGCCGACGAAGTTCTCCACCGAACACGCCTGCGCCGTCGCGACCGATGGACGCGCCTTCTGCTGGGGAAACAACACCGCTCAACAGCTTGGCGTTGGCTCGACGGCAGCATTCGAGGCAACACCGGCGGCAGTGACGACCACGCTTCGGTTCACCGACATCCACGTCGGCTATGACACCACGTGCGGCATCACCACCACTGGCTCTATCGCGTGCTGGGGAGGAAGCGACGGGCCGACGCCCGTCGAGCTGGGACTCACGAATAGCGCGATCTCGATCGAGGGCGATTGGAGATCGATGTGCGTCCTACGCGCGGACGGTCGCCGCCTGTGTCGTGGCGACAATTTCAATGGTGAGTTCGGAAACGGCGCGCAGAACCAGGCGCCAACGTTCACGCTCATCGATAGCGTTGCGACACAATTCTCCATCAACGCTGTCGCTTCGTGCTTCGTCGCTGGTGGCGTCGTGACCTGCTACGGGCGCGAACAACATGGTGCGTTCGGGGCTCGTCCCGAAGGGGCCATCCCCCGGCGAGTGACCGGAGTCTGCGAGTAGCCGAGACCCGATGAACCCCGCTGGACGGTTCTGGGCTCCGGCCAGCGAACACGCTGGTTATTCGTTGATCCAGTGCCGAAGGCCGTGGTCGGGGAGCACCCGGGCAACGAACGGCTCGACGAGCTCGCCCGGCATGGTTGTCCACGTCACGCCCGATCGAGACCGACGGACCCGGTCAAACCACAACATGCGCGTCATGAATCGGTCTCGGCCTCGATGCCGACGGCAGATCGACCGGCGTGGAAAGTCACAGTCTTGGCGCGACTTAGCTCTGCGTCGTACGTGGCGCAGCGGTTGCACAAGCCCATCGGCGATGCGATGCGCGATCCTCGCCCTGGCCGCTCTCCTCGCTGGTTGCCAGTCCGGAGAAGCGGACGATGTGGTCGAGTTCGATTGTGGGTACCTCACGACCGAGGTCCTCGAGATCGAGTTCGAGTACACCACCTACAAGGACCGGTGCGACTCCGACGATGACGTCATCGTCTCCCCCGCCCTGCTCTGAGAGCAGTGGCTGCATCAGGTTGGCAGTCGCTACGTGAAAGCGGCTTGCTGAGCGTGGTCGTAGGTTGTGTCCATGGAACCCGCCGTCAAGCTCGCCTGGTTTCTCCTCGGACTCTTGCATGTGGCCCCGGCCGCGACCGCCGTTTCGCCCCGGCTCGTGCAGCGCCTGTATGGGGTCGCTCCCTCGGGAGACCTCGAGCTGCTCGTCATGCACCGCGGTGTGCTCTTTTGCGCGATCGTCACGAGCTGCGTGCTCGGCGCTTTCGATCCTGCCGTGCGCCGTGCGCTCGGGGTCGTCGTTGGCACGACTATGGTCGGTTACCTCCTGCTTTACTGGCGCGCGGGGATGCCCACCGGCCCGTTGCGGGTGGTCGCGTTCATGGACCTTCTGGGGCTTGCGCCGCTGGCGTTTGCGCTGTGGTCCGCGTGGCGCCGTCAGGCCGCGTAGAACAAGAGACCGGCGAGCACCGCTTCGAGACACAAGTAGCCGAATGACGCGCGACCCAGGGAGCGATCGACTCCTGCCGATAGCAGCCGAAGCCGCCGCAGACCGCCCGGACTTCGTTCCTGGCCGCAGCGGTCAGCGTTACGATCTCGAACTGCCGAGTCACCAGGCTCGGCTTGACGAGCGCGCCCATCACGAGGGCCAACACCATCGCTACAAGGATCGAGGCATGAAGAGTGACGAACGACATGCTGGGATCGTCCCTCGGGGCCCGAGACCTGGCTTTCACGATTCGATGGCCCATCTATCGATCCGCGGAGCCCGCGCGGCCTTCGTCGGGCCCGCTCTCGACTTGAGTCCGCACCGCAATGCCGTCGCCGTCGTCGCCATTGCCCTCAAGGACGCGTTCGACCTCGCCTGCTTCGGCCCCGGCGTCACCAAGCGCCGGTACGTGTCTCGAGACTGCGCCTTGATCGCACCCGGACGGCTCCATCACCTCCGCGCGCACGGACCGATCGGGTTCGTCTACCTCGACGCGCTTGGCGATGACCATGCTGCCATCCAGAACTGCGACCTCGAGCGCGCGACCGTGGCGTTCCGACGGGCGTTGCGTCGAGCGTGGTCCGTCGACGACCTCTGTCAGTGCCTGGGGCTCCCGCGAAAGCCCCCGCCGGACCCGCGCATCGCCGCCCTGCTGGCGGAGCTCGACCGCCGACCGAACGACTTCCGCCGGCTGGCCGTGGCGGCACGCTTCGTCGGCGTATCGCCATCGCGGTGCCGCGACCTGATCAGGCTCTCCGCCGGAGTTTCGTTTCGTCGCTACCGGCGCTGGCGCAGGTTCGCAATCGTGATGCGACAACTCTCTCTCTCTCGAACGCTCACCGAGGCCGCTCACTACGCCGGCTTCGCCTCCTCGGCGCACCTGAGCGCGGCGTTTCGGGCGGCGTTCGGACTCGCGCCTTCGACGCTCATCAAGCTCGGAGTCTCCGTCGACCACGGATGAGTAACGGCGTGGCCAGGGAGCTCGCCTTTGCCCCCGACGCAGTAGGGCGCCTCATTGATAGTCGTCTTCGCGCTGGTGCCGTACGGCCAGCACACTGATGTAGTCATCACTGACTCGGTAGAGCGCGACGTACCCGGCCTTCCCGAACGGAATCACGATCTCGCGGAGATAGGGGTCCGCACCAACCTTGCGGCCGATGAACCCCAGGCTCGTGCAGGCTCCAAGTGCAGTGCGGATCGAAGCCAGCGCCCGCGTGGCGAGCCGAGGGTCTGCGTCGGCCAGGAACTGAAACAGGCGCAAGAGATCGCCAGACGCCTCACGCGTGAAGCGTAGGCGGCGAGGCTTCACTTGCGCCGGACCCGCTTGCGCTTCGCCGTCGCGAGGATGCCCTCGAGGCGTTCGAACACGACACCTCCCGGCACGTAGCCCGTTGTCTCTGCTCGACGCTCACTCGCCAACGCCCGCCTGACGAATGCCTGCTCGGCCTTGCGAACGGATGCGGTCTGAACCGCCGCCCCGAGAACGAACGACGAGAGGGTCTCGCCCGGCTCGAGCACATCTTCGAGCTGCTTCTTGAGCTCGGGATCCACGCGAATCGGCGGAATGATCGCGGTCTTCATGACGCATGTATAGCACTTGCGATGCAGCGTCGATGGGTCGGACTTGGATCGGACAGGCGGCGCCTGGTGCGTAGCCCAACGGAGCTACGCCGACGGCACCGCGTCGAATCGGATGCGGCCCACGAGCTTCCACCCCGCCTCGAGCAGGAAGTGCGTCGGCTCCGTCACGGGCAGCGCTTCGTAGTCCCACCCGAAGTCATGCGAGCAGTCCGCGTCGGGCGGCCTCGCCCAGCCAGTGAAGCTCGGTGCCGTCGAGAAGTAGTCGACCTGCCAGTTCGCACACTCGTAGCGCCGGTCCTGCCGGTGCTTGCGCCAGTTGCAGAGTACATACGTGATCGCGCGCAGCGCCTGCGTCGGGTTCTTGATGACCCGCGCGAAGTAGTTGGTCACGAACACCCGCCCGCGCCGGCCGATGCAGCGATTCAGCCGCTGAGCCGCGCTGCACT
>JALHPV010000179.1 GCA_022842285.1 Kofleriaceae bacterium
GGGCATCGGCAACGGTGACGGAGGGGCCGGCTCGCAGGGCGGGGGCGGCGGCGGTGGCGCCGCGCAGGGCGCCGGTGGTGATGGTGGGCCTGGGATCGATCTCGAACCCGGGCTCCTGCTCGGCGGTGGTGGTGGCGGCGGCGGTGGTGGCGCGCAGCGTGATGGCGGCGCCGGCGGACTCTTCGGTGGCGGTGGTGGTGGCGGTGGAGCTCAGGGGCGCGGTGGCACCGGCGGCGGCGGCCTCTGCCTGATCGTCTACACGCCCTAGTGCAGGCGAGCGCTTCGCGAGCCTCGTGCGAGCGCTTACCAGGCGCAGGCGTCGCGCGCGGCGGGTCGCGACATCAACACGCCGACCAGCACCGGCCAGATGAGACCGATCATCGCGCCGACGATCAGGAAGAACTTCATCGACGACTGCACGAGGCCGCCGCCGGGGATGCCGGCCATGCCGCTCGACATCGCTTCGAACGCCGGCACGAGGACGATGTAAGCGACGATCGTCGACACCGTGGTGTGGAGCGCCGCGCTCGCGGCATAGATCAGGGACAGGCGCGGACCGTTTGCCTTGTACGCGGTTGCGCGAATGCCGGCGAAGATGTGGAGGCCGCTGATCGGCAGCCCGATGAGACCGAGGACCCGCATGATGCGCTCGGCGTCCTTGAGCGCTTCGAGTCCGGGGACGGGCGTGTCGGGCACCGTCGATTGAATCTGATCGAAGCCGGAGCTGCCGAGGTTCGATAGCGCGCTCAGGAGGCCGAGGCTGCCAAAGATGATCATCAGGATGCCCATCACCTTCGGGATGGCAGAGCGGCGGCCGGCGGCGGTCATGCGATCAAGTATCGCTCAGCGCTCGGCTACGGAGCGCTCCACGAGCACCCACGAGCCGTTGCGATCCTCGAATGTCGCGTGGCCGATCACGCCCTCGGCATCGATCCGGAAGTCGACGCGCCACTGCGGGGCGTGCTCGGTGACGGCCGTGAACTCGAACACGAGCCGCTGCGTCGCATCGGCCCCGACGTACACGACCGGCTGCCCCTTCACGACCAGGGGGGCTCGGCGGCGGTGACCGTGGTCCTCCGGACGGCAAGTGGCGGCACCCCGTGCCAGTAGGTCTCGAGCTCGCGCACCTCGAGCGTGCGTTGCAGGAGCTCGATCTGCGATGCCGCGCGGACGGTCGCCACCGCTGGCGGAGGGGGCGCGGCGGGTGTCGCAGCCGTCGCACCGGGGGGAGTTGCCGGGGGATTCGTCGGGGTCGAGCACCCCAGCATCGCGACGATGCACAGCGTCACTGACCGCATTCCAGATCAGACGCCGAAGGCCCTCCGAAGATTCCCGCCATAGCGCCCTCCGCGCATCGGAGCTGCGAGCAGGCGCCAGATCCATCCGGGCCCCACGTCGCCGTGATCAGTGCGATCGTTCCTCCCATGCGGAGGCGCAATTTTCTGTCCCTGGCGGGGGCGACGGCCGGGGCCGCGATCCTCGGACCCTGGCTAGGCCGGGCGCGCGGCGCCGCGTTCGGCGAGTTCCCGTCCGGCACGGGCATGGTGCAGCTGCCGACCGCGGTGCGCGCGAAGAACGTGCTGGAGATCTTCCTCTACGGCGGGCTCTCGCCGTGGGAGACCCTCTACCTCGTCCGCGACTATGGTCGCCCCGACGATCCGCAGTATCCCAACTCGCAGTACCACGCCCTCTCGGCCTCGACGCAGGATGCACTCGCCGAGTGCGGGATGACCGACGTCGAGCGGCCGTTCGCAACCGACGCACTCGGCAAGCAGGTCGAGCTCGGACCGTTCGCCGCGCGGCTTCACGATCGGACGGACGTGGCCTCACGCATGCGCCTCGTGGTGCAGAAGCATGCGCTCGAACCCCACGAGGCTGCCGTCCCTCAAGCCCTCACGGGGCGCCCCGTCGGGCAGCCCACGGCGGCGGGGCTCGGTGCGCACATTCAGCGGGCACGGATCGAGGCCGGGATGATGACGGGCCGCGCGACCCCGCACGCGTACGTGCTCGCGACAGGTGGCATCTCGAGTGACAACGTCGCCGCGGCGGCCTCGGCGGGGATCCACCCCGGCGCCGCACGACCGCTCCTCATCAAGACCGATCGCGCTCAGGACCTGACGCGCCTCCTCGATCGCGGCACGGTGGGAGCGGGTCGGGCGCAGCACGATGCCCTCGTCGGCGCGTACGTCGAGCAGCACGAGGCGCGGCTGCGGTTCGGCCCCAACCGCGTACGCAGCACACGCACCGACGACCTCACAGCCGCGTTCTCGACGACCACACGCGTCGATTCGATCCGCGGTGTCCTCGGCAACAACCTGTTCGCGCCGCAACAAGGGTCCGCTTGCGGGCTCACCGACAACGACATCCCGCTCGTCGCCCTGCGGGCCGCGGTGAAGCTCCTCACGCACCCGACCGAGCCAGCGTCGTATGTCTGTGTCAGCGACGTCGGGCTCCGCGAGGCGAGTGGCGGCGGCGGCTATGACACGCACTCCGACAACGCGCGCGATACGGCGCGCAACTTCGACAACATGCTGGAGACGCTCCTCGACCTCATCGATCCGACCGGGGCCGATCCCGCGAAGCTCTCGCTCGACGACACCTTGATCATTCTGAATACAGAATTCGGTCGCACGCCGCTGCCGCAGCTCGATGGCGGTAGCGACGGCAGCGGACGCAACCATCATCCCTACGGCTATGCGACGGCGTTCATCGGGGGACCGATCCAGACGCGAGGCATCTCGGGAGCCATCGGCCCCGATGGGCTTGCGGCTCGCGACCGGTTCGCGACGCCGGCGGAGAACCGCATGGCCGCTCTCCTCGCGCTCGGCATCTGGCCGTTCTCGCCGGAAGCGTTCGCCGTGTCCGACGCCACCGCGGGCGAGACCGAGCTCGCTGCGGGCCTCGGCGCGATGACGAAGTTCCTGGGGAGGACGGCGTGAAGCGCGCACTGTGTCTCCTGCTCGCGGTCGCCGCGTGCGGCAACGATCGGCGCCTGCCCGCGGAGCCGACACCCGATGCGGGGCCCGACCTGCGGTGCGTGGTCGATCCGGCGACGTTCGTCCGTAGCGCGATCCTCGCGCTCGACGGGCGGCGGGCGCGTTCGCAGGCCGAGGTGGATGTCTTCGTCGATCTCTTCACGGCGGCGGAGGCCGCGGGCCAGGATCCGAAGGCCACGGTCGCGAACGCGCTGATGGCGCGACCCGAGTTTGCCGAGCGCTGGATCGACCCGCTGATGGATGCCCTGCACGTGCAGCGCACCGACATCCAGAGCGAGGCCGCGTGCTGGCAAGAGGCGGTCCGTCCGACGGTCGACGCGAGCCTCGCCACCCTCGTGCGCGACATGCCGGCGACGTCCGCCGGGCCGGGGCCCTGGACGATGCTCGATCTCGCGCGCAGTGCGCTCGCGCTCGACGATCTGACGCCGCTCTACCGCGCGCAGCTGTTCTCGCTCGTGCAGCGTCCGATTCCCGCCGCCAACGTGCCGCCGAACGAGGCCGAGCTCGCGCGGCGCGACGACCTGGGGACGCGCTTCGACGCGGCGTACCTGCACCGCGACATCGTTTGCCTTGGCTGTCACACGAGCGAGACGGCGGTGACCGACTCCGACGATCCTGTCGCCGATCGTCACTGGCCGGCGCCGGGCGCCCCCGAAGCGGCCGTCTACGGGAATGCGGCCGGTGCGCCGCCGGACCGCGCGCATGCCGTGTTTCGCGTCTCGGACTTCGTGCTCCTGGACTCGCCGGGCGGCGGCGCCCGTCCGTGGAGCTGGGCGCCGGCGTGCGGGGGCTTCAACCGGACGGCGAACGTCCCCGACGATCCGACGGGGGGCGAGGCACAGCTCGCGAGCATCACCGGACGTCGAGCCACGGTCCACGATCTCGAGCAAGCCCTCGCACGGGGCTTTGCCACCCTCGCCGCGAGCGGACCGCCCGCGGCCGGCACCACGCTCACCGACCCGGATGCGGCGCTCGCGTGGCTCGTGGTGCTGAAGATGACCGAGGACATCTGGAAAGAGGTCGTCGGCACCCCGCTCACGATCGCGAACTACTACCCGCGCAATCGGGCCGCGAGCGAGCTCCTCGCGAGCCTCGCCGGCACGCTCGTCACGAATCACTACTCGCTGAAGGCCCTCCTCGTCGCGATCGTGTCCTCGGAGTACTTCGATCTTCTCGCGCCCGAGCGCGGCTGCGGTACCACCGCGTACCCGCTGCCACCCATCTTCGATCCGTGGGTCACGTCCGATCCAGACGCCGAGCGCCGCGGCAACAGCCTCGGCGATGCCGTTCAGCCCCTGCCGCCGCGGATGCTCGTCACTGCAGCCGACGCCGCGCTCGAGTGGACGCCTCATCCCCTCGCATCGCGCTTCCCCGACTACGGCGAGTTCTTCTGCGAGGGCGCCTCGTGCAGCGAGCTTTCGGAGGCCTGCGGCTTCGGATTTTGCTGTGTCACCTACGAAAGCGTCTGCGAGAACGGCGCGCCGGACCCCAGCGTCGAGCTGCCATTCCAGCGCAACATCGGGATGTTCCTCCGCAACAGCGAGCGTGGCTTCCGCGGTCTCGACTTCGTGGGGCGGCTGGCGTGGGAGGAGCGCTACGGCGCCTGCGCGATGCCGGCCTGGATCACTGACGATTTCATCACGCGCCTCGTCGCGGCGGGGGCCGCGAATCCGGCCGCGACCACACGCGACGTGATCGCCGCGCTGAAAGACCGCCTGGTTGGTGAGTCCGGGGTGGCCGAAGGCGCGGAGGCGACGGCACTCACGGCGATCGTGGGCTCGCTCGACGCGCCCGCGAGCACGGTGGCCGAACCCGCGGTGCGCCGGGTGTGTGCCGCGCTCCTGGCCTCGCCGCAGTTCCTGCTGCGCGGATTGCCCGGGGCGGGCGGGGCCCGACCCATATTGACCCCCGCCAGCGCTGACTATGCGGCCATGTGTGCCGAGCTGGCAGGCCCCGCGACGTGCACCGGCGGTAGACCGGCGCTGGCCGCTCTGCGTTACGATCCGGACCGATGAACGCTCGCGGCCTCGCTATCCTCCTCCTCGCCAGTGCGGCGGCTTGTAGTGGCAACTCCAACCCGCCCAAGGAACCGATCGGTAACCAGCCCGAACCGCCTGCCACGGGCAAGGTCTCGGTCGCCCTCGCGTCGGTGACCCTCGCCGAGGACTGCGGCACGGCCCCGACGACCCAGCCCGCCGCGCCTGCGGCGGGGCCTTCCGCGTCCATGCAGGAGGGCGACGTCTCGGATTCGGCCGCGCGATCGATGTCGAGGTCAGCGTCGCAGGCGAAGCGCGCCTGCCAGCAGAGCTCGGTGCAGCTGGTCGTCTCGAACACGACCGCCGCGACCGCGAGCGTCAAGGTCAAGTCCGTCACCGTCCTCGACCGTACCGGCGCGACGGTGGTGCAGCTCAACTCCTACGAGCCGAGCCGCTGGGCTGATGACACGTATCAGCCCTGGGACGGCAGCATCGAAGCGGGCGCCACGCTGAACGTCGCCTACTCGCTCTCGGAGCCGGCGGTGAACGCGGGCGAGACGTACACGGTCCGCGTGGTCGTCGAGACCGCGGGCGGTGACACCACCGTCGAGACGCAGGCGTCGGCGGAGGTCTTCGGCCCGGCGTCGCTTCCGCCCGGCGCGGTCACCTGACGGCAGCGCATGACGATGACGGTGAGCATCGGCCTCGAGGGCTTCACGAACCATGATCGTGCAGCTTCCGAGAAGCTGTTGCGGGCGATCGTGAAGTGCGGCGCAACAACGCTGGTTCGCGAAGTGCTCTCGAGTCACTCCAAGCTCGTCGAGACCCCCATCGCGGAGGTGCTCGAGGCAGGGACGGTGGGTGGCAAGATCAAGCTCCGAGTCCTGCCGGCGGAGGAGGCCAAGCCGATCCTCAAGGATCTGCGCGCGTTCGCCAGGAAGCAGGGCACCTACGCGACCTTCCCGTACGACGACCCGTGTTTCAGTGGCTACGCGGTCAACGTCCAGGACCTCGCTCTTGTCGCCGATGGTCCAAGCCCACCGCCTGACCGAGTCGCTTTGGGACTCGATCGCAAGCTCCGCATCATCGATCTGGACGTGTCGCTTCGAAACTGGCGTGCGGCAGACGGTCAGATCGGGATCGCCAAGCGACTCCATCTCCTGGCCAAGCGGCATCGCCTCGTCGTCCACAGCGCTTGAACGCGCCTAGAGAGACTCGAGGTAGCCGACGAGCGCCGCGCGATCGGCGGGTGGGAGGTCGGTGCCGAAGGCGTGACCAGGCACGGACCGCGCCGGGTCGAAGAGCGCGGCCAGCGTCGGCACGGTGCCGTCGTGGAAATACGGCGCAGCGCCGCTCACGCGGGTGAGCACGGGCACGCGATAGAAGCCGGTGCCGCGGGCCTTGCCGTGGGCGAGCGCGGGATTCGTCCCGACGGCGGCGGCCGGGACGAGGTCCCCGCCGCCCGCGGCGTTCGTGTGGCACTCGGTGCAGCGCCGGTCGAACAGCATGCGGCCGCGCGCGACGAGCTCTGGATCGCTCGCGCGCGTCGATGGCGGCGGCGCGAGCGAGTAGATGTACATGGCGAGCGCCCATGCGAGCTCGCGCGGCGGCCGCACGCGCAGTGCGTTCGCGTGGAGGAGCTGCGTCTCCTGCCGCAGCGCGAGGGCGAGCGGTCCGACGTGGCGGATCGTCCCCGCCTGCGTCAGGTATGGCTGCTCGCGCAGGGACCAGAGGTCCGGAATGGCGACGGGATCCTCGTCGTCATCCTCGGTCACGTCGGCGCGCCCCGGACCCCACGTCGCCATGCGGCGCGCGAGCTCGGGATCCACGGACTCGCCGGAGTCGCGGTAGTAGGCGAGGCGGAGCGCGCCGAGATCGAAGCGCCGGCGGGCCGCCCCGGCGACGGTCGCCGCTCCGTCCACGGAGGCGTGGCAGACGGCGCAGGTGATGCCGACGCGCTGCGTGCCGTCGACATCGTTGAAGGTCACCGCACCGAGCACCTCCCCCGCAGGGGTGAGGTCGATGCCGCGCGCGGTGGCGGAGCGAACATCGGCCGGCTTGTCGGGAGCTCCGATCATCACGTGCTCGAAGGCCACCTCGGCCCGGAGCGGATACTGGAAGAACACGCGCTCACCGAGCGCCACCCAGCCGGCCTGCGTCGTCGGGCGCTTGCCATCCCAGACGCGCTCGGCGGGGAGCTCCGGCCACGCGCCGCGCGCGAGGTCGGCGACGGCGGCCGCGTCCACGCGCCGCGAGCGGGGATTCCACTCGGGGAGGGCGTCCCAGCCGCGGGTGCCGAGGCCGTAGGACTCGAGGCGCTGGGTCGAGTAGATGTTCGCGTGATTGGTGAGAGACGCTTCGAGCGCTGCCCGGCGCGCGGCCGGATCATCGAGGTACCGCTCCGCTTCCTGCGCGAGCCACGCGTCGGACCACCGCTCGAGGGGCGGCGCGGTCCGCTGGCACGCTGCACCCAGCAGCAGCAGCGCCAGTCCGAGCCGCATCAGTGCACGAGCCCCGCGTCGATGGCCGCAGCGAGCGCCGCCCGCGTCGACGTCCACTGCAGGGTCAGCGCTCGGCTGGGCGCGCCGAGCTCGCTCGTCGCCTCGAGGAGCGAGAACGTGCGCGCCGGCTGCTTCGCGATCCATGCGCCCGCCGCATCACGGGTGCGGGTCGTGCACTTGGCGAACGCGCGGCGCTCCACCCGCACGACTCCGTCGGGGAAGCGGCGCACCAGGTGCTCCACCACGGGGGCAATCGCGACGAGCGGGATGGGGGAGCGGGTGATCGTGATCGCGCGGACCAGCGCCGCGAGACCGCGCAGCACGTCGTAGAAGTAGAAGCGAGGGAAGGTCGGCAAGAGCCACGATGGCGCGACCGCACGCTCCTCGGCGTTGAGCTTGCTGGATGAACCCTCGACGAGCCGGCGCCCGACGAGGAAGGCCACCGCATCGTCGACGAAGCGGCGATGCTCGTCCGTCCACGTCGCTACGTTGCCCGCGAGCATCGCCTCCAGGGCGGGCACCGTTGCCACCATCGAGCTCGGCACCTCGTCGGTCACGGTGTATGCATCGCTGTCGCACGTGAGCCCGCCGTCACTCATCTGGTAGCGAGGGAACCAGCTCGCCGTCCAGGGCAACGCCGCCGGCACCGACAGCCCCGTCGCGGCCGCCATCTGCATCAGCGAGCCGAGCCCGCAGTGGCACATGCTGTCGCGATACCAGTCGATGTGGGGCGGCAACGACGTCAGCGCCGTCGGAAACTCGTGCAGCGGCAGCAGATCGACGCGCTCGAGCAGCGCCTTCATGGTTGCCCCGGGAATCTGCGACCCTTCGCCGACCTCCCACAGGGCCAGGGCCTGCCACCACGGCCCGTCCCACTTCGGCCAGTACGGGTCCGCCACGATCGTCTCGAGGGCGGCGTCGGATCCCAGGTATGCGACGGCCTCGTCAATGGCGTGCCCGACCGCATCGCCATGGACGGGGGCGGGCGGTGAGGGCAGAGCGACGACGAGGTCGCGCAGCGCGGCGGGGGTCATCGAGGTGGAGTATCATCGCACCCGGTGAGGCCGCTCTCGTACTGGCAGGCCGATGCGAATCGCCTGGACGAGCTCGCATTCTGCGATCGCAATCCGTACCCGCTACTGATTCACGCGACGACCGGCTACCAGCTCCAGTCGCTCGCCTCGATGAGCCAGACGATGGACCGGGCGGTGCTGGCCGCGGCAGACCGGCCGCCCACGTCGCCGTCGGGCATCGACGACTACCTCGGCCTCGAGGTGAAGACCCGTGATGGCAGCAGGCGGTTCCAGCTGACGCTTGGCTGCAATCCATTCCGCGATGTCGTCATCGACGATGTCACGGTGTCGAACCTGCACGCGCACTTCACGGTCGATCGCCACGGCAACTGGTACCTCCAGGACGCCTCCTCTCTCACCGGCACCCACGTCAACGACAAGGACCCGGACCCGACGCAGGTCCTGGTCTCGGGGGACCGCCTCAGCTTCGGCATGGTCGACACGGTCTTCATGCTGCCGAGTCAGGCCTATGCGATGATCAGACGGCTGATCTGATGAGCGGCAACGACCCCAGCGCCACCGGCGAGACGCAGGTGGCCAACGGCTCGAGCACTGCCCCGAGCAGTGGTGGCGACGGTGAGCTGCGCGGCGGCACGCGCGTCGGCGAATACGTGATCGAGAAGGTGCTAGGGCGCGGCGGCTTTGGCACCGTGTACCTCGCCACGCATCCCCTGATCGGGAAGCGCGTCGCCATCAAGGTCCTCGCGCGCCGCTACTCCGCGGACGAGGACATGGTTTCGCGATTCGTGGCGGAGGCGAAGGCGGTCAACCAGATCCGGAACCGCCACATCATCGACATCTTCGCGTTCGGGACCCTCGAGGATGGCCGGCACTACTACGTGATGGAGTACCTGGACGGGCAGCCGCTGGACGCGTACCTCGACACACGGGGGGCGCTCCCCGTCGACGAGGCGCTGCCGATCCTCCGCCCGGTGGCGCGTGCGCTCGGCGCCGCTCACGCCAAGGGCGTTGCGCATCGCGATCTGAAGCCCGAGAACATCTTCCTCGCGCAGGACGACGAGGGCGGGCTGCACCCCAAGCTCCTCGACTTCGGGATCGCGAAGCTGACGGGCCCCGACGACCAGCTCGCGCACAAGACGGGGACGGGCGTGCCGCTCGGGACGCCGTACTACATGTCGCCGGAGCAGTGCCGCGGGCGCGGCGTCGACCACCGGACCGACATCTACTCCTTCGGCGTGCTCGCGTACCGCGTGCTCACGGGGCGCTTCCCGTTCGATGGCGAGCTGATCGAGATCCTCCACAAGCAGATGCACGAAGATCCGGCCCCGCCAGGCATCAGCCCGCAGGTGGACGCGGCGATCCTCTGGATGCTGCGCAAGAGCGCCGACGACCGCCCGCCGACGATCATCGAGGCGATGAGCGCGCTCGCCCCCGGCGCGACGTCATCATCGCCCGTGATCGTGCCGCCCGGCATCACCGGCAACATGCCGTCCGCCTCGACCACCGGCGGCCCCGGTCAGCTCGCGGCGCCGGCGATGTCGACGATCGAAGCGCCGCGGCGGAGCCGGTTGCCGATGATCCTGGTCCTCGGCGCTGTCGGCCTGGTCGCGGCGATCGCGGCGTACGTCCTCGTGAGCGGAAGCAAGAATCAGGGCGCGGCGGACCGAGCGGCCCTGGTGGCATCCGTGGTCCCGGATGCGCCGGTCGCGGCCGATGCCGCGGTCACCGTCGACGCCAGTCCGGCGGTGCTCGATGCCGCTGTGCCCGTCTCCGTCGACGCGGTGGTGCTGCCGACCCGCGTGATCCTGACGATCACCGGGGTGCCGAGCGGGACGGCCGTCTCGGTCGACGGTCAACGTATCGGTGTCGCCCCGACGGTCGCGGTGCCGTACGCCACCTCGGCGGTGACACTGGTGTTGACCGCCCGCGGGTACAAGCCATCGACCCAGACCGTGGTCCCGGATGCCGACCAGGTGCTGAAGGTGAAGCTCGAGAAGAAGAAGGCGGCGGCGTACGACCGCGACGCCATCGAGGAGTTCCCATAGTGAGGATTCACGGCGGGCTCGTGATCGCGGCCCTGATGCTGGGAGGGTGCTCGACGCTCGACCCGATCCCGGAGGGGGTCTGTGGCAACGGAGTGCTCGAGAGGGGCGAAGACTGCGATTCGCCCGACGGCCAGCAGTGCTCGGCATGCTCCGTCGTGTGCACGCTGGACCAAACGTGCGGAGCCGACCTCGATGCGCGTGGCTTCGTGTGCGGGCTCGATGGGCTCTGCCACGCCGGGACCGGTGAGATCGGACCGCCGGTCCAGACGATCGCGACGATCGAGACCTTCGCCGTGACCGCGCTCGACGGCGATCCGGCGTTCGACGTCCTCGCGCGGACCCCCACCGGGGTGCAGGCGTTGTACGCGGCCGGCGATGGCTCGTTCCTGCCTGGGGTGACGCAGCCGAGCGCCACGCCGACCGGTCCAACGATGTTCGCGGATCTCGATGGCGATACCCGCACGGACGTGGTGCTGCCCACGGCCGATGGCATCGCCGCGTTCACCTCACCGTTCGATGCTCCGACCTCGTTGCCGTTCTCGGCCGTCATCGACTCCACGCTCGGCCGGCCCATCGTGGGAGTCGCGGCCGATCCGACACTGGCCGTCTTCCTCGGCGAGAGCGAGGAGGCCCTGGTGCTCGCCGTGTACGACGGTACATCGTCGGGCCTCGTCTCGGTCGGTCGGGTCTGCGACGCCCCCGCAGCGCGCCTCGATCCGAGCTCGATCTCGGTCTTCGTGGTCAAGCCCCTCCATGTGGTCGTCGGGCTCACGCTCGCGCGTGAGGACGGGACCTTCGAGCCGTGTGTGATCGACCTACGCGCGGCCGGGGCTTCGTTCACCCAGGAGCGGATCGCGCTCCCGCCCGCCCTCCGCATGAATCTGCGCCCGGTGCTGATCAAGCCGCCTGACGATCCTCTCGTCGCTGAGTGTCCGTTGATCCTTGGCCAGCGCTCCGACCTCGTCGCGATCCCCATGACGTTGACCGACGGCGGGCCGTGTCGCGCTGGCACGGAGTCCATGGTTGAGGGGCCGGCGGTTCCCGGCCGCCTCGTCGCGGCGGTGCCGCTCGGAGCCGACGAGCTCGCGATGGTCTTCGATCGCCACATCTTCATCGGCTCCTTCGAGACCAACGGTAGGTTCAAGGTCGAGGTGATGTCGGCCTACAACTCCGACCGCGACCTCGTGGGAGCGCTCGGGGTGGATCTGGATCGGGATGGGCTCGTCGACCTGGTGACCCGATCAGGCGTGGGGACCTCGCCTCTCGAGGATCTCGATGTTCTCGTCCAGGTGCAGCTGTTGACCGAGCGTGGCTTCCTCCGCCGGCGCTACGACACGCTGGGTCCCGTGACGGACATCAACATCGGCGACTACGATGGCGATCGCTGGCCGGACGTGGCCTTCGTGTCGGTGCTCGCCGATGGCGATACGACCTCGGACGAGCTCGCCATCGCCTATGGGAGCCCGACCGGCCTCACCCCCCAGACCTCGATGGGGCTCTACGAGCAAGTCCGGTCCCTCTTCGCGATCGGCTTTCGTGACTCGGTCGATCCGCTCGGCGTCGTGGCCGATCTTGGCGTCCTGTTCCGGACCTGCGCGAGCCTTGCCCCCGACGGCACGTGCGCCGTGTTCTCGGAGCAGGTGTCGCAGCTTCACGGCAGTCCGCAGCGCACGCTCACCGGCTTCTTCGATCCGCGTCCCCCCGGGGAGCCTTACGAGGGTCCGTTCGGAGCGGCGGTGGTCGGGAACTTCGTCGATCTGGACGAGGTGCCTGACACGACGCCCGACCTGATCGCGGTCGAGTACGCGTTCGTGTGTACCTCCGAAGAGAACGAGCAGACCAACTGCGGAGCCCCCTCACTCCGGCTATGGGTGAACGACGGCGCCCTCCAGGGCGAAGTCGGCCAGATCGCGCCCTTCGTGCCGGCGCCGGGCTTCACGTACCAGGTCCCGGGGCAGTACGTCGCGCTGCCTCGGCCGGCACCGCAGGTCGACCTCGTCATCGGCGTGAACCAGTTCGGGGAGGGCATCACGTTCGATCCCGCGGAGCCCACTGGCATGCCGGAGTTGTGGAACGTACTCGGCCCCGAAGAGAAGCCACCCGCGCTCAAGCGGGTCGAGCGCATCGAGGTCTCCGAGGGGGGCACGCTCGTCACGAAGCTGCTCGTCGTGCTTGGCGCGACGATCGACGCCGAGGCCAGCGTCCATGTCTGCGACCTCGGGAATCCGTTCCAGCCTCTCTGCCGTCCCGTCCCGTTCGGGGACGCGTGTACGGACGCGGCCGTGCTGAGGCGGGCGATCCCCGGCGCCCCGCCCGAGTCTCGCCTCGTCGCGCTCTGTCGGCAGGACCGAGTGGGCGCCTTGCTCGAGGTCGACACGTCGATGGTCCCGTTTGCCGTCACGCCATTGTCCGTGACCGATGACCCTGCGGGCCTGCAGCTCCGCGCCGGTGACGTGACCGGCGACGCACTCGAAGATCTTCTGGTGCTGGATCGCAAGGATGGCCTCGCCCGGATCCGGGTCTATCCCCAGTGCAACACGCGCGATGTGGCGTGCGCGGGGGGCGAATGAAGCGCGCGCTGGCGGTCGTGCTGCTCCTCGCCGGGGTCGCGCGCGCCGACGATCCGGTCGCCGGTGATCGCAAGGTCGCCGAGGAGCACTACGCCATCGGCGCCAAGGCGTACAAGGCGCAGAACTTCGCCGCCGCCGCGGAGCAGTTCGATGCCGCATACCAGGCCCTCCCGGTACCGGAGCTCGCGTTCTCGGCCGCGCAGGCCTATCGCCGCCAGTACAAGGTCGACGGCCAGCTCGCGAACGCCCGCCGGGCGGCGGAGCTGTACAAGGTCTATCTCGACCAGGTGAAGCGCGGGAAGCGCGTCCGCGATGCTGCCGACAGCCTCGTCGATCTCGAGCGCGATCTCGCACGCGCGACACCCGAGCCCGTCGCGGTTCCGGTCCCGGTGGCCCCGCGGATCGTGACGACGATCGTCGTGAGCCCCTCCCTCGAGAGCGAGGCGATGGGGAGCATGATGAGCGAGATCAGCGATGCGCCGGCCGACGCGCAGATCGAGATCCACTCGACCATCGACGGCAAGGACGTGCCCGAGTTCGAGGCGATCGAGGTGGAGCCCGGGCCGCATGTCGTGCGCGTGGAGGCCGAGGGCTACGAGCCGAGCGAGCTCAAGGTCGAGACCATCAAGAACGGGCAGCGCACGGCGGATGTCGTGTTGAAGCCGATGCCAGCGCGTGTGGAGATCGCGACCGAGAGCGATGCCCGCATTCACGTCGACGGCCGCCTCGCGTCGGATCGCCCCATCACCGTCCCGGCCGGCAAGCACCTCTTCGTGGTGTCGCGGCCCGGACGCGCGACGGTGGCGCGCGAGCTCGACCTCGAGCGCGGCCAGGAGGTCTCGCTGCAGATCGACCTCCAGCCAACCGGTCAGCGGCGGCTCGCGCGGTGGGTGACTGTCGGAGCGGTCGCCCTGGGCGGCCTCTCGCTCGTCTCGCTGGGTGCCGCGATTTACTACGACGGCAAGGCCTCCGACCTCCGGAACCGGCTGGAGACCGAGGGAAACGGCACCGCCGACGACATC
>JALHPV010000180.1 GCA_022842285.1 Kofleriaceae bacterium
AGGTTTGGGAGTCCCGCGCGCGCTGTCGCAGCTCGCGCTGGAGCTCGGTCGCGGTCCTGGTCGAGCCGTCGTGACTCCAGCCCGGCGGCGCAAAGGCGTAGCCGAGCTTGTCCGAGAGCCGCTTCACCTTCCCGATGTCGCGCGCGATCGCGCCGTACTCGTGCAGTCCCACCGTGATGAGGTTGTGGGTCTTGATGTTGGTGGTGAGGCCGAAGTCGACCTTGTCGGTCTCCTCCTGGAACGTCCCGAACAGGCGATCCCAGATGATGAGGATGCCGGCGTGGTTCTTGTCGAGATAGATGACGTTG
This sequence comes from Kofleriaceae bacterium, assembly GCA_022842285.1. Lineage (GTDB taxonomy): Bacteria > Myxococcota_A > Polyangia > Haliangiales > Haliangiaceae > JABFXX01. The sequence continues at coordinate 309 of JALHPV010000180.1, forward strand.
CTGCCGTGATGCACGCGGTGATGTGACGGCGTGTTGAGCACCCACTCGAGCGGCCCCAGCTTCCCGATGGCCTCGGTGTGGAGCCAGAACTGGTAGATGAGGGACCAGGCCTGGGCGGTCAGGATCATGACCGGCGGGAAGCCGACGAGCGCGAGGGGGAACCAGAAGATGGGCCCCGTGAACGGCGTCAGCAGTGGCTGCCGCAGCGCGGTCGACAAGTTGTAGTGCTCCGACGAGTGATGCGGGACATGGGCGGCCCACAGAATCCGCACCTCGTGATGGAGCCGGTGAAACCAGTAGTAGCTGTGGTCCTCGGCGAAGAAGAGAACGAGCCACGACCAGCCGCCGATCGCCGCGGGGATGTCGACGAACCGGTGCTCGTAGCCCCACGCGAAGAAGGGGATGGACAGGAACTTCGTGCCGGCGTTGATGCCGACGTTCATGATGCCCAGTGACAGGGACGTGGTCGTATCCGCCTTCGTGTAGCCCTTCAGGTCCGTGCGTCGGAGCGTGTAGAAGATTTCCAGCACGACGAGCAGGACGAAGAGCGGGATCGAATACAGAACGAGATTCGACACGCGCGCTCAGTGTAGCCTGCCTGCCGATGAGTCACGGCGGCGATCTGATTGCGGAAGTTCTCGTACGGCACGGAGCCACCCACCTCTTCACCCTGTGCGGCGGGCACATCTCGCCGATCCTGACCGGCTGCCACACCCTGGGCATCAAGGTGGTGGATGTCCGCGACGAGGTGAACGCCGTGTTCGCCGCCGACGCCGTCGCGCGCATGACGGGGACCATCGGCGTCGCAGCCGTGACCGCCGGACCGGGCGTGACCAACACCATCACCGCGGTGAAGAACGCGCAGATGGCGCAGACGCCGATGATCATCTTCGGCGGCGCCCCGGCGACGCTCCTGAAAGGGCGGGGCGCCCTCCAGGACATCGACACCCTGTCGATCATGCAGCCCATCACCAAGTGGTCCGCGTCCGTGAAGACGGTCCCGGCCCTCGTGCCCACCGTCGAGCGCGCGATCAAGGAAGCGACCTCCGGCGTGCCCGGCCCCGTCTTCGTCGAGGTGCCCGTCGATCTGCTCTACCCCGAGGCCATCGTGCGCGAGTGGTACGAGAAGGAGACGGGAATGGGGAAGGCCAAGGGCATCGGCGCGAAAGCGCTCGAGCTCTACATCAAGGGGCATTTGTATCGGCAGTTCCACGCGCCGACGCTCCCCGACGTGTCGTTGCCGTCCTTGCCGCACCGCGGTCGCGAGCGGGGCATCGACGCGGCCGCGGCCGCCTTCGCGGCGGCCAAGCAGCCCGTGATCATCGTCGGCAGCCAGACCCTGGTGGGCGTCACCGACCCGGGCCGCATCGCGCGTGCGCTCGGGGTGCTCGGCGCGCCGGTCTTCCTCGGGGGGACCGCGCGTGGCCTCCTCGGCCGCACCCACGAGCTGCAGCTGCGGCACAACCGCGGCGCCGCCCTGAAGAACGCCGACGTCGTCATCGTCTGTGGCTTCCCGTTCGACTTCCGCCTCGGCTACGGCCGCGGCATCCCGAAGCGGGCGACGCTGATCGCGGCCAACCTCTCCTCGCACGAGCTGCGCAAGAACCGCCGCCCCGAGATCGCGGTCGAGATGCACGCCGGCGAGTTCCTCGTCGCCTTGTCCGAGAAGCTCGGCGGCTCGTCCCGCACCGAGACGCTGAGGCCGTGGCTCGAGCAGCTCCGCACGGGTGAGGCCGCGCGTGACGCCGACATCACCAAGAAGGCATCGTCGACGGGCGACCTCGTCGACCCGCTGCACTTCTTCCTCCGCATGGAGGAGGCGATGGCCGATGACGCCGTGCTCGTCGTCGATGGTGGCGACTTCGTGGCGACCGCCAGCTACATCGTCCGCCCGCGCGCGCCGCTCTCCTGGCTGGATCCGGGAGTCTTCGGCACTCTGGGGGTCGGCGGCGGCATGGCGCTCGGCGCGGCCCTGGTGCGCCCCGGCCGCGAGGTCTGGCTGATCTGGGGCGACGGCTCGTCGGCGTACTCGCTCGCGGAGTTCGATACGTTCGTTCGCCATGGCGTCGCGCCCATCGCTGTCATCGGCAACGACGCCTCGTGGGCTCAGATCGCCCGCGAGCAGGTCGAGATCCTCGGCACCACCCTCGGCTGTGACCTGCGGCGCACCGACTACCACAAGGTCGCCGAGGGCTACGGCGGCGTCGGGCTCGTGCTCAACGACCCCACCCGCGTCGACGCGACCCTGGCCGAGGCCAAGGCGATCGCGAAGACCGGCCGCCCCGTCTGCATCAACGTGCACCTGCGCAAGAACGACTTCCGCAAGGGCTCGATCAGCATCTAGTCCTGCCGAACTGGCAAACCGCCACCCCGCGCGCGACGTGGTGCCGCGGGGTTGCACGGCGATCGAAGCGGGCACGTGCGCTGCAATTCACGCGGCCTCATGCAGCATGCACGGCTTCAGTGGGCTCTCTGGATGGCGATCGTCATCCTGGCGTGTGTCTTCGCGATGGTGGGGCTCCCCTTCGTCGAGGGAATCCACGTCGTTGGCATCGTCGTCGTCGGGATGACGCTCGGCGCGTTCGGTGCGACGGCACTCGGGGCGTACGGCAGCGAGGAAGACACCACGGAGGTGCGCTGATGCCATTCGACTACGCGCTCGATGGCTGGGGTTATGTCGTCCTCGGCCTGTTCGTGGCGACCTTCGTGATCTGGCGTCGCGTGGCGGTCCCGCCCGAGGGGCGTGCGGGCGAGGCGAGGCAGTCCCTGCTCGCGCTCTGCGTGCTGGCCGCGTGCGTGCTGTTCGGGGTGCCGACGCTGCAGACCGGCTGGGCGTACGACGTGATGTTCCGGATCGGCCTCGAGGTGTCGCTCCTGGCGACGGGGCTGATGTGGATCGATATCGTCGCGTGGCGACGCCGGCAGGCGGCCCGGTTGCCGACGATGCGGCTGCATGTGTGATCACCACTGTTGCTACGCCAATTCCCTCTCCCCGGTGGGCTTGGTCGTGGCGGTGCCGCTCGTGGTCGTGTACGTGGCCTGGCTCAGGCTTCCGCGTGAGTTCCGCCGGCAGCGTCCGCTGGTGCTGCGCGCGGCGATGGGCATCCTGTCCATGGGCACATTCGCCCTCGCGATACCAATGAACACCGGGCCGAACCTCGACGACCTGGACCGCATGCTGTGGGTTGGAGTGAAGTGCGCGGGGGCGCTCGGTGTCCTCATGGTCCTCGAACTGATCGCGTACGTGCGTAGGCCTTCGTCGTTCCCGCGGGCGCGTGTTACCCATGGAGCGTGAAGACGCCGCTCCTGCGGGCCGCGCTCGCCGAGCTCGGCATCGAGCCGATGCTGTTCGCGATCCACGACGCGAGCTTCCCGTCGGATCCCGACGAGGACATCGGACGCGGGGCACCGACCACGCGCGCGGCGGAGCGGCTGTACGACTACATCGCGAACCTCGGCTTCACCGGGCTGCAGCTCGGGCCGCAGGGGCAGACGTCGCGGATGAACCCGAGCCCCTACGACGGCACGAGCTTCTCGCGGCACACCGGTGCCATCTCGCTCGCGTCGCTCCGGGCGGGCGGGAGCCACGAGGGCCTCGTGCCCGACGCGCTTCTCGAGCACGTGCACGTGGCGGATGGCGGTCACCGCTGCAAGCCCGAACGGGCGTTCGATGCGAGCGCGGCGATCGTGGCGGCGGCGCATGCCGCGCTGACGTCGGGCGCGCGCCCGGACCTGGCCGCGGAGCTGACGCGCTGGCGCGAGGCCAATGCGCCCTGGCTCACTCGCGATGCGATGTTCGCGGCCCTCGCGGCGACGCGGCCGGATGAGGCGGCGAGCACATGGCCGAGCCTCGATCGCACGCTCTGGAATCCGCCGCCTCGCGACGCCCGCCGGGCCGCGACGCGGCGCGAACACCTGGTCGCCAAGCATGCCCCCGCGTTCTCCCAGTACGCCCTCGGGCAGTTCCTCGCGCATCGCGAGTACGCGCGGGCCCGGGGGCGGTGTGAACGCTTTGGGCTCAAACTATATGGAGATCTCCAGATCGGCTGCTCGGAGACCGATGCCTGGGCCTACGGGGCCGCGTTCCTCGCCGACTACGTGATGGGGGCGCCGCCGAGCCGCACGAACCCCGAGGGGCAGCCGTGGGGCTACCCCGTCCTCGATCCCGCGCAGTATGGCGGCGCGGCGATGCAGCTCCTCGTGGCCCGCGTCGACAAGGCCTTGCACGAGTACGACAGCCTTCGCATCGACCACCCCCACGGGTTGGTCTGCCCGTGGGTCTACCAGAGCGGCACGCCCGATCCGCTCGCGGCCGTGCAGGGCGGGGCACGCCTGTTCGAATCTCCCGACCTGCCAGACCACCCCGGCCTCGCTCGGTTCGCCATCGCGCGTGCCGACCAGCTCGACCGGAGCCGGCCCCGCTTCGCGGATGGCTGGGTGCGCGACCTCGATCAGGCGCAAGTCACCCATTACGCGACGCTCCTCGACGCCATCGCCACCACGGCGGAGAAGTACGGGCGCGACCGCGCCGATATTTCGCTGGAGGTCCTGTCCACGCTGCCGCTGCCGCTCGCCAAGATCCTCGAGCGCTACGGCCTCGGCCGCTGGCGCATCACACAAAAGGCGAACCTCGCCGATCCGAGCGACGTCTACCGCGCCGAGCTCGCAGGGCCCGCCGACTGGGTCATGCTCGGCAACCACGATACGGCCCCCATCTTCGGTCTCATGGCCAACTGGGGCCCGGCCACCCGCGAGGCCTGGGGCCATCATCTCGTCGAGCGTGTCCAGGTCGACCCCGCTCGCCTCGACAACCCCGGGTACTTCGCGACCGCGATGCTCGCCGAGCTCTTCGCCTCCCGCGCCGAGAACGTCTCGATCTTCTACGCCGACCTGTTCGGCGAGACCGAGCGCTACAACATCCCCGGCACCATCTCGCCCGACAACTGGACGCTGCGCCTCCCGCCGACCTTCGAGCAGCTCCACGCGGAGCGCCTCGCGCGCGGGGCCGCCCTCGACCTCCCGCTGGCCCTGGCTCTCGCGCTCCGGGCGCGGGGCTCCACGAGCCTGCTCGCGGATCAGCTCACGCGCGCTTGAACCAGACCGCGCCGAGCGGGGGCAAGGACACCGGCAGCGAGTACGGCCGACCTTGCGCCGGGGCGTTGACTGCCGTGACCTCGCCGAGGTTGCCCACGCCGCTGCCCCCGAAGCCCGTGGCATCGGTGTTGAGGAGCTCGCGGTAGCGGCCCGGGGCATTCACGCCGATGCGGTAGCCCTCGCGGACGACGGGTGTGAAGTTGAAGACGCAAGCGATGCGCTCGTCGGCGTCGAGGCCGATGCGCTCGTAGGCGAGGATCGAGTGCGCGGCATCATCGGCATCGAGCCACTTGAAGCCCTGGGGCTCGCCGTCGAGCTCGTGGAGCGCCGGCTCGGTGCGGTACAGCGCGTTCAGCGAACCGACGAGCAGCATCGTCGCGCCGTGGAGCGCGTCCGCCGTCAGGTGCCAGTCGAGCGATGCGTCGTGATTCCACTCGTTCCACTGGCCGAACTCGCCGCCCATGAACAGGAGCTTCTTGCCCGGCTGCGCCCACTGGTGGGCGAACAGCAGTCGCAGGTTCGCGAACTGCTGCCAGCGATCGCCGGGCATCTTCGCGAGGAGCGAGCGCTTCCCGTAGACGACCTCGTCGTGACCGAGCGGTAGGACGAACTGCTCGGTGTGCATGTAGAGGCCCCGCATCGTCAGCTCGCGGTGGTGATGGCTGCGATGGATCGGGTCGAGCTGCAGGTACTTCAGCGTGTCGTGCATCCAGCCGAGGTCCCACTTGAAGCCGAAGCCCAACCCCCGCTTCGCGACGGGCGCGGTGACGCCGGGCCAGGCCGTGCTCTCCTCGGCGATCGTGATCGAGTCGGGGGCCGCGCTCGCGACCTCGGTGGTGAGCTGGCGCAGAAAGTCCGCGGCCTCGAGGTACTCCCGTCCCCCCAGGCGGTTCGGCTCCCATTCGCCAGCCTTGCGACCGTAGTCCCGGTAGAGCATCGAGGCCACGCCGTCGACGCGCAGCCCGTCGAGGTGGAACTCCTCGAGCCAGAACTGCGCGCTCGCGATCAGGAACTCGCGCACCTCCGTGCGCCCGTAGTCGAAGATGGCGGTGTTCCACTCGGGGTGGAAGCCGAGGCGGCGATCGGGATGTTCGTAGAGCGGCGTGCCATCGAAGTAGACGAGGGCGTGCTCGTCGGTGGGGAAATGCCCCGGTACCCAGTCGAGGATCACGCCCACGCCCGCCTGGTGGAGGGCGTCGATCAGGGCCTTGAGATCCTCGGGCGCGCCATAGCGTGATGTCGCGGCGAAGTAGCCCGTCGTCTCGTAGCCCCACGAACCGAAGAACGGATGCTCCGTGATGGGCATCAACTCGACGTGCGTGAAGCCCAGCTTCGTGACGTGATCGACGAGGCCGGCCGTGATCTCGCGATAGCCGAGGGAGCGGTGACCCTGCTCCGGCACGCGCCGCCACGAGCCGAGGTGCACCTCGTAGATGGAGATGGGGGCGTCGAAGCGCGCGCGCTCGGCGCGCTCGGTCATCCAGCCCGCATCGCCCCACGTGTAGGGCGCGTCCCAGACGATCGATGCGGTGCCGGGCGCTTCCTCCATGCGCCGCGCGAATGGATCGGCCTTCGCGACCTCGTAGCCTTTGCCGTGCTGGCTCTGGATATGGAACTTGTAGAGCGCGCCGCGGCCGACCCCCGCGACCTCGCCCCGCCACACATCGCCCTCGCGCGCGAGCGGCGAGACGCCCGGGCGCCAGCCGTTCCAGTCGCCGATCACACTGACGGCCGCCGCGTTCGGCGCCCACACCGCGAAGCGCGTGCCACCAGCGGTGACGTGCGCACCGAGGTCGTCCCAGAGCTTCATCGATCCTCAGACTAGCGCGCGGGCCAGGTCGCGGAGGCCGCGGAGTGGAATCTCGAGCCACTCGGGCCGCGAATTCAGCTCGTAGCCGATCTCGTAGACGCACTTCTCGACGAGGAAGAACTCGAGCAGGAGCTCGAGCTCGCCGTCGGGGGCCGGGACGAGCTTCGTCCCCGCGACCTCCTGGAGGTAGCCAGCGAGGAACGCCGCCCCGGTCCACTCCGTCCAGGCGCGCGCCCACGGCTCGAGCCGGAGCGCGTCCTCGGGGCGGATGCGGCTATCGCGGAGCCCCGCGGCACTCGCGTACGACAGCGAGCGCAGCATCCCCGCGACGTCACGGAGCGGCGTGCGCTTCCAGCGGCGTTGTTCGAGAGGGCGCCCGGGCTCGCCCTCGAAGTCGATGATCGCGAAGTCGTCGCCCGTCCAGAGCACCTGCCCCAGGTGGTAGTCGCCATGCGCACGGATGCGCTGGACGTCGATGCGCTTCTTCGTGATGGCGGCCAGGGCCGCGTCCATCTTGCTCTCGTACGTCATCAGCTCGTCGACGAGCGTGCGCGCCTCCGGCGAGAGCGTGGCCCGTTTCGCGCGGAGCTGGTCGTAGACGCGCGACAGCGAGGCGCTCACCGAGCCGTAGATCGACTGCTGATGCATGATGTCGAACGGCTGCGGTGCGAAGAGCGGCTCCTGGGGCGCGCTGGCCAGCACGGCATGCAGCTCGCCAGTACGCTTGCCGAGGAGACGGATGCGGTCCAGGAACGGTCCGATCCAGTCCATGACGTTAGGGTCGACTGGCCGGCGAGCCCGCTCGAGTAGCGTCAGCTCGCCGAGGGGGGGCGCATCGGGCCGATCGGGTGCGGCGAGCAGGCGATCGAAGTAGCGAGCCAGCGAGTCCAACGCGAGGCCCCACGCATCGCCCTGGTTCGGCACCAGCTCCATGAGGACACCGATGGTGCCGGCTTCCCGACTGCCGGCCCGGTACTCGAGGACGCCCGCGAGGTGCGGCACGACGAGCCCGCGCTGGTCCTCGCTGGTGAGCCGCGGCACGTGCTGCGTCAGGAACCGGCCAACCTCGGCTTCGGCGTTTGGTCCCTCCTCGAGGACGCGGAACAGCTTCATGTGGAAGCGATCGCCGAACGCGACGCCGCTGTTGCTCTGGTCGGCCGTCGAGACGCGCGGCGGCAGGGCCACGTCGGGCGGAAGCTCGGCGAGCACGGTCAGCGCCTCGCCCGCGAGGGAGCCCTTCGAGCCGCCGATCCGCGCCTTCCCGCGCATCGCCTCGAGCAGCGCGCTCGTGAACGCGTCGGCGCACAACGCATCGTAGATGACGCCCGAGACCGGGTGCTCGCCGCGCCCGGCCGCGCCCGTGAGCTGCACGCCCGCGATGATGACGGCACTGCTACGGCCGGGTTCGGCTGGCTCCGCATCCTCGGCGAACGCGAGCGGGATCACGTAGGTCTCCGGCGCACTCTGGACGTACTCGACGGTGAGCAGGACGATCGCGTACCGCGCATCCGGCAGCGGGATGACATCGCTGATGGACGACGCCTTGCGCGCCTTCGCCTTCCCGCGGAACCACCGGCGCTGCACGGCGTGCCGCAGGAGGACCTTCGCGAGCGCGGGGCGGTTCGCCGGAGCGAGGATCGAGGTCCAGGTCCCGGTGGCGGGCAGCACGGGCCGCTCGCCCGAGGCCTCCTCCGCGTGCTTCTCGAGCGCGAGCCAGTAAAAGTCGTGCGGGCCGAGCGAGACGAAGTACGGCGCCTCGGTGATCTCGGGGAAGCGGTTGCGGGAGAAGAGCTCCGTCGGGATTCGACCGGCGTGCTTGCCGAGCTCGAGCCGCGCGCACTGCACGAAGCGGGAGAGGTTCGCGATGACGAGTACGGCCACGCCTTCGTACTCGCGCACGAACGCCAGCACGTGCGAGTTGTCGCCGCTCGTGAACTCGATCGAGCCGCGCCCGAAGACCTTGTGCTCCTTGCGCTTCGCGATGAGGCGCTTGGTCCACCAGAGCAGGGACGAGAGGTTCGCCTGCTGCGCCTCGACGTTGATCGCCTCGTAGTGGTATTCGGGGTCGATGATCGTCGGCAGGTAGAGCTTCTGCGGGTTGGCCCGCGAGAAGCCGCCGTTGCGGTCGCCGCTCCATTGCATCGGGGTGCGCACGCCGTCGCGGTCGCCGAGGTAGATGTTGTCGCCCATCCCGATCTCGTCGCCGTAGTAGAGGACCGGCGTTCCCGGCAGCGAGAGCAAGAGGCCCTTCATCAGCTCCACCTTGCGGCGGACCCTGAGGAGGGGGGCGAGGCGGCGGCGGATGCCGAGGTTGATTCGCGCCGTGCGCTCGGCGGCGTACGCGCGGTACATCGTGTCGCGATCCTCGTCGGTGACCATCTCGAGGGTCAGCTCGTCGTGGTTGCGCAGGAACGTGGCCCACTGCGCGGTCTCGGGGATCGCCGGCGTGCGTCGCAGGATATTGATGATCGGGAAGCTGTCCTCCAGCTCGATGGCCATGAACATGCGTGGCATCAGCGGGAAGTGGAAGTTCATGTGGCACTCGTCGCCGTCGCCGAAATACGCTGCGGCATCGGCGGGCCACTGGTTCGCCTCGGCGAGCAGCATGCGGTTCTTGAACTTCGAGTCGATGTGCGCGCGGAGCTGCTTCAGATACGCGTGCGTCTCAGGCAGGTTCTCGCAGCTCGTGCCCTCGCGCTCGAAGAGGTAGGGGACGGCATCGAGTCGCACGCCGTCGACGCCCAGCTCCAGCCAGTAGTCGATGACGCTGTAGAGCGCCGCGTGCACGGCGGGATTGTCGAAGTTCAGATCCGGCTGGTGCGAGTAGAAGCGGTGCCAGTAGTAGGCCTTCGCGACCGGATCCCACGCCCAGTTCGAGGTCTCGTAGTCCTTGAAGATGATGCGCGTGTCCTCGTACTTCGCCGGCGTGTCGCTCCACACGTAGAAGTCACGCTCGGGACTGCCGGCGGGGGCGCGGCGGGCGCGCTGGAACCACGGGTGCTCCGCCGAGGTGTGGTTCAGGACGAGCTCGGTGATGACGCGGATGCCGCGCTTGTGCGCCTCGTCGAGCAGGCGGGCGACGTCCTCGCGCGTGCCGTAGCTCTCGTGGACGCTCGTATAGTCGGCGATGTCGTAGCCGCCGTCGCGGAGCGGCGAGGGATAGAACGGCAGGATCCAGATGGCGGTGACGCCGAGGTCGGCGAGGTAGTCGAGCTTCTCGATGAGCCCGGGGATGTCGCCGATGCCGTCGCCGTTCGAGTCGTTGAACGCACGGATGTGAATCTCGTAGATGACCGCGTCCTTGAACCAGAGCGGGTCGTCGGCGAGCGCCCCGTGGGCGGGGAGCGAAGCGTCGCCGGAGACAGGTGGATGGCTAGGCACGGTTATTCCGCCAGGCTGCCGAGGAAGTTGGTGGCCCACGCGCCCGCGGTGTCGGCCCACACGCTGGCGCGCTGCGCGGCGTGCGCAGCAACACGGTCCGCGAGCGGCATGCGCAGCGCGGTGTCGAGGTCGGCGGCAACGCCGTCGAGGTAGTACGGGTTCGTGAGCACGGCCGTCGGCAGGCGCTCCGCCGCGCCGCAGAAGCGCGACAGGACGAGCACTCCGGGGTTGGCCGCGTCCTGCGACGCGACGTACTCCTTGGCGACCAGGTTCATGCCATCGCGGAGAGGCGTGACGAGGGCCACCGACGCCGCGCGGTAGAGGCGGGCGAGCGTCGCGTGGTCGTACGACCGGTAGAGATACCGGACCGGGACCCAGTCGGCCTCGCCATACTGGCCATTGATGCGCCCGACGAGCAGCTCCACGCGCGACCGCAGCTCGGCGTACTCGGGGACCTCGGAGCGGGTCGGGACTGACACCTGTACGAGCACGACCTTGCCGCGCCACGCGGGGTACTTCTCGAGAAAGCGCGCGTACGCCTCGAGGCGCTCGGGCACGCCCTTGCTGTAGTCGAGGCGATCGACGCCGAGGATGAGCTGTCGCCCGCCGAGCATCTGGGAGAAGTTGCCGAGCTCGGAGGACTCCGTCGTCGCGGATGCGTCCTCGGCGAAGCGGTCCGGATCCGTCCCGACCGGGATCACGTGCACCTTCGGGCCGAACTTCGCGACGGCGTCGGTGCCCAGGAGCTCCTGCGCGGCATGCATGAAGTTGTCGCGCCAGCGCGTGCACTGCAGGCCGATCGAGTCGAACTCGTTGAGCGCGCGCATGATCTCCGGCGCCCACGGCAGCGTCTCGATCACGTCGAGCGGTGGCCACGGGACGTGGAGATAGAAGCCGAGCTTGCCGGTGTGGCCGAGCTTGCGGAGCTCGCGCCCCAGGAGCAAGAGGTGGAAGTCCTGCACCCAGACGGTGGAGTTGGTGCCGCCGGCCTGCAGCGCCAGCCGGGCGTAGGCGATGTTGGCCTCGCCATAGGTGACCCACTCGGTGTCGTCGTAGCGGGCGCGCCCGGGGAAGGCGTGGAGCAACGGCCACAGGCTCTGGTTGCAGAAGCCGACATAGAACTTCTCCCGCCACCCCACGGGATAGTCGAACTGCGCCCGGGCGAAGGGCTCGACATCCTCGACGCGGAGCCGCAGCCCCGGGTCGCGCTCGGCGCCACTCCAGCCGAGCCACAGGCCGCCGTGCTCGGTGAGGGCAGGGACGAGCGCCGACACGAGTCCGCCGACCTCGCGCGTGCGGTTGCCGGTCGGCGCCGACGGCAGGCGATTGCTGGCGACGAGCAGGCGACCACCGGTCGTGGCCGCGAGCTGACGAGCGGTGATCGGATCCGCGATCGACGGCGGGGCGGCCTCGGCGTGGTGATTCTTGCGGGCGTCGATCAACCAGCGCAGGAGCTGGTACACGCCGATCGGTGAGCCGACGCGGAGTTGCGCCTGCGTGCGCCGCGGCTTGTCGCACACGAGCACCCCGACATCCTTGTCACGCAGGCTCGTGAACATGTCCTCGTCGGTGACGTCATCGCCGATGGCGAGCATGGGGGCGTTCGCCGGGGTCATCTTGCGTAGCCACGAGATGGCCGTGCCCTTGTGAGCGAGGCGATGCCGGATCTCCAGCGCCTCGATGACCGGCAAGCGCTCGAGGCCGGGGTGCGTCTCGAGCCACTCGTCGACGATGACCTCGGCGGCCGCTGCCACCGCGTCGTGGACCGATGGGTCGACCATGCGCCAGTGGATGCAGACGGATGCGGACTTCCGCTCGACGCGCGCGCCGGGATGCCGCTCGGCGAGGTGCCGGAGCGACGTCTCGATCTCGGTGAGCGTGGCCACGGGCTGTAGCGCCGCCGCCCACCCTGTGCCCGCATACCTCCACACGCCGTGCTCCGCGGCGAACAGGACGTTCGGGAACCGCGGAGGCAGATCCGCTACGAGCTCGTGCGGGCGCCCGGTCACGACCGCAACCGTGACGCCGGGGAGCGCGGACAGCGCTGCGAGTAACTCTGCCGGCTCTCCGTCCACGACGGCTTCTTGCGGCGTCGGCGCGAACGGAACGAGCGTGCCATCCAGGTCGAGCGCGACCACGATCTCGGGCGCGGCGATCAAAGACTCCAAGTTGGCGGGCACGCTACGAAACTAGGCGGTCGCGAGGGTGACGCTGCTTCTCGAAGGGGAACCTCACGCTTCCCTCGCGAGCCAGGAAAGGTCGGCACGTGCTCAGGCGCGCACACTCGTGACGTAGCCATCGAGATTCACGCCCCACGAGATCTTGGTCCCGTGGCTGCCCGACGGTGACTTTCATCGTCCGCGGGACCTAACCTGCCGTGCCTGCCCGGATGCACTGCGATCGGCGTGCCACGGCGGATCGTCCGTGCTGCAACGATGTGCCCGGGCCTACGTGCCGGATCGCTCGCGGTGGGCGGTGGAGGGCGTGGCACGGGCGATGAAACTCCGGCCGAGCATGAAGCTCTACTACGCGCCCGGCGCCTGCTCGCTCGCGCCCCATATCGTCCTTCGCGAGACCGGTCGGCGCTTCGACCTGGAGAGCGTCGACCTTGGCACCCATCGCACCGAGACGGGCGGCGACTTCATGCTCGTGAACCCGAAGGGCTACGTGCCCGCGCTGCGCCTCGAGAATGGCGAGATCCTCACCGAGGCCGTCGTGATCATGCAGTACCTCGCGGACCTCACACCGGAGAAGCAGCTGGCGCCGCCACACATGACGGCCAGCCGCTATCGGCTCGACGAGATGATGCACTTCATCGCGACCGAGATTCACAAGCAGTTCGGTCCGCTGTTCAAGAAGCAGTTCGGCGAGAAGGCCCAGGTCGCCGCTCGCGCCACGCTCGGCGAACGATTCCTGTACCTGCAGGACCTCCTCAAGGACCAGGGCTACGTGATGGGCTCGCAGTTCACGATCGCGGACGCCTACCTGTTCGTGATGCTCACGTGGGCCGACCAGATGGACCTCGATCTCCGCCTCTGGCCGGTCCTCGAGGACTACGAGCTGCGCATCGCCGACCGTCCCTCGGTCCAGGCCGCCCTCTCGGCCGAGAGCCTGACCATCCGGCAGCGCTACCGCGACGCCTCGTAGTCGCTGTACAACCGCCGCGTGCGCGCGCTCGGGGTGATGTTGCTAGCGGCCTGTGGCTCGTCGACGCCCCCGTCGCGCGCGTCGGACGCCAAGGTCGTGTCCAGCAACATCTGGCGCGCGGACTACGTCGGCAGCGCCGCCTGCGAGGACTGCCATCACGAGGTCTACGCGAAGTGGGCTACTTCGCCGATGCGCAACATGACCCGTGACATCGCCGACGCCACGGTCGTCGCGCCGTTCGACGGCGCCTCGCTGCGCATTGGCCGCGACACCGCCACCATGACGATGGAGGCCGGCGCGCGGGTCGTGAAGGTGGCGTCGCCGATCGGCGTCGAGACCTTCACCGTGACGAAGGTCGTCGGCGGCCACTACCGCGAGGACTTCAAGATCGGAAGAGC
>JALHPV010000181.1 GCA_022842285.1 Kofleriaceae bacterium
GTGGCGGTCGCCCCGCCGATGCGCCCGAGGGCGTCGGCCGCGGCCGTGCGCACGCCGGCACTGGCGTCATCGGCGAGAAGCGGGGCGATGGCCTTCGCGGCGTCCTCACCGCCGATGGCGGCGAGCCCGTGGAGGGCGTTGACGCGGACGAAGCGCGACTTGTGGAACACGAGATCGAGGAGCTTGCCGCGGCGACCAGCGTCGATGAGCTTTGCGCGGTCGGGGCTGGGCATGGCCCAGAGGACCCGCGCGAGGGCGCCGGTGGAATCGATCGCCGCGCTCCAGCCGCCGTGCTGGGCGGCATAGAGAAAGCGGTCGGCGAGGGCGGGGATGCGCGCGTCCGTGGGCGTCGTCACCAGGATCTCGCCGAGGGCCCACGCCGCGTCACCGGCGAGGCGGTCATCGCGGTTGCCGAGGGCCTCGGTCAGCCCGTCGATGGCCCCCGTGTCGCTCATCTCGCCGAGGGCCCACGCGACCGCACGGCGGCGATCACTGGCGGCGCTCTCGAGGAACGGACGCAGGAACTTCGCGTCCTCGGGCTGCTTGGCGCCGGCGAGGGCGGCGATGGCCGCGAGGGACACCTTCGTCGGCGCTTCGGCGGCGAGCTGGCGGAGAAACGTCCGCGCCTCGGCATCGGGCGTGACGCGCAGGACGCCGCCGAGGGCTCGCACGAGCTCGGCGCGTGGGCCGTGCTTGTCCGTCTGGATCGCCTTGATGATGGCGGGAATCTGCTCGGCGCTGGCGAGGTTCCCGAGCGCGGTGGCCGCAGCGCTGTGGAGCTCGGTCGGGCCATCCTTCAGCACCGCGAGGAGCGCGGGGGCGGCCTCGGGACGCCCGATCTCGCCAAGCGCATCGACGGACGCGCGGCGGAGGCGCGTGGCATGGCCAGCCTTGGTGAGCTCGGTCAGCTTCGTGGCGGCGGCGCCGATGCGGAGGATGCCGAGGTACTCGACGGCGAGCACGCGGATCTCGATGTCCTCGTCATCGAGGTGCTCGAGGAGCACGTCACCGGCGCGGGCATCGGTCGCGACGAGCGGCCGCAGCGACTCCATCGCCGCGAGGCGGACGGCGGCATCGCGGCTCGCCAAGGCCCGCAGCACGGGGACGAGGGCCGCTGGATCGCCCGTCGCGCCGAGCGCGCGCAGCACGAGCGTGCTCGCCACCCGGCCGCGCTCGAGCTCGGCGGCCAGGGTCTCCGTCGCGCGCGCATCTGCCACGTCGCCGAGGAGCGTGACCGCCGTCGTCGGATCTCCCTGCAGGCGCCCTTCGAGGTGGGCCACGAGCGCGGGGATCGCCGAGCGGCCGGCGACGCGCAGCGCCTCGCGGTAGTACTGCCGGTGCTGCGGCGAGGCGAGGTTCGCGACGAGGGTCTTCATCGCGTTCTCGCCCGCGGTGCCTGCGCCCGGCGTCGCCGCGATCTGCGCGAGCGCGTACGCGACCTTGCCCTTGAAGACATCGCTGCCCGTGTTCAGCAGATCCGTCATGGCATCGAGCGCCTCGACGGCTCCGAGGGCCCCCAGCGCGCCGACGGCGGCCGTGCGCACGTCCTCGGCCGGATCCGTCGTGAGCCGGATCAGCGCGGGCACGGCCGACTTGTCGCCGAGCTTGCCGACCGCCCGCACGGCGGCGGTGCGCACCTGCATCGACGAATCGCTGAAGCGCGACACCATCGGAATCACCGCCCGCGTGTCCCCCAGCTCCTCGAGCTGCGTGATCGTCGCGAGCTTCACGTCGGTCTTGTCGTCCTCGAGCCGCGGGATGAGGGCGATCACGACCTGCAGGTTGCCGGCCTGGCCGATCTGCCCGAGCGCGCGCACGGTGATCTGGCGAACCGCAGCATCGGCATCGCCGAGCGAACGGGTGAGGGCCGCGGCGGCGTCGGGGCCGCCGATCTTGCCCAGCGCCTCGGCCGCGATCTGCTTCCGCTTGCTGTCGGGATCCGACAACCAGGCGACGAGGCGCGGCACGGCCTTCAGCGATCCGACATCGCCGAGGACCTTTGCCGCCTGCTCGCTCACCTTGTCGGACGCATCGTCGAGAGCGGTGATCAAGTAGCTCTCGGTCAGGGCGACGTCGTACTTCGCCAGCTGGCCCACGGCCGCGTAGCGCTTGTCGGCGTCCGCGGACTTCAGGTCCTCGGCGTCGACCTCGACATGGCCCGCCCAGTCGAACGACCACGCCGCCATGGCCGGCCGAACCAACCCTGCCGCCAGCGCGATTCCGAGCGCGACCCGCTTCATCTCGTCGAGTATGTCGTCACCGCGAACCCTTCGCCAGCTCACCGAGCGCCCACTCGACCTGCGACTGGAGCCCGGGGGCCAGGTCCAGCTCGAGCAGCCCTCGATACTCCGCCGCCGCCTCCTCGAGCCGGCCCGTCTTCCAGTACAGGGCCGCCAGTGCGACCCGTGGCCGTGGATCGGTCGGAGCCAGCGTGCGGGCCTTCGCGAGGGCGAGCGTCGCGCCGGCCATGTTCCCGAGCGAGTGGCGCAGGATCCCGAGGTCATGCCACGCGGCCGGATCGTCATCGCGCGCGGCGACCGAGGCCTCGAGCTGCGCGATGGCCGCCTCGAGCTCGCCCCAGTGCGCGAGCGTCTCGCCGAACTCGCGATGCGCGTACGCCTTGCTCAGAGGATCGGTCGCCATCGCCACCGCGCGCTCGTAGTGTCGGCGCGCGACGTCGTGGGCACGGGTGCGCTCGGCGGCCTCTGCTCGATCGATCTCCGCTGTCACCGTGGAGGCTGGCTGCACCGGCGCGGGAGGCGTCGCTCCGCCGCACGCGGCGACGACCAGGAGCGCCACGGCCCGCATCACTCCGGCTTCTTCGGCTTCGCCACACCGATCGCCGACGCGGGCCGACGCGCGGGCGGCGCGATCTCGATCGCGGCCTCGATGTCGTCCGGATCGACCTCCGCGGTCGGCATCGCGACGCGCCGGGTGGGGGAGTCGTGCTGGTCTCCGCCCGTCGAGCGGCGATGCAGCTCTTCGATCTCCTCGAACGACTGCTTGCGCGTCGAATCGCCGGCCGGCAGTGTGATCGCGGGATTGGACGGCGGCGCTTGCAGGGGCAGGGCGATGCCTCGCTGCGCCGTGACCCGGCGGTGGTCCTCGGTCATCACCGGCATGCGCGGATCGGTGACGCTGGCGTCCATGTCGAATGGGCTCTCGCCGCTGATATCGGGCTCGATCCCACCGCGGCGCCCTTCGGCGCTGCCGGCGGGGGCGGGCTTGCGGGCCGCGCCCGGCGGCTGGATCGTCCGGTTGCTCCGACGTGACGGCGGCGGGTTCGTCACCATGCTGTCGAGGTCGTCGGACGCTGGCGGTCCCCCTTCGCGCGGCTCGGATGACGGCGCGGCGAGCGGTGCCGTCTGCATCGACGGCGGGCGGGGACGTGCGGTGGGGGGCAGCGTGGCAGACCGCTTGCGAGCGCTGGGCAGCACGTCGGCGAAGGTCTGGTGCGAGATCTCGGGCGCCGCGGTTGCGGGAGGCGGGCCGATGGGGATCCCGACCTGCGTCCCCGGCGCGGCGGGGCGGGCCGGAACGGGCACGTCGAGCGTCGGCGTCTCCTCGTCGACGGCGGGCAGGGCAGGTGCGACCGCCGTGACGATATCGTCCTCGGGGGCGCGTCTCGCCGCTGCCGGTGGCAAGGCAGGATTCACGGCCGTGACGATGTCATCCGCGCGGGTGCGCGCGGACTCTGCCGACCGCGCGCGGGGGCGGTCGCCGGTCGACGTGCGGCTCGGCTCGGGGGCCGTGCCCCGAATCGTCGCGCGACCGGCGGCGATCTGGTCCGGGGCGCTGGTCGCGTCCGAGGCCGTCATCACGTCGCGGGACTTCGTGCGCGGCTTCACCAGGTCGATCGGCGCCGAGTCGGCACGGTCGGGCTCGGGAGCCGGCGTCGCCACGCGCCCCGAATCGAGCGGCGCGACGGGCGCGGTCTCGAGGATGCCGAGGTTCTCGCCCCGCTTGAGGTCCGCGGTCTCGGCGATCGCATCTGTCGCCGCGCGCCGGCTCGACATGACCGGCCCGGCGCGATGCGAGCCCGCGTTGTCGAGGGAGTCGAGGCGGGGCGCGGTCGTGGTCTGCGGGACGGAGGCGCTCGCGTCTTGCTGGGCCTTCTGCCACGGGTACTCGATGCGGCCATGGTTCGCATGCCGGATCGTCTCGCGCAGCGAGTCCGAGATCCGTCGCAGGTCCGACATCGAGAGCCCGCTCTCGTCGAGCTGACCGAGATGGAGCTTGCCGTACACGATGCGCTGCACGAGCGAATCGATCGCCGCCGCGTCGGGCTTCTTCAGCGTGCGTGACGCCGCCTCGACCGCGTCGCAGATCGCAAGGATCGCCGTCTCGCGGCTCTGCGGGGGATGGCCCTGATACCGGAATGCTTCGTTGGCGAGCCCCTCGGGATTGCCCTGCTCGCGGCACTTGGACCAGAAGTACTCCAGCACCCCGTTGCCGTGGTGCATGTGCATGAAGTCGATGATGCGCTCGTGCAGCCCGGCGCGCCGCGCGGCCACGATGCCCTCGGTGACGTGCGCGAAGATGGCATCGCAGGACACGTGCGGCGGCAGCTGATCGTGGGGGCTCGTCTCGCCCGGCTCGAGGTTCTCGATGAAGTACTTGGGCTGGAGCGACTTCCCGAGGTCGTGATAGTAGGCGCCGACGCGGACGAGCCGACCACTCGCGCCGATCGCGTTCGCGGCGATCTCGGCGAGGTTCGCCATCATCAGCGAGTGCTGCCACGTGCCGGGCGACTTCTCGGCGATCTGGCGTAGCAACGGGTTCGATAGATCCTCGAGCTCGATCAGCCGGCCCTGCGTGACCTCGCCGACGAGGAGCTGGTACGGCGGTACGATGATCGGCGCGAGGATCATCGCGAGAGCCGGACCGAGTACGACCGCGAGCCACGGCGAGCGGAGCGGGTCACCGAGCGGGGGCAGGGCGCCCGTCGTGAGGTAGGCGACGAGACCGTAGGTCGCCGCCGTGAGGCCGATCGTGATGAGGCCGGCGACGAGCGCTGCTCGCCAGCGCAGGCGCGGCCGCTCGGCGACCACGAGCCCCGCCGCGGCCGCCTGGACGAGCAACACGATGGCGACGCCGACATCGAACGGAGCGAGCAACGCCACGACGAGCGCGGCCAGCACGCCGGTCGCGAGCCCGACCACGCGATCGAGCACGAGCGTCGGCACGAGCGCGAACAGCGCGATCGGCATCGCGAGGAGCGACACGGGCGTCGCGAGCATGGCCGCCTTGACGCCCGCGGCGAAGCCGGCGATCGCGATCAGGGCCACGACCTGCACGCGCACGAGGCGGCCGTGCGTCGAGCGCCGCATGTGATGCGAGAAGATGGCCGCGAGCACGAAGGCGAGACCGGCGAAGACCGCGTACGGCAGGGGGCCGGATGTCCGCTGGGACACCACGAGCTGGGCGTTCGCGGCCGTCTCGGCGTCCGCGACCTCGCCGCGCGCGATGAGGACGCCTCCGCCGGCGATCCGGCGCTCGCCGGCATCGACGCCGTAGATCGCCGGTACCCGCACGGTCATGGGCGCTGCTTCACCGGCGACGATCTGCCCGGCGCCGAACGCGGCCAGCCAGCGGTCGGCGGTGATGGCCGGCGTCACGAGGACGGTGAACAGGGCCGCCAGGACCAACCCCAGCCACCATGCCACCCGCGGGCGCCGAGGAATCGTCTGCGCGAGCCGCGAGCGCGGCAGGAGATCCGAGCTGCTCGGGCGCGTCGGTGCGAGGTCGGAGCCACTCGGGCGCGCCGACACGCTCGGCAAGGCGCCGTTCCCCGACCGCATCGTCGGACCGGTGCCGTCGACCTTGGCGGGCTTGTCGAGCATGGTCGACCGACCCGTCGAGGTCGCCTCCTCCAAATCGACGCGGGTCGCCGGCTTGGTGATGTCGTCGTCAGCGCTCAAAGGCCGATGTCGAACTCGGCGCGCGTGCGCGGGCCATTGATCGTCGGGAACTTCATCTTGCGAAGGACCCCATTGATGCAGCCGTAGAGCTCGCCGGCCTGCTTACCGTTGACCCGCACGAATCCGACCTTGCCGGTGGGCCCCGTGATGTTCATGTAGATGTTCGCCGAGCGCGAGCCCGTCTTCGAGAGGCAGCCACCGAGCTGGCCGCCGTACTTGCTGTACACGTTATAGACGGTGTTCATGTCGAGGGTCTCGCTGCCCTCGTCGCCTTCGTCGGACATGTCGAGCGCGAGGTCCTCCGAGCCCTTCGTGAAGTCACCACCGCCCCCACCGCTGGAGTGCTTGCCGCCTCCGCCACCCGCGCGCTTCGGCGGCGGTGGGGGCTTCTTCGGCAGCGAGACGCTGACCTTGAGCGAGGCCCCCTCGAGCTTCTCGACGCCCGCGATCTCTTCCTTCTCGGCGTTGCGGGCCTTCGTGACGATGAAGAACACCGCCACCGCGACCGCCGCGATGCCGAGGCCGATCGTCCCGTAGAGGACGACGCCACGCTTCTTCTCGCGGCTCTGGACGACGACCTCGGCCTGCGCGCGCCGCGCGTCGTCGCGCTTCTGCCGGGCTGTCTCGACCATCGGTCCGAGGAGCGGGTGCTTGTCGACCTGGGTGCGGGCCCCCGAGTCCTTGTCCATGATGACGTTGCCCGCGACGATGTCGCCCTTCTCGATCTGCGACACGACGTCGGCGAGCGAGAACGGCCCGTAGTCGAGCTTGCCCTTCGAGATGAGCCACTTCTCCGTCGAGTCGGCGAGCGCCGCCGCGAGCACGCGGTCCACGGCGAGGTTGCCCGAGAGCGACGGCGCCAGGTCCGCGCCCGTCCCGATCGCCTCGGAGAGGCTCATCGATGGTGGGAGGCGAATCTGCGAGTTCGAGAGGCTCGGCGCCGTCGGCAGCGGTGCGACGTTCGACGCCTCCTGATCCAGCGTGGGCGCCTGATCGAGCAGGGGCACCATCGAGGTCATCACCGCGCCGCCCTTCGTGAGCGCCTCCGCGACGACCTCGCCGAGGACATCCACGCGCCCGAAACGCTTCGCGGGATCGCGGTGACACGCACGCGCCACGACCTCGTCGATCTGTAGATTCACGCCCTCGACGACATCGCTCGGCCGGGGCCCGCCGCGCTCGAGGGGCTGACCGACCAGGGCTTCGTAGAGCAGGGCGCCGATGCTGTAGACGTCGGCCGCCGACGTGACGGGCGCGCCGGTCGTGAGCTCGGGGGCGACCGCACTCGAGGCCGGGATCAAGCCGGCCTGCATCGCGGCGAGCGTGCCCGACGCGAGCGCGAGATCGATCACCCGGACGCGACCGGTGCGGTTCACCGCGATCGATTCATCGGCGAGCGCGCCGTGCTGCAGCTCCGCCAGGGCCGCGGAGACGCCGGTGACGAGGTTGCCGGTGGCGCGCGCCCCGAGCCCGCTCGAGCTGCTCTGGCGCTTCTTGAGCAACAGGTCGCGCACGAGCGAGCCGTCGACCGCCTCCGTCGCGATCCAGAGGATCTCGCCCGTGAGGCCGGCGGCGATCGTGTGGACGAGGTGCTTGTGCTCCGGCAGCGCCGCGGCCGCCCGTGTCCCAGCGATGATCTGATCGCGGACGTGCGGCACGGCCGCGATCCGGGCGTGGATCACGTAGATCGTGGCCGCGCCCTTGGGGCCCTCGGCCGTATACGCGTCCGCGATGCGGAGCGGCCAGAGCGGCTGGCCGAGCCGGTACTCGCCGAGCTGGAATCCCGGCGCGACAGCATGACTCCCGGAGCTGGTCCCGACCATGTCTCCGCCGGAGAGTAGCGCAATCAGTCGACGGATTGGCCGCAGCCGGCGGCTCGCGCACGCTGCTGGGCCCGGCTATCTCGCGTGAGGGCAAGGAGGTACTTGCAACCGCGGTCGAGGTCCCCCGTGGCCACGAGCGCATCGCCGAGGAGGTACTTCGCGCGGCCGCTCCTGGGATCCATCCGCAGCGCGAGATCGGCCTCCGCGAGCTGGCGCAGGCGATTGCCCTGCGCGGCTGCCTCCTCGGCCGCCTCCAGGTGCGGATTCGGCTTCTTCGCCACCGGAGGCGGCTTGTCGGGCTTGCTGGGTCTATCGGGCGACAGCGCCGCGACGCTCGCGTCCGGAGCCGGCCCGTCGATCGGGGCCGCCGCGACAGCGGCATCGGCGATCTCGACCGCGGGCCGCGCCTCCGTGACGAGGGGCCTCGGCAGCGTCGCGCCCGCGTGGCTCGGGCTGCGCGCCATCGACGTGAAGACAATGACCGCCACGACGGCGAGCGCGCTGGCGATCGCGAGGGCGGCGAACATGATCATGCGCCCCCGCCGGCGCTGCGCGGCGATGATCATGGCGACGGAATCATCGGGCTCCACGATCCCGGCGATCGAGGACGCAGGATGATCGGTCAGGGACGGCGAGCCCACCGTCGGCGCGCTCGCGCGGTGGCTCGGGATGTCCATGCTCGGCAACGACGAGAAGTAGGACGACGCGGAGAACAGGCTCGAGCGAGCCAAGCGCTGCGTGCGCGCGGCCCCTGGGGGGCGGGTCAGCGTCGGGGCGACGTCGGCGAGGAGCTGCTCCATCGCCTCGGCCGAGGCGGGCCGGTCGGCACGCTCCTTCGCCAGGCAGCGTTGCAGGGCCGCGTCGAGCTCGGGGTAGGCGGCGAGTCCGGGCTCGGCCGCGGCCAGGTGTGGCGGCGGCGTCTTCACCTGGTGCATCAGCCAGTCGATCGGGGCGACGACGTCGAACAGCCCGCGGCCCGTCAACATCGCGTACATCGTCGCCGCGAGCCCGTAGAGATCACTTCGTCCGTCGAGCGGAAGGCCGCAGGCCTGCTCGGGCGACATGAACTCGGGCGTACCGAACACCATCCCCTGCTGGGTCAGCGCCATGCGTGACCGCTCCGTCGTGGCCGCTCCTTCCATGAGCTTGGCGACGCCGAAATCGAGCATCTTCGTGTAGTCGGCATCCGCGCCAACCCGCAGCAGGAGCAAGTTGTCCGGCTTCACGTCGCGGTGGACGATGCCCTGGCGGTGCGCGGCGCCGAGCGCATGCAGGGCCTGGCGAGCGATGTGAACGGTGCGGGCCGGGGTGAACACCCCGTCGACATCGAGCTCGCGCTGGACCGTGCGTCCGTCGAGGTACTCGAGCACCATGTAGTAGTCGTTGTGGGGCGTGACGCCGAAATCGAGGACCTTCACGGCGTGGGGGGAGTCCACCTTCATCGTGGCGCGGGCCTCGCGGGCGAAGCGCTCGAGCTGGGTCTGATCGCTCGTCAGGTGGGGCTTCAGGAGCTTCACCGCCACCTTGCGCTCCATCGCCAGGTGCGTGGCGCGGAACACCGAGCCCATGCCGCCCTCGCCGAGGAGGGCGTCGAGTCGGTATCGATCGTCGAGGACGATCCCGACGAGGCCTGCCGCGAAGCTCACGGGGCCGCCGCCAACGCGCCGGCCCCAACACTCGCCTCGCGAAGCGCTCGGCTATACGGAGGGTTCGCTTCGCTCACCGGGGCGTCTGGAGGCTGCGGCTAGAACCGCATGCCGTTCTTCATGCGGAACGACAGCCAGTCCCAGCCCAGGAACGCCGCGCCCACGAGTCCGACCGCACCCACCACGGGATTCAGCACCACGGCCGCAGCCACGGCGACCGCGCCCACGCCGGCTGCGAGCGCACCCTTGCGTTTCGCGACGACTTTGTTGCGCTGGACGAGCGACGTGGCCACGGTGAGAGGCTGCACCATGGAATCTCGGGTGTCAAACCCGACACGCCGGGCCGCGGAACCCCGGACACAGGTGCGTCACCGTCGGTGGAAGGCCCTGGAACCGGGGGCGTCTCGGGCTGGCCCCGCGGCTGCAAACTCGTACCTGAACAAGGTCCCGTGATAAGTAGGAGCCAGGTCTCATGACGTCGAAGTATTCAGGAAAGCAGCGCCAAACCGCCCCGAAGGGGGGTGCGCTCCTTGGCCTCGCTGGCGGCATGCTTGTCGTGGCCGGCGGCCTCGTGGGGGCGTACTACGTGCTCGGGGAGCGCAACGTCGCGAATGCCGCCACGGCGCAGCGGACCACGGCTCCCGTCGGGGCCGAGAAGATGCCGGCGGCGACCGGCGCCGCAGCCGACATCTCCTCGGTCCTCGCACGCGAGGTCGAGCTGAAGGTCGGGAGCAAGTCCATCCGCCTGACGTGGGCGCAACTCGGCATCGTGGCCGACGCCGACGAGGCCAAGTACGCGGCCGGCAAGGACCTCGGCGCGCTCGCCGCCGCGGGGTCGCTGCCCGTGACGATCGACCGCGAGGCCGCCGTGAAGGCGCTCCTCGGCGTGAAGTCGAAGGTCGACGCCGCTCCGATCAACGCGTACCTCGACCTCGAAGCGCGCGAAATTCACGACGACAAGGCGGGCCGCAGCCTCGACGTGTTCGGCTCCCTCCCCGCGCTCCTCGGGGCCGCTCGCCAGGGCGCCCCGTCCGTCGAGCTCTCGACGATCTCGGTGCCCGCGTCGGTCACCAAGGCCGAGCTCGGGATCGACGACATCTCCCAGGTCCTCGGCCACTACGAGACGAAGTTCTCGGTCTCCGACAAGGATCGCAACTTCAACCTGAAGCTCGCGGCCAGCAAGCTGAACGGCGTCGTGCTGAAGCCCGGCGTCGAGTTCTCGTTCAACGACACCGTCGGCGAGCGCAGCCAGGCCATGGGCTACAAGGTCGCCCACGTGATCAGCGCCGGTGAGATGGTCGACGGGCTCGCGGGCGGCACCTGCCAGATCTCGACGACGCTCTTCGGCGCGGCGTTTTTTGCCGGTCTCGAGATCGTGAAGACGACGAACCACTCGCGTCCGTCGGCGTACACGCCGCTCGGCTTCGACGCGACGGTCGTGTGGCCCAACACCGATCTCAAGCTCATGAACCCCTACGACTTCCCGGTCGCGATCCGCTACGTCGTCGCGAACGGCGAGGCGAAGGTCGAGCTCCTCGGGAAGAAGCGCCCGTACGACAAGGTCGTCTTCGAGCGCCGCGTGATCGAGACCACGCCGTTCGGCTCCGAGGAGCGCCTCGACGAGAACATGCCGCTCGACCAGACGATCTTCGACCAGGAAGGGTTCGACGGCTACCGCCTCGAGCGCGTCCGCCGCTTCATCAAGGACGGCAAGACGGTCAAGACGAACCGGTGGACCGTCAGCTACCGGCCGGTGACGGAGTACATCCGTCGCGGCACGAACCCGGATCCGAACGCGAAGCCTGTCCCGCAGCCGCCCTCGCACGGACCGAAGGTCCCGAAGAGCGACCGCTTCGAGCTCGCCCAGTAAGCACGGATCCGGACATTAAGGTTCGGTGCTAAGCACCGACGTTTCGTCGCTCGTTCAGCTGCGGCCCGCGCGCTACGAGCCGAACGGGTCTTCGACGTCCTTCGGCTGCGCCGTCGCCGCCGGCGGCATCTGCGCCGAACCGCAATTGCCACCCGCCGTGGCGCCCGACGTCGCGACGGTCCCCGCCTTCACCGTGGCCGTCGAGCCCGCGCCCCACTGCATGTTCGAGCCGGCGTGGATCTCGATGTTCTTCTGTGCCTCGGCGGTGATGGTCTTCGCCACGATGGACATCTCGCCCATCGGCGCCTGGAAGCAGACGTCCTCTTTCAGCGCCTCGATCGTGATCTTCTTGGCCTCGCTGTCGATGGTGATGCGGGCGTTCTGCTTGCCGTCCTCGATGACGAGCTTCTTCTTGTCGTCGTCGAAGAGGATCATGTTGCCCTGGCGGCTCTTGATCATGCGCCGCTCGTTCTTGCCATCGTTCTTCTCGGGCGGCTTGTCCTTGCCGCCCCACAGGGCGCCGAGGATGATCGGCCGCTGCATGTCACCGTGCTCGAAGAGCACGAGGACCTCGTCATCGACCTCGGGGATGAAGAACCAGCCGCGGTTCTTGCCCGCGCCGGGCATGACGAGGGGGCACCACCAGCTCGAGTCGTCGCCGGAGAGGACCGGGATCTTGACCTTCACCCGGCCGAGCTTCTCGGGGTCCTTGTTGTCGGTGACGATCCCGATCGCGGGCTCGAACATCTTCGAGCTCTCCGCCGCCGCCTGCTGGATCTCGGCGGTGAAGGCGGACTCTAGATCGAAGATCGGCCGCATGGCTGCATCCTACTACGGGGTCGCCGACCCCGCGCTTCCCTGCGCCGGCAGGGTCCCGAGGACCAGGGTCTCCGCGGACTTGCCGTCATGGGCCACGAGCGCCACCCCGAGCGCGCGGTCGGCCCAGTTCGGGAGGTTCAGCGTGAACCGCTCGCGGATGTAGTCGCCGGGCTTCCATCGGTCCGACGCATAGGCCCCATCCGCGGTCGCGCGCAGGGCGCTGCGCACGGAGGGCTCGCGGACCTCGTTCGGGCCCGGCGGGGCGGTCGGGTCCAGCGCGAACACCACGAGCTGGAGCTTCAGCGGCCCCGGGGTCGGCCGCACGGCCCGCAGGTAAACGTGCAGGTCGGACTTCTTGCCGAGCGGAGGCTGGAGAGGCCCGATGCCCAGCACCTCGATCGCGCCGCCGGCGAGCGTCTTGCCGGCGGTCGGGAGCTCGGGAGACGGCGTGGCGGTGAGGAGCACGTCCGACAGCTGGCGGTAGGCCTGGTTGAACTTCGGGTCCTTCGCATACAGCACGCGCTCCATCCACACGTCGAGGGCGCGTCGCATCACGGGCAGGGCAGGCGGCGCCTGCGGCGCGAGGTTCGTCTTCTCGTGGGGGTCGGCCTTCAGGTCGAAGAGCTCGACGAGGTTCGAGCTCAAGTAGTAGATGAGCTTGTAGCTCTGCGAGATGGCCGCGCGCTGCTTGCCCGGCGCGTTCGTCTCCGCGAACACGATGCGATCCGGATCCTCCTTGCCGTAGAAGACCTGCGGCACGAGGCTGCGCCCCTCGAACGAGAGGTCCGTCGTGTCGGCGCCGACGAGCTCCGCCACGGTCGGCACGATGTCGAGAGCCGAGACGGCTCCCTGCACCACACGTGGCTTGTTGTTCGGCACGTAGACGAGGAGCGGCACGTGCAGCAGCTCCTGATACAGCGCGATGCCGTGGGTGCCGGTGGGCACGTTGTGCTCGCCCATGCTCTCGCCGTGATCGCTGGTGATGATGATGATCGTGTTGTCGTTGCTGGGTAAGCGGGCCAGCTCGTCGAGGAGTCGGCCCACTTGCTGATCGGTCCAGCGGAGCTCGGCGTCGTAGCGATCGGGCTCGGTGCCGTCCCACGGCACCACGTCGGGATGCGCGACGTATCGGCCGTGCGGATCGATGTAGTGCGCCCACAGGAACCACTTCCGCGACTGATTCCGCGACACCCACGCGAGGATGTGGTCGGTCACCTTGTCGGCGACGACCCGGAACGCATCGGGGTTCTTGCCGATCGAGTTGTCGTAGTCGTCGACGCCCTGGTCGAGGCCCCAGTCGTTCCACCACTCGTGCGAACCGATCACGCCCGTGTAGTAGCCCCGGCGCTTCACGATCTCGGGCAGCGTCGTGTTCTCGGGCAGGATGCCCGGTGGGGAGCCGGCCGGCTTCTTCTCATCGAGGGCGAGGCCGGAGTGGAAGAACTTGGAGGTGAGCATCGCCGGGATCGAGGCCATCGTGCCGGCACTGGGGGCGATGGCGAAGGCGAAGTTCGTCGACCGGGCGGCGAGCTCCGCGAGTCGCGGCGTGGTGTCGCGCTTGGCCGGCGAGTCGAGGTAGCCCCCGAAGGTGGTGCGGTCGTGGCGGACGGTGTCGATGGTGATGAAGAGGATGTTCCAGTCGCGCTTGAAGGCGTCGGGGACGGGGATGTGGGGGCCCGTCGGCGCCTCCAGATCGGCGAGCGAGAAGTCACGCCCATCGCAGTTCTGGTCGATGCCGTCGCTGGGGATGTCCTGCGCTCCGGGGTGGATCCGCTTGCTGAGCGGGCCGCAGTCGCCCTCGCCGAGGAGCGAGCCGAACCCATCGCGATCGAGATCGTTGGTGAAGCGCACGAAGCCGATCAGCTTGTCGAGCGCCGGGGAGGCGGTGATGGCGACATACTTGGTCTCGAGGTCGGCCCCCCAGCGCAGCAACGTCATGACGACGATGCCGCGTCCGCCGCGGGCGTGCGCGAGGGCCCGGCGGCGCGACCGC
>JALHPV010000182.1 GCA_022842285.1 Kofleriaceae bacterium
TTCGGCGGTGCGCGGCGAGTCGCTCGGCCCGGCGCTGCTGGCGCGCGAGGTCGGCGAGCGTGCTGCTCACATCGCGCGGCGTACGCTGGGCGAGCCCGGCCGCGAGCCCCGCGACCAGCGACGAGGCCACGAGCGGCCGGGGCTCGAGCGTCGCCGTGAGCGCGGGGTGAGCGGCGACCGCCTCCGGGGTCACGTAGTCGAGGACGGCGGGATGTCGCTGCGCGAGCTCGACCGCACGGATCCGCACCGGATCGCCGAGGACTTCGAACAGCGGCGTGGCCGCCAGTGCGGCTTCGAGCGCGGGGCCGAGCAAGCTGGGGCCCTTCCCCGCGAGCGCCAGGCAGAGGACCCGGCCGGGCTTGTCGCCGAGTGAGAAGCTGGCCCCGACGAGCTCGTGCGGACGAGCTCCCGTCAGCGCGGCGGCGATCGCGCGCAGGAGCGCGAGCTCCCAGCCCTCGAAGCTGCGCGACGAGATGCCCGCGTCGTCGTGGACGCGGCGCCAGTCCGCGGTGGGAACGATGGCCCCATCATCGACGAGGATCTCGACGGGAGCGAGCACGTGCTCGTACTCGATCTCGTCGAGGGTGATGCCGGTGTGCGAGATGCCCACGCGGGAGGCGGTCATCAGGGCCGGCCCGATGGCTCCCGACGTGCCGTCGCGATCCTCGATCGCCAGCGCGATCCCGGTCGTCTTGGCCACGCGATACGCGAGCTGGAAGGCATCGACGGTCGCTCCGTGCGGGCGCACGGCGTAGTCGACGATCTCGGCGCGCGGCGCGAGGTGCCGCAGCATCGCGCGATAGACCGGCTGCGCGAGCACGATGCGCCCCGGGGGGATGACGTCCGCGGCCGTCGCGCGGCCGACGCCGATCACTGCCTGTCCGCGGAGGGCGGTGAGTGACACGAACGTCTTGTGCACCGTCCGCCATACCGGCGCATCGCAGATGACCGCCGGGATGGCCTTGCGAGCGTGGTAGAGGCCGGCAACGATCTCTCTGATCAGGTCGCGCTCGAGCTCGGGATCGCGCTCGCCGACGATGGGGAAGCGCGCATCGGGTTCGCCCGCGAGAGCCATCGCGAGCCCCTCGCCGAGACACGTGATGCCCGCTCGCACCACGAGCTCGAGCTCGTCGAACGCCGGGCCGCGCTCGGCGCTCGCGTATCCGGGGTGAGGCACGATGCGGGGCGAGTCGATGATGGCCGCACACGAGATGCCGATGGCGAGGTCAACGCGCTCGAGGACGCGGCCGGTGTGCAGGATCACGAGCTGGTTCGTGGCGCTCGCATCCGGGCGCAGCAGCGCAACCTCCCCCGCGAGACCGGAGAACACCGTCGGATCCACCCGGCTGCGCGGGACGCGGGCTCCGAGCTGCGCGCGGATGTAGTAGCCAGAGCCCTGCAGCGTCGCGGGGCGCGGCGCGTGCTCGAAGAAGCGCTGCTGGTGTCGCAGCTGGCGGCGGGCCCATCGCGCCCGTCGACGCATCGGACCGCGCGCCAGCAGGCCATGCTGGATCGCACCGGGGTCGAACAGGAGGGCCGCCGCATCGCCGGGCGGAATCCACCGGTGGGCGTCGAGCCAGGGCCCGAGCTCCTCGGAATACGGCGCCGGGCCGGTGTGAACGATTGGCTCCCACGTCGTGGAACCGAGCGACACCAGCTTTCCGGTGGCCGTGAATACGAGGGGGAGGTGGAGGAGCGGGCGCAGGACCTCCGGCACGCGCGCGAGGTCGAGGCCCCCATCGGCGGCGCAGACGGTCGCCAGCAGCCGGAAGATGGCGGCGCGGATGTCCTCGACGGGCCCGCCCGGCCGCGGATCGGCCGTGGCCTGCTCCACGAGCGCCGCCACGAGCGCAGGCAACGCGTCTCTCACCCGCGCTTCCGCCGTCGACACCGGATGCCCGACGCGCCGCACGTCGGAGCGCGAGGCGTTGGTGGGCATGCGCGGGGCATCGAGGTACGCGCGGAGCGGGGTCGGCCGCTCGTTCACCGGCCAGCCGAACTGGATCGGGACGTCGACGATCGCCACCCCCCGCTCGGCCACGGTCATGACGGCGTCCGGCGCCAGGGCACCGATGGCGAGGAAGCCATCGAGGTCGGCGAGCTTCACGCGCAGCAGATCGCCGCCGAGGACGTCGCGATGGAGCGTGGTGTCGCCGATGCGGAGCGGGACACTGATCTCGCGACACGCGGTGCGGGCGAGCGCGAGCTCCGGTAAGGCGCTGGGGCGAGATCCGAACAGCGGCTCGGTCACGAAGTGTTCGAGCACCTCGAAGCCGAAGCGGCGACGCAGGTGCACGAGCATGCCATCCGCGCGCCGCTCGGGGCGGTCGACCGGCTCGGCGGCGAGCCGGCGCAGCGCCTCGGCGCCCTCGAGGATGTCGGAGCGATACCGCGCGCGCACGGTGCCCGCGGGACGCAGCGCATACACGTCGACGAACGCCGGATCCATGCCGAGCGCGCTGTTCACCGCCGCCGCGATCAGCCGGAGGTGATGGCGGTCGGTCGTGGCCTCGGGGCTGACGAGCTCGTCGAAGAGCCCGGTGAGCTCGGCGTCGGTGAGCGCCGGTCCCTCCCACGCGAGCCAGACATCATTGGCGTCACCATCCAGCGTGATGCTGGTAGCCCCCGCCGCGACGGCGCCCCGCAGGCCCTCGAGGATCCACGCGGTGCGATCGGCGAGCTGATACTCGCGCAGCTTCGCGAGGGCCTTGCCCGCATCGACGCGAATCCGCCCCTCGGACACCTGTGCGCCCGGCGCCGCGCGACTCACGGCGCCCCCAGGATCAGCATGGTGTGCGCGAGGAGCTTCTCGGAGCGCTCGACGTCGAGGAGCTCGTGCTGCAAGAGGATGAGGCGGGCGAGATGCGACCCCGCGATTCGCGGATCGCCGGCTTCGTGCACGGCGACGTGGTCGACGTTCAGGACGAGCGTCGCCTTGCGCAGGCGCGCGAAGGGCGAGCGCTGCGCTCGCACGAGCGGCACCACATACGGCTCGAACAGGGTGGATGCCGTATGCACGGCATCATCGGGCTCGGCCGCGATCGCGAGGAACGGGACGACTGCCTCGGAAGCGACATGCGCGAGCTCGACGGCGCGCGGCGTCCGCCCGGCCGCCACGAAGCACGTCTCCAGCGTGGCCAGGAGCGCGTGCTGGTACGGCGTGGGCGACGTTACGGGGGTGACGAGCACGAGCTGCTTGTGCGCGTCATGGTCGGGCAGCGACGCGTGGACCCAGCCCGACCGCGCGAGCTTCATGCCGTGGCGGGCGAGGCACGCCGTCAAGGGAGACGCCTTCAGGGCGAACCAGGTCGGGTGCGTCTCGGAGAGGGGCGCTGCGCGGATGGTCTCGCCGTCCACGATCACGGGATCGACGAGCGGCACGTACCATCGATCCGCCGGCAGGTCGATCCTCGCCGCGACGACCGCGCGCTCGAGCTGCTGATACGAGGTGAGATCCGGGTCACTCGCTCGCGCCTTCAGCGCGGCCTCGATCGCGACGTGGAGCTGGGCCACGAGCTTCCGTGCCGCGCCGATCGCGTGCGCGTACGCCGCGTCGCGCCGCACGTTGTCGCGCGACAGCGTGTGCCCCAGCCGCGAATCCTGGATCTTGCAGGCGTACCGCCCGATGAGCAGCTCGGTCGTCTCCCACAGCATGAGCCCGTGATTGAAGAACCCGAGCGAGGTCGCCGCGCCCTCCATGAGTCCCAGGACGATCCTGAGCTGCCCGTCGTCGAGCTCGGCGCGCACGTCCACGAGCGCGCCGGGCAGGCCGAGCGGGCGATCCACCTGCGTGCGCCGGGTGACGCCATCGGTGCCCGTGGTCTCGGCCCGGATGGGCACGGCCGCATGCCGGCACCACCTCTCGAGCGCCGCGAGGCTCTGGTCGATGAAGGCGTCGACGCCGGACGCCGCCATCGGCAGCTCGAGCTCGACGAGCGTTCCCACCTGCGTCGCCGGGCCCGCGTCGAACAGCCGGTACGTCAGGTCGCGCGACAGGTGCAGCGCGAGTCGCCGCCGTTGCCCCGGCGGATCCGCCGCGGAGACGGTCTCGACGACGACCACGGCCGGATTCGGGGCGAGCACCGACGCGAAGCCGATGCCGAACTTGCCGATCTTCGTGCGATCGCTCTCCTTCGTGGAGCGAAACAGGACGAGCAGCTGGTTCTCGATCACGTCCCGCGTCATGCCCGCGCCCCGGTCGCGCACGCGCACCCGCACGCACTGGAGTGCCGTGTCCCACGCGACCTGGACCTCGATGCTCGGCGAGCCGGCGTCGATCGCGTTCTGCACCAGCTCGCGCAGGAACGCGAACTGATCCGCGAACTGAGCGATGACATCGCCGACGATGCCCTGATCGCTCGGCGCTTCCGCCTGCCGCTCGGGCCCCGTGACGCGATAGGGCCCCGCCATCCGCGGAGCGAAGATAACTCAGGCGTGACTGGCGCTGGCGACCGGCGTGTCGTGACCGGCCTGCCAGAGCGCGCGCTCGATCGCGAGGAGGAGCGGACCGAACGTCGCGCGCTCGAGAGCGCTCACGACGAAGCCGCCCTGCCCGTGCGCCGCGAGATGCTCCGCCTCGACGGGCGGGAGCTTGTCGGCCTTGTTCCAGACGAGGATGCGCGGCTTGTCGGAGAGGCCCAGGTCATTGAGGATCGCCTCGACGGCCCGGATGTGCTGATCGCGATCAGGATCCGACGCATCGACGACGTGGACGAGCAAGTCGGCGTCCTCCATCTCCTCGAGCGTGGCGCGGAAGGCGCGCGTCAGCTCCTCGGGCAGCTCGCGAATGAAGCCGACGGTGTCGGTGATCACGACCTCGCGCTCGTGCGGGAAGCGCAGCCGCCGCGAGATGGGATCGAGGGTCGCGAAGAGCTTGTCGGCGGCCAGCGCATCACCTTGCGTGAGGGCGTTCAGCAGCGTCGACTTGCCGGCGTTCGTGTAGCCGCAGATGGCCACGATCGGAACGTCGCGGTGCTGGCGCCGCTGCCGGCGGAGGCGGCGATCACCAGCGAGGTCATCCAGGCGCTTCTCGAGCAGCTGGATGCGCTCGCGGGCGCGGCGACGATTGATCTCGAGCTTCGTCT
Source organism: Kofleriaceae bacterium (assembly GCA_022842285.1). GTDB lineage: Bacteria > Myxococcota_A > Polyangia > Haliangiales > Haliangiaceae > JABFXX01. Next base: position 5,085 of record JALHPV010000182.1, read on the forward strand.
CGCCGGGACCGCGGCCCCCCAGGCCCGCCTTGCCACCGGGACCGGCCGTGAGGCGCGACATCATGGTGTTCTTCTCGATGAGGCGCGGCAGCACGTACTTCAGCTGCGCGAGCTCGACCTGCAGCTTGCCGTCCCGGCTCGTGGCGTGCTGCGCGAAGATGTCGAGGATCAGCATCGTGCGATCGATGACCTTCAGCTCCGTCGCATCGCTGATCGAGCGAGCCTGGCCGGTCGTGAGATCGGGGTCGAAGATCACGACCTCGGCGCCGAGCTGCATCGCGCGCAGGAGGATCTCCTCGAGCTTGCCCTTGCCGACGAGATACTTCGGATCGGCCTCTGGGCGCCGTTGCACGAGGATGTCGAGGACCTTCACGCCGGCGGTCCGACAGAGCTCGCGCAGCTCGGCGACGCGGGCCTCGCTGTCTTTCGCGCGACCGACCTGCACGTGCACGAGCAGGGCGCGATCCTTGCCCGCGTCGGTCGCGGCCACCTTGCGGGTGCGGCCGTAGTCCGCCTCGAGGCGCGCGATCAGCTCGGCGAAGTTCGTTCGCGGGGCCGTGGCCGGCTCGGCGGGCAGCTCGGTCCACGGCTGGTTCCCCGTCGCGTCGGCCACGAGGTGCCCGATGTGCAGCTTGCCCGCGACTCCCGCGGCGTCGACGGTGATGGCGGCCACGGCATCCAGGCGTAGCAAGGCGAGGTCGGTGAAGTCGTCGCGCGTCAGGCTCTCGCCGCGCAGATGCGTGTGCACGAGCCGCAAGCCGCGAAAGCGGCCCGCGCCACCACGCATGCGGCCGACGTCGGGGAGCGTGATTTTTGACGCGTCACCGACGACGACATGCTGGATCGCGCCTCGCCGGTCGATGAGCACGCCGACCTGGCGATGGAGCTCCGCGCTCTGCGCCGCCATCTGCTGCGCGAGCTCGCTCGAGACCACGTCCGTCGGGGCGACCCGCCGCCGGTACAGGCGCTCGAGCGCCTTGATCTCGCTGGCCTTCAGGCCCGCGAGGTTGCCGGTTACCTCACCTTGCATCGACGTGACGACACCTTACCCCAAGGCCCCCCGTCGAGCCGTCGGCTACCGGACCGTGAACGTCCCCGAGCCCGCGACGCTGCCTCCGTTCTCGAGGGCGAAGAATCCCGCGACGGTCCAGTGGTACTGCCCGGTGGTGGTGGTGATGCCCTCCAGGTCCGCTTCCACGAGCCGAACGACGCCCCCGATGTTGCGGGTCATGGCGTATTGCGACCCGCGGTTCCCGAGGGCCACGAACGAGCCATCCGTCGACGCCAGATCGATCAGGAAGCCGTTGTCGGCTTCCCAGGTCGCGGACGGGTGTCCCGCCAGGAAGAACTTGTGAGGGCCCTCGCAGAAGGTGGTCTCGGTGCTCCAGGCAAACTCCACGTAGCCGAGCCGCGAGAAGTCCACGGCCTCGCAGTTGGCCGGGGACACCAGGACCAGCCGACAGCCGCCGCTGCCGAACTGCCGGGGAATCAACGAATCGCACGCGATGCTCGCGGCGTCCGGCGCGGAGCCGTCCGCATCGTCGTTGCCATTGTCGTTGCCGTCGGTGCCCCCGTCGTCGCCCGAGCACGCGACGATCAAGGCCAGGCTCAGGATCCTCCCCGCCGTCGCGAAGCACCTCATCGTGACACGTCCATGCTCACCCCCGAATGAGCCCGTCGAACGAGCGCAGCCCAGAACGATATCGGCCTCCGCCCGACCGGTCAATCACCCGCTCGGGCCCCCGCTCGGGCCCCCGCTCGCACCTCGCACCCGACGGCCTTCGCCGAGGGCCGGCTCGACGAGTGATCGGCGCTATAGTCGACGGGTGAGACGGTTCCGAGCACTCGTCGTGCATCCCCAGCCGGAGGCGTTGGGTGAGCTCGCCGAGCTCCTGGGTGGCCTCGGCCTCGCCGTCGAGACCGCGCGCTCCACCGTCGAGGCGCTCAACAAGCTGCGCGGGTCGCCGGCCCACGTCATCGTCGCGAACCACATCTCCGCGTCGCCCCATGCGTTCGACGGGGTCGCCTTCCTCGCGGCCTCCACCGTTCACTCGCCCGAGGCCCTCCGGATCGCCCTCGTCGCGTCCCCCGACGAAGCGGTCGAGCTCGATTATCGTCCCGTGCACGAGGGCGCCATCATCCGCCTCGTCGCGAAGCCCTCCGAGCGCAGCCGCCTCGTGGGCCTCGTCAGCGAGGGGACCAAGCTCTTGAACCTCGTCGAGGATCAGCGCGACCTGGTCCGCAGGCTGTCCCTCGATCAGCAGAAGCTCCAGCGCCGCGAGACCCTCCTCGACGTCGTCGTCAAGGAACGCACCAAGGACCTCGAGGAGAGCTACCTGAAGCTGAAGGCGGCCAACCGGCAGGCGCTCTTCGGTCTGGCCGAGGCCATCGAGGCCAAGGACCCGTACACCAAGGGGCACTGCGGGCGTGTCGCCGCCTACTCGATCATCCTCGCCAAGGAGGCGGGCTATCCGGTCGAGGGGCTCGAGACGCTCGAGTTCGGCGCCTTCCTCCACGACATCGGCAAGATCGGGATCAAGGACGCCGTGCTCCTCAAGCCGGGCCCCCTCGACGACGCGGAGTGGATCCACATGCGCGAGCACCCCGTGAAGGGCTACGACATCGCGTCGAAGATCGAGATGCTCCATCCGATCATGCCCGCGGTCCGCAATCACCACGAGCGCTGGGACGGCTCGGGCTACCCCGACAAGATGCTCGCCGAGGACATCCCGCTCGTCGCCCGCATCGTCGCGATCGCCGACGCCTACGACGCGATGGCCACCGACCGCCCGTACAAGCAGGCCCTCCCGCTCGAGGAGTGCGAAGCGATCCTGCGCAAGACCGCCGGCAAGATGTACGACCCCGAGCTCATCGCCGTCTTCTGCGACCGCCACCTCGGTGCCCTGTACCGCGACGACTACGAGGCCCAGCCCTACGACGACGGCCTCGCCGGCTGATCACGGATCCGCGGACGTGTGGTCGTGGATCACGCGCCAACCGCCGGCCTGGCGCTCGAGGACGACCGAGAAGAGGCCGGTGGCGGGGTGCGCCCCTGACACGAGGGTCCAGCGACCGAGGACGATGCAGCCGTCGGCGCCGGCGGGATCGACTTGAAGCACGTCGAACGTCAACGTGCCCATCGTGCCGGGCGCGGTCACGTACTTGGTGCGGAACGCGTCGTAGGTCGCCTGCCAGCCGCGGCGGATCTTGCCGCCCGAGGTGAAGACGAGCCGGTCGGTGCGCGCGTACTTGTCCATGAACCCGTCGAGGTCACCGCGATTCCAGGCCGCGGCTTGCGCGGCGAGCGTGGCTTCGACGTCGGCCCGATCTCCGTCCGTGAAGGCACGCGCCGCGTCATGGCCGTTGGCATGCTGGACAACCGTCGGGGCGCCGACAGGGTCAGGGTGCCTGGCGGCGCCACAGGCCACGAGGAGCAGGAGCGCGAGGGGCCGCATTCGACGAAGATACGCCGGGGAATATGCACCGCCCTGCCCGAGGTAGCAGGTTGCGATGCGGGCATGGGGTTCGCACCAACGAGAGCGAGTCATGGGATCTCTCAATCTGCGTTCGATACTGTCCCGGCTGACGGCCTTCGCGATCTACGCGGGCAGCGCAGCTGCGCCCGCCGTTGCGGCAACAACGGTGGAGGCGCCGGAGCCGGACTGCGTCGAGTGCGGGCTCGAGGATGACACCCCCATCGACCGCCAGGGGCTGGATCCGGAGCAGGCCGCCGAGGTGATCGGCCGGAGCCTCGCCATGGCGCTGAAGGAGGCCCGGCCGCTGGCCGCGACCCAGGTGGCGTCCACGTGGGCCATCTCCGCGGATCCGCTCCGGCGGCTGGCCGTGGCCCACGCCCTCGAGTGGAAGTTCCGGCTCGTCGGTGACGACCTGATCCTCGACCACCTGGCGCAGGACGCCGAGCCGTCGGTGCAGAGTGCCGCGACCCGTGCCGCGTGGGCTCGGGGATTGCGCACTCCCGTGATATAGCCAGGCCGTGCTGGAGACACTTGCCAAGGGATTCCGCGCGGCCCGTCAGCGTCTGACGGGGGTCGCGGAGCTGAACGACGACGTCATCGAGGATGCCCTCCGCGACGTCCGGCTCTCGCTGCTGGAGGGCGACGTCGAGTTCCGCGTCGTCAAGCGGTTCCTCGAGCGCGTGCGCGAGCAGGCGCGCGGCAAGCAGGTCGAGCTCCGCGCGAAGAGCAAGGAGTACGGCACCAAGACGATCACCCCCGAGCAGGCGTTCATCGCGATCTGCCAGGACGAGCTGATCGCGATGATGGGCCCCATCGACACCGAGTTCCGGTGGGCGAAGAAGGGGCCGACCGGCATCATGATGTGCGGTCTGCAGGGCTCGGGTAAGACCACGAGCTGCGGCAAGCTCGCGCGCTGGCTCGAAAAGACCCACGGCAAGAAGCCGATGCTCGTCGCCGCCGACATCTATCGTCCGGCCGCCGTCGAGCAGCTGAAGACCCTCGGCCGTCAGCTCGACATGCCGGTCTTCCACATCGAGGGGAAGGACCCGGTCACGATCTGCCGCGAGGCCGCCAACAAGGCCGCCGCCGAGGGCTGCGACGTCATCATCTACGATACCGCCGGTCGCCTCGCGATCGACGAGCCCCTCATGCAGGAGCTCGAGGACATCGACAAGGCGACGCAGCCCGCGAACATCTTCCTCGTCCTCGACGCGATGACCGGTCAGGACGCGGTGAACGTCGCGGACACGTTCAACAAGCGCCTGAACCTCGACGGCGTGATCATGACCAAGCTCGATGGCGATGCCCGCGGTGGCGCGGCGCTGTCGGTCAAGGAGATCACGGGCAAGCCGATCAAGTTCCTCGGCATGGGCGAGTCCCTCGACAAGCTCGAGGAGTTCCGCCCCGAGGGTCTCGCCTCGCGCATCCTCGGGATGGGCGACATCGTCGGCCTCGTCAAAGATTTCGAGCAGGTCGTCGATGCGGAGAAGGCGGAGGAAGACGCCCTCCGCATGCTCAAGGGCAAGTTCGACATGCAGGACTTCCTCGAGCAGATCCGGCTGATCCAGAAGATGGGATCGCTGAAGGATCTGTTCGAGAAGCTGCCGTTCTTCAACGGTGGCCTGCCCGAGGGCGTCAACCTCGACGACCGCGAGCTGACGAAGATCGAAGCGATGATCTCGTCGATGACGATCGAGGAGCGGCTGAACCCGCAGGTGTTCGTCACGACCTCGTGGGAAGACTTCGCGACAACGGCCGGCAAGCAGGCGAAGCGCCGCCGCGCGGACTTCGAGCCGGGCCGCGTGAAGCGCATCTCGAAGGGCTCCGGCCGCTCCGAGAACGACGTCAAAGAGCTGCTGCAGAAGTTCGCGCAGATGCGCCAGATGATGGTGCAGCTCGGCGCGTCGACGGGGTTGATGGGCAAGATCCCCGGCTTCAAGCAGTTCTCGCAGATGAAGAAGCTGGCCAACATGGACATCAACGCCCTGATGGCCGCGGGCGGGGGCATGCCGGACATGGCCGGGATGCCGGGCTTGCCGCCGGGCAACATCCCCGGTCTGCCGAAGGGCTTCACGCCGCCGGGTACGAAGGCGAACGTCGGCGCCGTGCGCGCCAGCGACAAGGCGAAGGCCCTCGCGAAGCGCAAGGCCGAGAAGGCCGCGCGCAAGAAGAACCGCAAGTAGTCAGCCGAGCAGCTCGAGCAGGCCCGCCAGCAGCCGACGCGCATCCGGCTTCGACACCACCAACGACTGTCCGTTGGCGCGGAGCTCCACGCCCTCCGCGACCACCATCACCGAGACCTGAGTCGCCTCGGCCGCGACGGGTTCACGTCGCCCGAGGCGCCGGGTCGGCCTCCCCTCACGGTCATCAGCCATGTGCAAGGTGTTCGCACGCGAACGTCTCGCCAGCTAGGTAGCGCCCGGGTATGCGGGGATCGTGCGGTACGATGTCCTGGATGAGCTCACCTCTCGGACAGGGCGCCAGCTCGTGGGCGCGCACCACGCACTTCGCAGACCTCGCGTGGGGCATGACCCGCAAGAAGGTCCTGGCGCTGTTTCCCGGCGCGCGCTCGTACCGCACGACCGGCCATGCGAACCCGTCCGTGGGCCTCGCGCCGAAGCAGACGCCGGTCCCCGAGCTCGGGGTCGAGGCGATGGCGACCTTCGACGCGAACGATTGCCTCGACTCGCTCACCGTCGACTCGGCGGTGCCGCGCCCCGACAACGCCACGGATGCGGTCGTCCTCGCCGCGGCGAATCGCGTCGCCGAGGCGCTCGGCATCGACGCGCTGGCCGCCCTGCCCTCCGCTCCCCTGACGTGGACGGTGCGCGGCACGAAGATCACCCTCGAGCGAGACCCTGACGGCTTCCGGTTCGAGCTCACGCCCGAGCGCTGATGGCTGATACGCCCGATCGGCGCTGGGAGCGCGGGACGATCGATGCGGTTGATGGCGGGCCGACCGAGCGCAACGGAGCCGACGGGCGACGCGATGGGTTCGACGCGACGCTCCCCCAGTCGCCGATGGCCCGCTCGCTGGAGGTGCGCGTCCCCGCGCGCTTCGAGGAGCTGTCCGAGCTCGGGCGCGGCGGCATGGGGCGCGTATTCGAGGCGCGCGACCACAAACTCGGTCGGGTCGTCGCCGTGAAGCAGGCGCTCTCGAACGACGCGAGCATCCTCGAGCGCTTCGACCGCGAGGTGAAGATCGCGGCGCGCCTCCAGCATCCCAACTTGATCACGCTCCTCGATGCAGGTCGCGACGAGGCCGGCCGCCCGTACTACGCGATGAACAAGATCGATGGCACCTCGCTCGATCGCCTGATCGCGAGCAGCGACCTCCGCGGGCGCCTCGCCCTCGTGGCCCAGGTGGCGGGCGTGGTCGAGGGCGCGGCGTACGCGCACGCGCAGGGCGTGATCCATCGCGACATCAAGCCTTCGAATATCCTCGTCGGCGCGTACGGCGAGACGCTGCTCATCGACTGGGGCATCGCACGTGTGCTCGACGAGACTCCCGAGCTGACCCTCGAGCGCGAGTCCACGGGCGACCTGACGCGGCTCGGCACGACGCTGGGCACCCCCGGCTTCATGCCGCCAGAGCAAGCGCGCGGCGAGCCGGCGAACCGCGCCTCGGACGTCTACGCCCTTGGCGTCACGCTCTACAACGTGCTGACGGGCGAGCGACCGTTCGCGAAGCTGTCCGCGACGGAGAGCATCGAGGCCAGCGCCGCGGAGCGCGGGCTCGACTTCACCCGGATTCCGGCCGATGTCCCGCGGGACCTCGTCACGATCGTGCGCAAGGCGACGGCGCCGCGCGCCCACGACCGCTATGCCGACGGCGGTGCGCTCTCCCGCGACCTGCGCGCCTTCCTCGGCGGCCAGCTCGTGCCGACGCACGAGTACAACCTGCGCGAGCGCCTCGCCCGCTTCGTGTCGCGCTACCGGTTCGCGGTGACGTTCGGCCTGCTGGCGCTGATCGCGATCGCGATCGTCTCGACGATCTCGCTGCGAGGCGTGCTGTCGGCGCGCCGCTCCGCCGAACGGGCGCAGGCGAACGCCGAGGCCCGGCTCGGCGATCTGATCGCGAACCTCGCGACAGCGGCTCCCGATGTCGCCCTGGCGATGCTGAGCTCGCTGCCGCCCGAGTCTCCGGCGTGGGCCAACGCGCATGACATCGTGACCACCGCGCTCACCGCCGGCGCGGGCCGTGGCATCGCGCTCGGCACCTCGTTCGCGGTGCCCCGGCCGAGCCCGGATGGCACCGCGATCGTCGTGATCGAGGCGGGCTGGCAGTCGGTGCGGATCCTGTCGCCCGACCTGCGAGGACCGTCGACGCGGCTGGCCCTCGATACGCCCATCAACGAAGTTCACTGGCTGGCCGGTGGCGGCGCGCTGCTCGGGCTCACGAAGGAACGTGGCCTGATTCGCATCGATCGTGCGACCGGGGCGAGCACGCCCCTCGATACGGGGCGCAAGCCGGTGGCCATCGTCGAGACCGGGGACCGCGTGGTCGTACTGGCCGAGCGGACGCTCCTGCTCGTCGATCAGCGGGGCCGGCCTCCGACCGAGCTCGCTGCGGACGTGCTGGTGGCGAGCCGCCTGGCGACGGCGCTCGTGTACGCCACGCCGGCGGGCGTGTACGTCCTGCCCGACGGCGGGACCGCGCAGGCGCTCGAGCCGACCTCCACCCCCTGGCTGGTCGTCCGCCCCGATGGCCAGCGCGTCGCCTACGTCGTGAACGGCGAGCTCGTGGATCGGGGCCTCGCCGCCGACGGCTCGCTCACCGAGCGTGGGCGCTGGACCGTGCCCGGGACCTTCGAGATGGCCGTGTACTGCGGCGACCTCGTGCTCGGGACGGTCGACCGCGACATGCTCGCCTTCGAGACGGGGCAGCCGCCGCGGCGCACGGCGCTGCCGAATCCCGATATCGCGCCCGCCTGGCGACCCGGTGGTCTCGTCTACGTGAACAGCGAGCGCGTCGAGTGGACGGCGGGTGACACGTCGTTGGTGCTCCTCCAGACGGCGGCCCCCCTCCAGCGCATCGATCTCGTGGGGAACCATCTCCTCGGCATCGACCGCGCCGGCACCATGCGGTCGTGGTCGCTCGATCGCCTGCTCGATCTTCACGCGCTCCCCCCGGGGACCCGCGAGGTAGCGGGCTTGACCGACACGTACATCCTGACCCGGTCGTGGGGTTCCACGGCGACGTACGGGCGCACATCCTTCACCGGCGGCCCCTCCACGGTCGTCGAGGATCGCGCCGACCCCGACATGACGGCCTCGCCCCTGCTCTTCTGCGAGCAAGCCGGCCGCTGGCTCCGCCTTCGTCCGGAGGCGG
>JALHPV010000183.1 GCA_022842285.1 Kofleriaceae bacterium
TCCGCGCCCAGCCGTTCCAGCTCGGCGTGTTCGTCGGCGCTCAGGCCCTCCGTTGCCCGCTGGACCAGCAGGTCCTGGGCGCGCAAGAGCTCGGTATCGGACAGTGACCGCTTCATGGTTCTCCTGTCTTGGGCGGACCGAACAAGGCGAGGCGAATCGCCATCAGTCCGCGCCGTGCATGCGCCTTGACCGTGCCGAGGGGCATGCCGGTCTGGGTGGCGATCTCTCCGTGGGACAGGCCCTCGACCGTCGCGAGCTCGAGGACGCGGCGTTGTTCGCGGCGCAGTTGCCCGAGGGCACGGGCGGCAGTGGCCGCGTCGGTCGAGGTGTCAGCGCCGGGCTGCGGGTCCTCCTGGTCCGGGACGTCCCCCGTGCCATCGGCGACGGGACGGCGCTTCGCCCGCCGCTGCCGGTCGATGAGGCGGCGGCGCGTGACCATCGCGATGAAGGTGCTTTCGCTGCCACGCTCCGGGTCGAACCGGTCCGCGGTCTTCCATAGATCGAGAAACACCTCCTGGACGGCATCCTCGGCCTCGGACGGGTCGAACCGCCGCGCCAGGGACCACACCAGGTCTCCATACGCCTCGATGAGCTCGCGCGTCGCGGAGGCGTCCCCCGCTGCCACCCGGGGCAGGAGGGCCCCCACCGGCTCTTGGACTGCGCGCGCAGGCATCTCCGGCGCGCAGGATACGCGGATCGGGGGGAGATGCAGAACGTGCAGCGCGGGAGCCATGTCTATCTGTGGATTCGCCACCAAATGCGAGATGGATGCATCCAGGTCGCCGCGGCCGGCGAATTCACCAGCGAACCCCCTCAAGGAGACTGCTGAGATGAAGAGCCTACCGTTTGCTTGCCTTGCCGCCGCTGTCCTGCTTTCCGCCTGTGGCGATGACAGCTCCGACAGCACCGACACCACTGATGACACCGATGTGACGGATGATGGAATCGACGCTCCGGCGGCTCAGTCCATCGTCGCGACCGCGCAGGCGACCCCCTCGCTGTCGACCCTCGTCGCCGCGGTTACGTTTGCCAGCAACGACAACGACCTCGTCGACCTCCTCTCGGAGCCCGGCACGTTGACCGTGTTCGCTCCCACCAACGCCGCCTTCGATGCGCTCGCCGTCGAGCTCACGGGGAACTCGGGCGCGACCGGCGCGGACCTGCTGACGGCTGAGAACAAGCCCCTGCTCCGCTCGGTGCTCCAGTACCACGTGCTCACGAGCGAGGTTCCGTCGTCGGGAATTCCGTTCGGTAAGCCCATCACCTCGGCCGAGGGCAGCATCTTCAAGATCGACTCCGGCACGCCGCCGAAGATCACGGACGGTCGCAACCGCGTCTCGTCGATCACGGCCGTCGACATCGATGCGTCCAACGGCGTCGTGCACCTGATCGACAAGGTGATCCTGCCGGCCGACAAGAACATCGTCCAGACCGCCGTGGCGGCCGGGACGGGCACCCCGCCCGAGTTCACCATCCTCGTCGAGGCCGTGCTGGCCGCGGACCTCGACGGCACCCTCTCGGGAACGGGTCCGTTCACGGTCTTCGCGCCGACGGATGCGGCGTTCGCCGCGCTCCTGACCGAGCTCAATGTCTCGAAGGAGGCCCTCCTCGCGAACACCACCCTCCTCACGAAGGTCCTCACGTATCACGTCGTTCCCGGGCTCGTCCTGAAGGCCGACGTCCCGGTCGGCGCGCCGATCACGACCGTCGAGACCGGCACGTTCACGGTGAACGCGCAGCTGCAGATCACCGACGAGAGCGATCGCACGTCCGGCATCGATCAGACCGACATCCTCACGTCGAACGGCGTGATCCACGTGATCGACAAGGTGCTGCTCCCCGAGTAGCGCGGACGGGGCCTCACCCGGCCCCCGTAGTTCGACCCCTCCGTCGCTCGACGCGAGCGTATAGTAGAGGCGATGAGATTCGCCTGGTCCCCATGGGTGGCTGGAGTTGCGCTCTCGGCCATCGGCTGCTCGTTCCAGGGCAGCACCGCGTCGAACGATGGCGACGCCGGGGCTGATGATGTGAGCGACGACTCGTCGACCGACACTGGTGACGCGGTCGATCCACCCGATGCTCCCGACGCCGGGGACACGCCCGACGCCAGTCCGCTGGTCGACACGGATGGCGACGGGCTCGTCGATTCTCAGGACAACTGCGTCGAGATCCAGAACGCAGACCAGCGTGATCACGAGGCCGACGGCCTCGGCGACGTCTGCGATCCGTGTCCCCATCTACCGGGCAGCAACGCCGATGCAGACGCAGACGGGATCGGTGACGCGTGCGACCCGCGCCCCGGTATCGAGGACCGATTTGTCGCGTTCTACGGGTTCTATCCGGGCGACACTCTCGCCGGGTGGACGCAAGCGGGCACCTGGTCGATCTCTGCCGAAGGGTACCTGCAGCCGGGGGGGCTCCAGAGCTCGTGGCAGTACGCCCGGCCCCCCGGGCGATTCGCACGGGTCGCGGCCGCGACGTCGATGATCATCGAGTCCCTGCCCGACGAGGACGCCTTCGTCGGGATCTCGATCGAGACCGACGACGAGAGCAAGTGGCACGCATGCGGCGTCGGTGGAACGGCGATGGGCACGCGCCGGTCGATGCTGTACGGGGAGTGGACCGGCAACTCGGACTACGAAATGCTCGTCCGCGGTCAGGACCTGGGCGAGACCGTCCAGTTGATGCAGCAAACCGTCCCTGGAGCGTCGGCGTGCTCCCTCTCCAACACGACCACGACCGACCTGCTCACCGGCGGTGCGTCGCCCTCGGGCTCGATGGGTACGAGCTTGGGGGTGGACGACAATGCCGTCGCACGGTTCGACTACCTCTTCGTCGTCGAGCTAGCGCCGGGGCAGTGACGTAGGCGACGCTCAGCGCGGGCGTCCGAACAGCATGTCCAGGCGCATGGCCCACGGCGCGCCCGCCCACGCGCGAAGCCAGCGGGCCGCCTCGTGGGTATGGACCCGCCAGGGATGGTCCGACGCGAGGGCGTGCGTGATGCCGTAGCGAGGGGGCACGGTCTCGCGCGCGTAGGTTCCGAACCAGCGGTCCCACACCATGAAGATGCCGCCGAAGTTCTTGTCGTGATACCGAGGCTGGACCGCATGGTGGACGCGGTGATTGGCCGGCGTGTTGAGCCAGCCGTCGAGCCACGGCAGGGCGCCCACCGCTTCGGTGTGGATCCACTGCTGGTAGCCGACCACCAGCGAAAAGGCGGCGAGCACGAGGAGCGGATCGAAGCCGATGAACGCGAGCGGTGCATAGAAGAACGGAGCGAAGAGCCCGTCGGTCACCGACACGCGCAACCCGATACTCTGGTCGTAGGTGGAGCCGCTGTGGTGCACCGAATGCGAGAGCGCCCAGTACGGCCACCACGAGTGGCCCGCCCGATGATCCCAGTAGTAGACGAAGTCGACCGCGACCACGGCGAGGACGGCGGTCCAGGGCGTTGAGGGGATCTCCCACGGCGATAACCGGGCCGCGCCTGCGAGCACCGCCAGGAAGAAGCCGAGCGTGATTCCGCCCGCCGCGATCGTCGGGACGAGGACGCTGGCGCTGCCTGCCATCGCTCGCCAGCGCGCTCGGTCCAGCCGGCCGCGGCGTCGCAACCACACCAGCTCGAGAGGCAAGAGGAGCAGCGCCGCGCCGCCCAGCACCGAACCCGCGATGAAGAGTCCATCCGTGATCGACATCCCGTACTCCCTTCGGCACTATTTACGTACCGTGAGTATGGTTATACGTACCGAAAGTATGTATGTCAAGGAGGCCCCGTGAGCCCGCGTTCGAACGCAGAGGACACGGCCGCGACGCACGCGAGCCTGCTCGTGCGGGGGCGCGAGGCGTTCGCGACGCTCGGATACGCACGGACCTCGCTCGATGACGTGGTCCGCGCCGCGCGCGTCACGAAGGGGGCCCTGTACCACCACTTCGGGAGCAAGCAGGGCTTGTTCGAGGCGGTGGTTCGGGACCTCGAAGCGGAGCTGGTCGCGAGCGTGACGGCCAGTGCCGCGCTGGCTTCCGACCCCTGGGACGAGCTCACCAACGTATGCCGCTCGTATCTCGAGGCATCGCTCGATCCGGGGGTGCGCCAGATCCTGTTGATCGACGCCCCGGCGGTCCTGGGAGTCGCTGCCGCCACGACGATCGACGACGAGCTTGCGGTGAAACCGCTCGAGAATCTCTTGCGCGAGCTTGCTGCCGCCGGCCGGCTCGTCGACCTCGATACCGAGGCGCTCGCGCACCTGTTGAATGGTGCGCTGATCGACGCCGCACTCTGGCTCGGTGGTCAGGCCCAGCCGCAGGCGGCGCTCGGTCGAGCCATGCAGGCCCTGGAGGCGTTGCTCGATGGTATTGCTCGCGGCCGAGCCCCGCGGCGGCGGTCGGCTCGCTGACATGGCTCGAGCCGTGCGCGATGCGGAGATCGGCGCTGCTACGACGCCTGGCGGGCGGTCTTGAGCGCCTGCCCCCACCACACGAGGTCGTCGATCAGATGGGTCGCGGCCTTCGCGAGGGGCGCGAAGCCTTCGAGGCTGGTCGAAGCCTTCGTGGCCGCCCAGACGTCGGCGGTCACGTGCACCGCGTTGCGGACCGGCACCATGTGCAGCTCGCACGCGACGAGCCGTAGCTGCTCGACGACGCGGCCTCCGTACACCTGGCCCCACGCGACGAAGCCAACGGGCTTGCGCTTCCACTCCCGGTAGAGCCAGTCGAGCGCGTTCTTCAGCACCGCGGGATAGCCGTGGTTGTACTCGGGCGTCACGATGACGAAGCCGTCGGCGGCCCCGATCTTCTCGGACCACTTGTTCGCGAGGGCGTTGCCGTAGTTGCCGTCCTTCACCGCGCCGGGCGGAGTCTTCTGGTCGAAGAAGGGCAGGGGCCAATCGCGCAGGTCCAGGAGCTCGGCGCTGATGTGCTCGTTCGCGTTCAGCTGCTCGGTGATCCACCGGGCGGGCTTGTCGCCGTAGCGACCATCGCGCGTGCTCCCGAGGATGACCGGAATCGTCAGCTTGCTCATGGCTGAAGTTTAGCGATAGCGATCGCCGTCCCGGTACTTCTCTCCGTACTTGTTGACGTGCTCGGGCTCGGGGCCGCGGGCGATCGTGAGGTCGACGTTGAGCTCGGCGCCCGGCGTGACGACGATGGTGGCCTGCACGGGCTTCTCGGCACGCCGGGTATACGCGTAGAGCGTCCACTCCCCCGGTGGAATGTCGGCGATCATGTACGAGCCGTCGGAGCGCACGTTCGTGTGCTTGTGATTCGGCAGCACCAGCACCGTCGCTGCCATCTCCGGGTGGATGTTGCAGAACACGTCGACGACGCCCGCATCCGCGAACTGCTTCGTCTTCGTCTCGCCCTGCTTGAACGAGCCGAGATCGAACTTCCGCGTCGGAGACGGCGAGAACACGTTGTGGAGGAACGGGTCCTCGTTCGGAAAGCTGATCAGCTCGCCCTCGGTGACGCCGACGAGGTCGGGGATGAACCGCCGGCCCTTCTGGCGCAACGTGTTGCCGATCGCGCCCTCCACGGGCCGCTCCCGGAAGCCGACCACGTAGACGACCACCGCGACGTTCTGCGCGATGTTGCCGTCGGCCTCGGTGACCGTGATCTTGCCGACGACCTTGCCGGTCTGGTCGCCCTGCGCGCGCGCCGCGGGGACGAACGCGAGGAGTGCGGCGAACGCGGCGATCCTCAGAACGCGACTCCCCAGGTCACGCGTGGCGCGGTGTTGATGTTGAACACCCCGATGCCGAGGGCCCCTGCGATCCAGAAGCGGCCGTGCGTCCACGCGACGTTCGGGCCGACGATGGCGAAGCTCTTGCGCGTCTCGTCGAGCGAGAGCTCGGCGTACGCCTCGACTCCGAGCCGGAGGTCACCCTTCACGCGGACGCTCACGCCCACGCCCGGCCGCAGCTCGAGGTGCGTGTCGTCGAGGCTCAGGTCGCCGATGACGCCGAAGTCGACGATCGCGTGGACCTTGCCGGCCTCGTAGGACGCGACGAGGTCGGTCTCCACGCGGACGACGTCGCGATTCACGATGTCGCGCTTCACGGCCACGCGCATGAGGGGCGCGAACGCGGGCTTGTCCACCGGATCGTTCGTGACGAACCGGTAACGCGCTTCGAGGCCGTAGTACTTCAGCGAGGTGTTCGCTTCGGTGTCGTCGGTGCGCTGCCACTGGATCTCGAAGGGCAGGGCCAGCTCGAGCTGATCGGTGACGCCGACGAGTAGCCCCGTCCACCAGACATCCCGCTTGAGATTGTTCGGCGCGACGCCGTTGGTCTCCGTCGTGATCGTCTGGATCTCGACGCCGCGCTCGACCGGCACCTCGGTGCCATAGAGCCAACCGTAATGAGTTCGACCCGCAGTCGCGGTGCCCGCCATCAACGCGAGGCAGACACCCGCCATGACGACCTTCACGGCCACCAAGGTTACGCTATCGTCCGCGCCATGCCCATCCTCGACCACGTCGGGATCTCCGTCACCGACCTCGCGAAGAGCGCCGAGTTCTATAAGCAGGCGCTCGCTCCTCTCGGCATCGAAGTCGTCATGGAGGTGCCCGGCATCACCGTCGGCTTTGGCAAGAAGCCGCATGCTGACTTCTGGATCGCCGACGCCCACGGCTCCAAGCCCACGCGCGTGCACGTCGCGTTCGCAGCGTCAGGCCGTGCGGCCGTGAAGGCGTTCTACGAGGCGGCCATGGCCGCGGGGGCCACCGATAACGGTCCGCCGGGCGTGCGCGCGAACTACCACCCGAACTACTTCGCCGCGTTCGTCACGTGCCCCGATGGCCACGGCATCGAAGCGGTCTGTCACGAAGCCTATCTCGGCTGACCGCGCGCGTTCGCGCCGAGGGGCGGCGGTCCCCGGACTCTGTGTTCCATGAGCGATCCGCTGCAGATACCCGCCGTCCTCGACGTGCGTCGGACCTTCGGCTTCCTGCGCATGGGGCTGTACGATCCGACGTGCAGCGTCGACGACACGACGTTCGTGAAGACGTTCATGCTCGACGCCACGACGGCCGTCCGGCACACCATCCACAGCCTCGCAGGTGTGGTGGAGCTGTCGACGACCGGCGACCCCAACGGCACGGCGGCATGGGAGGCCTGGCTCCCGATCGTCGACGGCCACGACTCCTTCACGCCTCCGCGAGAGCAGCTGCGCCTGCGCCGGCTCGTGCACGCGCTCCCCGGCCTCCGCTTCGTGCGGGTCCCATGGCTGTTCGATCTCGCCTGCGGGATCGTGCTGCAGCAGCGCGTCACGTACGAGGAGGCGATCCGGCAGTATCAGGGCCTCGTTGGCCGCTACGGCACCGTGACGGCGATCGGCACGGCGTTTCCCTCGGCGCATGCGCTCGCGCGACTCACCCCCGCTCATCTGCAAGCGCTCGGCATCGATCTGCGTCGCGCCACGACGCTCGTGCGGATCGCGCACGCGCATGCGCGCGACCGCGTCTTCGATCTCCCGCGCGAGGAGCTCGCCGCGCGGCTGCTCGCGCTGCCCGGCATCGGTGCGTGGACCGTGGGCATGCTCCTCGCCTTCGGAGCGGGCGACGAGGATGCCGTCCCTGTGGGCGACCTTCACCTGCCACGTCTGGTGGGGCAGGCCCTCGCGAACGAGCGGCGCAGTGACGACGCGCGGATGCTCGAGCTCCTGGCGCCGTACGCGGGACACCGCGCGCGGGTGATCCGGTTGATCCTGGGCGCCAAGCTGCACGCGCCCGCGTTGCTGCGCTGACTGCCAGCGTAGCTACTTGCCGGGCTCGGTCGACTTGCGCTTCTTCGCCTGCGCTTCGCGGAACCGGTCGGCCCAGCCCTCGACGTTCACCTGCTTCACGCGGGTGAGGGCGAGGGCGCCGCGGGGCACGTCCTTCGTCACGGTGGTGCCGGAGCCGACGTAGGCGTCGCGGCCGATCGTCACCGGCGCGACGAGCTGGCTGTCGGAGCCGATGAACGCACCTGCCTCGATGGTCGTCTTGTACTTGCCGACGCCATCGTAGTTGCACGTGATCGTACCGGCGCCGATGTTCGCCTTCGTCCCGATCGAGGCATCGCCGAGATACGCGAGGTGGTTCGCCTTCGCGCCGGCCATCAGATGGGTCTTCTTCGTCTCGACGAAGTTGCCGAGGTGCACGTCCTCGTCGAGGCGTGACTCGGGGCGGCAGTGGGAGAACGGACCGATCTGCGCGCGGGCGCCAATCGTGGATTCGGTGAGGATCGAGTACGGCTTGATGGTGGTCGCCTCGGCGACGGTGACGTCGGTGAGGACCGAGCCGGCGTCGATGCGCACGCCGTCGGCGAGGGAGGTCTTGCCGCGCAGGCAGACGTTCGGGCCGAGCCAGATGTCCTTGCCGAGCGGGCCCACATCGGCATCGATGAACGTGCTGGCGGGATCGATCATCGTCACGCCAGCGCGCATCCAGCCCTCGTTGATGCGGCGGCGGGCGGAGAGCTCCACGCCGGCGAGATCGACGCGGTCATTGATGCCGGCGACCTCGGTGAAGGGGGCGTCGATCGACGTGGCGCCCCCGCGGGTGGCGGCGTGCGCGACGAGATCGGTCAGGTAGAGCTCGCCCTTGGCGTTGTCGGCCTTGAGGGCCGCGAGATCGCGGCGGAGATGACCGAGCCGGATCGCGTAGAAGCCGGCGTTCGTGTCGAGGATCTTCCGCTGCTCTTCGGTGGCGTCGGGATGCTCGACGATCTTCTGCAGCACGCCAGCACTGTCCCGGACCAGGCGGCCGTAGGGCATCGGGCGCGGCGGGACCGTGGACAGGAGCGCCATCCCCGATGGTGACTTCTCGGCGGCGCTGATCAGCTCGGCGATGCGCTCGGAGGCGAGCAGCGGCGCGTCGCCGGTCAGGATCACGACGATCTTGTCGTCGGGCTCGTTGGCGACGGCGGGCAGGGCGCACTGGACCGCGTGACCGGTGCCGCGCTGCTCGGGCTGGAGGGCGATGTCGACGCCACCGACGCCAAAGCGGGCGTCGAGCGAGGCCTTCACGATCTCGTGCTTGTGACCCAGGATGGCCACCACACGGCCAGCACCGGCAGCGCGGGCCGCCCCGACGACCCAGTGCAGCACGGGACGGCCAGCCACGGGGTGAAGGACCTTGGGGGTCTCGCTCTTCATGCGCGTCCCCAGCCCCGCCGCCATGATGAATACGATCGGGCTCATGTAGGCGAGACCCTAGCATTTGCTGCAGGACGTCACGCGATGGCTGGTGTGCTCCCGCGCGCAGGGAAAGGTGAGGAGAGGAACGACGTGACGTCCTCGCGCGTATGAGAGATGATGGTCTCGATGAGACGGCCCCTGCTGGCGCTTGCGCTTGCGCTTGCGGCGTTGAGCCTGCCCGCCTGCAAGGCCTCGCTCGGCGATGGCGATGGGCAGCCGATCGAGGATGGCGACGGCGATACCGACACCACCGACTCCGACGACACCGCGGATGGTGCCATCGACGCCGGGATCGATGCGGCGCAGCCCGATGCCGCGGAGCCCGACGCCCCCGTCGATGCGGCGATGCCGCGGCCCTGCGTGGGCGGCCAGCAGACGTTGACGACGTGCTTCATGAAGGGGGCCGCCCCGGCGACATGGGCGAACGCGAGGGCGGCGTGCGCGATGATCTACCCCGACGCGCAGCTCGCGAAGATCACGTCGGCCGAGGACCAGAGCACGCTCCCCATCCTCGCGGCCAATATCGTGAACACGTGGATCGGCGCCAACGACCTCGCGGCCGAGGGCACGTTCGTGTGGTCCGACACCACGCCTCTCACGTACACGAACTGGAACGCTGGCGAGCCGAACAACGGCAGCGGTGGTGAGGATTGCACCATCACCGCCGGTGACCGGAACTACGAGTGGGACGACCGTCCGTGCACCAGCAACTACCAGTACATCTGTAGCTATCCGCTCCTGCCCTAGCGGTGCGGAGATCTCGCAGGCGGCGGCCATGGGCCGAGGTCCGTTTGCTGTAGGACGGTGTGCGACTGTGGGCCCCTTCACAGCTCGCCTGCAACCGTCGATACTGGCCGGACGTTGGGTGTCGAATCGGATCACGGGGCCGATGAACCGGGGCGCCCGATCATCCTCTGCGTCGATGATGATCGGCACAATCTCGATGCGCTGTCGCGCGTCCTGCGGTCGCGCGCGACGGTCCTCACGGCGACAAATGGTACCGAAGCTCTCGAGATCGTCGCCGCGCAACCCGACCTCGCATGCGTGCTCGCCGATCTGCGAATGCCCGGCCTCCCCGGTGCGGAGCTCCTCGCGCACGTCGCGCAGCTGCGTCCGCATTGCCGGCGTGCGGTCGTCACCGGCTATCCCGAGTCCGATGACCTGATCGCGGCGATCAACGCCGGCCACCTCCACTACGTCATCACCAAGCCCTGGAAGCTGCAGGACCTCCTGCAGACCGTCGAGCAGCTCGTGCAGACGTTCCGGCTCGAGCGCGACAACAACCGCCTCATCGCCGAGCTGCGCGGGGTGAACAGCCAGCTGCGCGAGCACGAGATCATCCTCGAGGCGCAGCTGCAGGCGCGCGGGGCCGAGGTCTCGGCGGCCACGCTCCAGCTCGCGGAGATGGGCAGCCAGCTCGAGGCGCTCCAGCTCCGCGATGCGCTGACCGGTCTCTACACGCACCGCGCGTTCCAGGAGCGGCTCCGCGAAGAGGTGGCGCGCGCGTTGCGCTACGGCCAGCCGATGTCGCTCTTGCTCGCCGACGTCGATGGCTTCGCCAACGTCAACTACGACCTCGGCTACCAGGTCGGCGACGACATCCTGCGCCAGATCGCGACCATCCTCGCCGAGCACGACTCGCCGGAACGTGTCCGGGCGTCGGACATCGTTGCTCGCTACTCCGGTGCCTCGTTCGTGCTGCTCTTGCCCGAGACGACGAAGACCGGTGCGCTCACGAAGGCCGGCCGCGTGCGCGATGCGATGACGGTGGCGGATCTGCCGGGGGGACGCCGGATGTCGATCTCCATCGGTGTGGCCTCGCTGCCCGACGATGCGGCCGATCCCGAAGGCCTCCTCACCGCGGCCGAAGCCGCCCTGCGTGGCGCCAAGCGTGGTGGTCCGGGGCGCGTGCACTTCTTCTCCGCCGCCGACGGCGAGGGCATCTCGACGCCGACCCGCAACACGCGCGCGCTCGGCCGCCTGCGGGAGCCGCCCGTCGATCGGTTCCGGCCGCACCAGGAGCGGATGAACGAGGTCACCGCGATCCTCGCCCGCGACCGCGCGCTGTCGTGCCTGCTCGTCGACCTGTCGCGCTTGCACAAGGTCGAGCTCGATCTCGGCGTCGCCCACCACAGCGAGATCTACGACCATGCCGCCGCGGTTCTCGACCGGCTCCGCGGTGCCGTGCTGGACCCCGCCGATCTCATCTGCCGGACCGGCGACGGCGACGGCTACCACGTCATCCTCGCCCCCCGCACGACGCGCGTCGACCTCGAGATCCTCGCCTCGGCCGTCGAGCGCGCCGTCGAGGAGGCCCTCGCGCCGATGGTCAGCGGGGTGCTCCGCGAGCAGCCGCGCATCACCGTCGGTTGCTCGCGCGTCCTCGGCAACTCGCTCATCCGCCCCGAGCGTCTCACCGCCCGCCTCATCGCCGACGCGCAGGCCGCGACGCGCAACGCCCGCGAGCGCAAGGCGCACCGCGATCGCTCGACGCTGCAGGACATCATCCTCGGCGAGGGCCTCTCGACGGTGTACCAGCCGATCGTCGACCTCGGCACCGGCGACATCTTCGCGTACGAGGCGCTCACTCGTGGGCCGCGCGGCGCCGCGCTCGAGTCACCGGCGACGCTGTTCGCGATCGCCGACGAAGTCGATCTCACCGTCGAGCTCGACCGCGCGTGCTTCCGCGGCGCGCTGCGCAACGCGACCACGCTCGAGCCGGTGCATCGCCTGTTCGTGAACCTCCTGCCGATGTCGTTCTACGACTCGGCGTTCATCGAGGTGGAGGTCGGGAATCTGTTGTCGGCCGCGGGTCTCACGCCCGCGAACATCGTCTTCGAGATCACGGAGCGCCTCGCGATCGAGAACTTCGCCGCGTTCAAGCGGGCGCTCGCCGCGTATACCGCCATGGGCTTCGGCATCGCCATCGACGACGTCGGTACGCGCCACTCGAACCTCGAGACGGTGATGTCACTGCGCCCGCACTTCATCAAGATCAGCGACGTGCTGGTCCGGGGCATCGCCCGCTCCACGGTGAAGCGCGAGATGCTGCGCTCGCTGCGCCACATCGCCGAGACGATCGACGCGGTGATGGTGGCGGAAGGCATCGAGCACGTCGAAGACGTCGTCGCGTTGCGCGACCTCGGCCTGCGTTACGGCCAGGGCTACTACATGGCGCGCCCGGCGCCCCCGTTCGTGCAGCTCAAGGACGAGGTTCGCTCCGAGCTGCGCGCCGTCGTCCCGAACGTGCGGCCCGACGCGCTGGTCGTGCAGGACGAGGATGACGATGACGACGAGGATCGCGCGCTCGCCATCCCGCAGGCGAAGCAGGCGCCGTTCGGCCAGGGCTCGAGCTCCGGCATCCCCCGCAACGCCTTCGGGCGCGCGGAGGACGAGATCACCAACGACTTCCCAATTGCCAGCGTCACCAATCCCGACCCCCGCCGGCCGCGCGCCTCGCAGCCTCCCGCGAAGGCCGACGTCACCCAGCCGTTGCAGCCGTGGGTACCGCTCGCCACCGACGACGAGCTCACGGGTGAGGCATTATTGGACAGCCTGAAGAAACCTGAAATACCGCCCGACGACGAGCGCGGACCAGGGCGACCGGGACTAAACTGAGTGCCGTCCCATGGACCGCAACGCGTTCCACAAGCTCCTCGCGTTCGGCATCGAGCGCGGCGTTTCTGACATCCACTACGAGGTCGGCTACCCGCCGCACTATCGTCTTCATGGCGAGCTGCTCGGTGCGATCAAAGTTCCCCCGCTGACGGCGCAGGACACCGAGGCGATCGCCCGGATGATCCTCGAGGATCGCAACACCAACATCGACTTCACGCGCCGCTTCACCGAGATCGACGTCTCGTACTCGCTCGCGCAGCGCGGCCGGTTCCGCGCCTCGATCTTCCGCCAGCGCGGCGCCGTCGGCATCGTGATGCGCCTCATTCCGATGCAGGTGCTCTCGATCGAGCAGCTCAACCTGCCGCCCGTGCTCGCCGAGATCGCCGATGCGCGCCGTGGCCTCGTCCTCATCACCGGCGCCACCGGCAACGGCAAGACCACGTCGATGGCCGCGATGCTCCGTTACATCAACGAGACGCGGCACGCGCACATCGTCACGATCGAGGATCCGATCGAGTTCATCCACGAGCCGCAGAAGTGCATGATCATCCAGCGCGAGATCGGCGCGGACACGGAGAGCTTCCGTGACGCGATGACCGCCGCGATGCGCCAGGACCCCGATGTCATCATGGTCGGCGAGATCCGCGACCGCGAGACAGCGGCCACGGCGCTCAAGGCCGCCGAGACCGGTCACCTCGTGATGAGCGCGATCCACACGCCCGACGCCGTGGCGACGATCCAGCGCTACGTGGGGCTCTTCGAGACCGACGCGCAGGATGTGATCCGTGATCGCCTTGGCGACTGCCTCCAGGCGATCGTCTCGCTCCGCCTCCTCGCGAGCAAGGACGGCCGGCGGCGCATCCCCGCCGTCGAGATCCTCCGCGTCACGCGGACGATTCGCGAGTCCGTCCGCGCGGGTCGCCTTTCGGATATCCCCGAGCTCATTCGCAAGGGCCGCGATCTCTACTCGATGCAGCTGTTCGACCAGCACCTGATCGATCTGGTCAACAGCGGGCTCGTCTCGATGGAGACGGCCATCTACGCGAGCTCGAACCCCGAAGAGTTCGAGCGCGCGCTTCGCGTCGAGTAGCGCCTC
>JALHPV010000184.1 GCA_022842285.1 Kofleriaceae bacterium
GGCCGTCCCCGGCTCGCCGATCAAGGCGCAGCACCACATCAACATCATCGACACCCCGGGCCACGTCGACTTCACCGTCGAAGTCGAGCGCTCGCTCCGCGTGCTCGACGGCGCGATCCTGGTGCTCTGCGGCGTCGCCGGCGTGCAGTCGCAGTCGTACACGGTCGACCGCCAGATGCGCCGCTACAAGGTTCCGCGCATCGCGTTCGTGAACAAGCTCGACCGCACGGGTGCGAACCCGTTCCGCGTGCGTGACCAGCTCCGCGAGAAGCTGAAGCTCCACCCGGTCATGATCCAGCTGCCGATCGGCCTCGAGGACAAGCTCGAGGGCTGCGTCGACCTCATCGAGATGGTCGCCTTCAAGTTCTACGGCGACAACGGCGAGCAGATCGAGCGCGGCCCGATCCCGGCCGATATGGCCGAGCAGGCGCAGAAGGCGCGCGACGAGATGCTCGACCAGCTCTCGATGGTGAACGACGAGCTCACCGAGGCGATGCTCGAGGAGAAGCTCTCCCCGGAGCTCATCCGCAAGTGCCTCCGCGCGTCGACCATCGCCCTCAAGTGCACGCCCGTCATGCTCGGCTCCGCCCTCGGCAACAAGGGCGTCCAGCTGCTCCTCGACGGCGTCTGCAACTTCCTCCCCGAGCCCCGTGACGTCGAGAACATCGCGCTCGACCTCGACAAGGAAGAGACCCCGCAGGTCCTCTCGTCGGATCCGGCGAAGCCGCTCGTCATGCTCGCGTTCAAGCTCGAGGACGGTCGCTACGGCCAGCTGACGTACATCCGCATCTACCAGGGCACCGTTCGCAAGGACGACTTCATCGTCAACGTGCGCAACGGCAAGAAGGTCAAGGTCGGCCGCCTCGTCCGCATGCACTCGGATGACAAGGAAGACATCACCGAGGCCGGCGCCGGCGACATCTGCGCGCTGTTCGGCGTCGACTGCAACTCCGGCGATACGTTCACCGACGGCACCGTGAACCTCGCGATGACGTCGATGTTCGTCCCGAAGCCGGTCATCTCCGTCGCCATCAAGCCGAAGGACGGCGGCGCCGAGATCCAGATGTCGAAGGCGCTCAACCGCTTCACGAAGGAAGACCCGACCTTCCAGTGCTACGTCGATCCCGAGTCGGCCGAGACGATCATCGCCGGCATGGGTGAGCTCCACCTCGACGTGTACATCGAGCGCATGAAGCGCGAGTACAAGGCCGAGGTCGTCACGTCGCCGCCGCAGGTCGCGTACCGCGAGACCATCGGCATGCGCGTCGATTACTCGTACACGCACAAGAAGCAGACGGGTGGTTCCGGTCAGTACGGCAAGGTCGCCGGTTACGCCGAGCCGCACGATGGTGACTTCGAGTTCGTCGACGAGATCAAGGGCGGCGCGATTCCGCGCGAGTTCATCCCGTCCTGCGAGAAGGGCTTCAAGTCCATGATCGCGAAGAGCCCGCGCCTCGGCGTGCCGGTCGTCGGTCTGCGCGTCGCCCTGAACGACGGCGCGAGCCACGCGGTCGACTCGAGCGACATCGCGTTCCAGGAAGCCGCCCGCGGTGCATTCCGCGAGTTCTTCGCGAAGGCGAAGCCGAAGATCCTCGAGCCGATCATGAAGGTCTCGCTCGAGGGCCCGGCCGAGTTCTCCGGCAACATGCTGTCGCTGATCATGCAGCGCCGCGGCATCGTCATCGGCTCGACCGAAGAAGACGGTCAGGCGCGCGTCGACGCGGAGGTGCCGCTCGCCGACATGTTCGGCTTCTCCACGCCGCTCCGCTCGGCGACGCAGGGCAAGTCCGAGTTCACGATGGAGTTCGCGAAGTACTCCGAGGTCCCGTCGAACATCGCCGAGGAGCTCCTGAAGAAGGCCGAGCAGGCCAAGAAGGACGCGAAGAAGTAACTCGCTCGCTTCGCTCGGGGCCACGGGCTTCGAGACGAGACGCCGCCGGTTCATGCCGTGCGGCGTTTTCGCGTTTCGGAACCACAGCCCGTCGCCGGGCTACGTCGGGTTGCCGGCGGCGTCGCGGCAGGTGCCGTAGTCGCAGTGGCTGCCGGAGTCACACGGGTCGTTGCACTGACCGCAGTGGTTGTCGTCGACCTGGACGTCGGTGCAGACGCCGCCGCACATCGCGCTGCGGCCCTGCACGCGGCAGGTCGTCTCGGCGCCCGCGGGCGCGCGCTCACCGGCGCGGAGGTCGACGCGCTCGGGGCGAGGAGGCTGCTCGTTCCGGATCCGGCTGACTTGATCTCCAAGATCGGCCGGGGGAGCGCGGTCGTTCATCACGCCGTAGGCCTCGGGATTCGGCTCGGGATCGGACTCGGGTTCCGTGGCCGGGCCGCCCGCGTAGGTGCTGTGGTAGGCGGGCTCGGGGACCGGCTCCGATGCTGCCACCGGGGCGGGAGCCGGCGGGTCATCACCACCCCCGAAGTGCTTCGTGAGCGCCGCCGTGGAGAGCTGGCAGCCAACCGAGAGGGAGAGGAGGGACGCGCAGAGGAGTTGCTTGAGCATGGCGCCCTGCTCGGCCGGTGCTGGTTCCGGTTGCGCCGAAACTCGAAGCGCCGCGGTCCCTCGGTGGGTCGCGGCGCTCGGCGTCGATGAATCCCCGTTGAGGGGCGCTGGTCTAGCGGCGGTTCGTCGAGCCCGCCGATTCGATATGGCGGTTCGAGTTGCGGTCGTCGGGATTGGTCCCCGTCAGCATGCTGGTGATGACGCGACCCGAAGGGGCGGCGCCAGTCGTCTTGGAGGGGTTCTTCTTGGGCTGCGCCCAATGCCAATCCGTACGCAGCACCGTGATCGTAATAGACATCTATCCATTTGCTCCATCCGGGCCTGGGGAGTGTGGTGGGTGAGGTGAACCGAGCTTTTGCACTGCTCGTACCGGCTCGGGACCACGCCGCATAGCGCACTTACGTGCGCGAGATCTCGGGAGTTTGTCTCCCGGAAGGCGCGACATGTCACCCCCGGGATGCGGCGGAGACCCGCGTGAGGTTGGGTGGGTGGCCCGCCTCCGCAGGCTAGAACCCCGCCATGGCGCCCGGTACCGCCGCCGTGCGGCGGATGGTGAAGTCGCTCGTGTTCGACCACGCACCGCGCGTCCTGTCGCGAGGCCCGGCCGACCGCAAGCGCATCGCCATCACCTTCGATGATGGTCCAGATGGCGACACGCCCCGGTACCTGGACCTCATGGAAACGCTCGGGATCCCGGGCACGTTCTTCTTGCTCGGCGACCGAGCCAAGGCCCACCCCGAGCTCGTGCGCGAGTACGTGCGGCGTGGCCATCAGATCGCCAGTCACGGCTACGATCACCAGCGCTTCACCGCGCTCGGGGTCCGCACGCTCCTCGACCAGTGCCAGCGCACCGAGGCGGCCCTGGGCACGCAGCTCACGGGCCGCCCATGGGTTCGCCCGCCGCACGGGTCGCTCGGCGCGACTTCGCTCGTGTCGCTGCTCGCGACCGGCTACACGCTGGCGATGTGGACGCTCGATTCCTGCGACTACGGCGAGAAGTCGCCCGATGCCCTCGTCGCTCGCTGCTCGCCCGAGCGGGTGCGCCCGGGCGAAGTCCTCCTGTTCCACGAGGGCCAGGACTGGACGCTCGCCGCCTTGCCCCGGATCGTGAAGAACCTCCAGGCCGCCGGCTACGAGTGCGTGACGATGCAGGACCTGTTCGCGACCTGAGTACGTCGGCCCGACGAGCCGCTCAGGCGCGCCCTCGGCCTTACGCCTTGGTCTTCGTCGCGGTCTGCGTCGCGGTCTGAACCTCGGCCTGCGCCTCGGTCAGCTTCTGCATCGTGAGCTTGCGGGCCTCGGCCGAGAGCTGCGCGCCATACGCGATCGCGTCCTGCGCCATCTGCGCCATCGCCACGATGGCCGCCTGCGAGCGCGCCACCCACTCCGATTCCATCTTCGCGTACTGGTCCGCGAACTGCTGCGCGCGGCCCTGGGCGTCGCCCACCAGCTTGGCGAACTGCTGCTGCGATGCAGCGAAATACTGCATCGGATCGAAGGAGGCGAGGTTCGTGAACGGGTTCGTGGAGGTCGTGTTCGTCATGAAATGCACCCTAAGGACGCAGCCTAGACCTGTCAACGAGTTTTGTTGCACTGCAACAACTTTTCTTGTTGCGTCGCAATATCAGGACACGCTACGAGGTGGGCATGGCGAAGCAGCTGCCCTGGTGGAGAGAGCCGACGCGCGCGCAGTGGACGACCTTCATGGCCGCGTGGGTCGGCTGGGTCCTCGATGCGTTCGACTTCGTCATCTTCCCGCTCTGCGCGCCGCTGATCGCGGCCGAGTTCGGCGTGCCGCCCATCGCCGTGATGGGCTCGGTGACGCTGACCCTCATCGTCCGCCTCCTCGGCGGCGTGGTCGCGGGATGGATGGCCGACAAGTGGGGACGCAAGTTGCCGCTGATGTTGTCGCTACTCTGGTTCGCGGTCTTCGACGCGCTCATCTACTTCGCGCCGTCGTTCGCCGCGGTCCTCGTGCTGCGCACCCTGTTCGGCTTCGGCATGGGTGCCGAGTGGACCGCCGGCACCGCGATGGCGATGGAAGCGTGGCCGGCCCGCACCCGCAAGATCGCCTCGGGGCTCCTCCAGGCCGGCTATCCGATCGGCTACTTCATCGCCGCTGCCGTCACGAGCCTCGTCGTCCCGGCGTTCGGCTGGCGCGCCATGTTCCTCATCGCCGCCGTCCCTGCGCTCCTCGTCCTCCCCATTCGCTTCATGGTTCCCGACGAGAAGGCGCCCAGCAAAGAGGGCCGCCCTGTCGCCGTGGCCAAGCCGTCCTTCCGCGACCTGCTCGAGCCCGGCGTCCGCAACATGATCGTCCTCGGCACCGTGATCATGACGCTCGGCTTCGTCGTCTACTACGGCATGACGGCCAACTACACCGGCCTCATGACGGGCGAGCTCGGCATCACGCCTGTCTCTGCCTTCCACCACCACATGGTGTTCAACGTCGGCATGCTCGTCGGGGTCATCATCGCGGGCTGGATCGCGAACCGCTTCGGCGTCATCTACGCCCTCGTCGGCCCGGCGCTCCTGATGGTCCCGTGCGTCCCCCTCTTCGTGGGCGGCGTCGACGGCTTCCTCATGGTCGGTGCGTTCCTCGGCGGCTGCCTCGGTGCCGGCTACTCGGGGGTCACGCCCGTTCTCACGACGTCGCTCTTCCCCGAGCACGTCCGCGGTCGCGCGATCGGGCTCGTCTATCACGCAGGCGCCCTCTTCGCGGCCTTCATTCCAACCTTCATCCCCTTCATGGCCACGCGCACGGGCGCCAGCATCGCCACCACGATGGGCATCACCATCGCCGTCGCCCTCGTGGTCATGTCGACGGCGATCCTCCTCGTCCGCAAGCGCCTCGCGATCCAGGAGGCCGCGCTCGCGACCGAGCCCTCGGCCCTCGCGCCCCCGGCTCCAGCGACGACGGCGTCGTCGGTCGCTGCGTCGCCGGCCGCGAACCTACCCGCCGCGCTGCTCGCCCGCGACTCGCGTCCCGTCGTCGGCGCCGACGCGCGCTGACTCGAAGCTCGAACGCCCGGAGAGCTACCGCCGAGTGCCGTCGGGGCTTCCGGCGCTATGAGCGGTCCTTCTTCTTCTTCTTCTCGGGCTTCGCGTCGGGCTTCGCCGCGAGTCCCTCGCGGATCGCGGCCTTCAGCTCGTCCAGCTCGCGGCGCATCGCGGAGATCTCGGGCGAGGAGCCGCGCGTGTCGGACGGTGGCGGCTCGTCGGGGGGCGGCGGCGGCGCGACGTAGGGCGGCGCACCGGTCGGGTAGTTGTAGCCAGGCGGCGGCGCGGCTGACGGCGCCTGCGGGGGGTAGTTCGCGAATGGCGTCGCCATCCACATCCGCGCGAGTGCGTCCGATGCGGCCGTCGGGATCTGGGCGAGCGGGTTGAAGGACGCGAGAGTCTGCGCCCCGCGCTTGGCCTGCAGGTACATGTCGAGCGCGCTCGTGACGTACCGCGAGAAGAACTCGGCCAGGGAGTCATCGGAGAGCCGGATCATCTGCGTGAGGAGCTGAACCGGCAGGAACTTGGCGGCGTTGCCCGTCTCGAGAACGAGCTGCGTCAGCGTGGCCTGCGTCAGGTCCTCGTTGGTCTGGGCGTCCACGATGCGCAGATCCGCGCCGCTCCGGATCTTGAGGGCGAGCTCGTCGAGCGTGACGTAGCGGGAGTCACCGGTGTCATAGAGACGACGGTTGCCGTACTTCTTGATCACGACCGGGGCCGGCACGGAGGGGACGCTACACGTGCATCATGCTGCGCTGCAAGCGCTCGTTTTGTTGCAGTGCAAGAAAGGCGTTGACACCGGGCGGGCCGGGTCATAGCGTGCCGGCATGTTTCGCCCGACCGCCGCGATGGTCATGTTGCTGTGCAGCATGGGGGTGGGGTGCGCCGGGGGCGCGGACAAGCCGTGCACCCGCGACGAGGAGTGCGAGTCGGGGTTCTGCCGCGCGGATGGTTCGTGCGCGCCGGCGGAGGAGCCAGATGCGGCGACCGATGGCGACGACACCGATGGCGACGGCCTGATCGACGCGCCGCCGAGCGAGCTGTGCACCCCGAATCACGACGGCTCGATCGTGCGCAGCGAGGTGCCGCTCGCGGCCGGCAAGATGGCGACGTATCGCATCGCCACCGACGCGACGTTCGCCACGGCGGGCACGGCCGCCGCGAACAATCAGCGACGCTGGGATCTCGGCGGTCAGCTCACGGGGGATGCCGATCGGCTCGTCGTCCTCAGCGCGCCCACCGGCACGTGGTGGGCCGACCTCTTCCCGACGGCGACGTACGCCGCACCGCTCGCGGCCGATTCGGACCTGCTCGGCGTGTTCCAGATCGACGAGACGAGCGTGAAGCTCCTCGGTGTGGTGTCGCCGGAGGGCGGCGCGACCCGCACGGAGCTCGAGTACGATCCTCCCGCCACCATCCTCGCGCTACCGGTGACCGCGGGCGCCACGTGGAGCTCGACCTCGACGGTGGTTGGCTATGCGAACGGCGTCGGCCCGGGCGCGTACACGGAGCGCTACGAGTCGATCGTCGACCAGGTCGGCACGATGCTCACGCCGTACGGCGAGTTCCCGGTCGTCCGGGTGGCAACGGATCTCGATCGCACGGCGGGCCTCACGCCCCTCCTCAGCAAGCGGACCTTCTCGTGGATGGCCGAGTGCTTCGGCTCGGTCGCGAACGTCGCCTCGCAGGACTTCGAGACCGCGGCGGAGTTCGACGATCCGGCCGAGGTCCGCAGGCTAGCGCCGTGAGCGAAGCGCTGCTGCGCCATTCACTCGTGGGGCTCGCCGCGCTCGCGCTGGCGGGATGTCCGGCGTTTCATGCGGGGCGGGTGCCGAACGCGCCCGCGGACGCGACGTTCGTGTCGATCGACGGCGTGGACGTGCGGTACCGGGAGACGGGCGCGGGGCCGGCCGTCGTGCTGCTGCACGGCTACGGCGCGTCGGCGGATGCGTGGGGGCCGGTGCAGCCGCATCTCGCCCGCAACCACCGCGTGATCGCCGTCGACCTCAAGGGCTTCGGCTACACGAGCCGCCCCGAGGGGGATTACTCCCCCGCAGCGCAGGCCCAGCTGGTCTGGCAGGTCCTCGACAAGCTGGGCGTCACGGATGTGGCCATCGTCGGTCACTCGTGGGGCTCCTCGGTGGCGCTCTCGATGGCCGTCGCCCGTCCCGAGCGTACGCGCCGCGTCGCGCTGTACGCGGCCTACGTCTACGACGAGCAGGTTCCGAGCTTCCTGCGCTGGTCGCAGAAGTCCGGCCTCGGCGAGGTGCTGTTCAGCCTGTTCTACCGGGAGCGCATCGAGGACCGCGCCACCCTCGCCTACTACGACGAGCGCTGGGTCACGCAGCCGCGTGTGGATCGCGTCGAGGCGGATCTGGACCTGCCCGGCACGACCGCGGCGGCCCTCGCCACCGCGCGCGGCCATCACTTTGCTGCGCTGCACGAATCCTTGAAGTCGTTCCGGCAGCCGGTGTTGCTGCTGTGGGGCGAGGACGATCAGGTGACACCGGTGAAGTTCGGCGTGCAGCTCGAGCGCGAGCTCGCCAACGCCCGGCTCGTCACGTACTCGCGCTGCGGTCACATCCCGATGGTGGAGGCGCAGGCGCCGTCGACGCGCGACCTCGCCGCCTTCCTGGCCGCGGACATCGTTGGCACGGGCGACGCCCCGAACCGCGAACCGGGCGACGCGCCCGACGCCGCGCGACCGCCAGAGCAGCCCGCGCTCGAGCCCGGCACGACGGAGGACGGTGCAGGCACGGGTGGTGGTGGAGGTGGGGGGAGCGGAGGCGTCATCGCGAGCAGCGGGGGCCCCGCGACCGGACGCGACCTCCCCCGCCCCGCGGCGGGCGCCCGGCGGGCGGCGAATCGCGTGGTCGCCACCGGCATCGATGGTCTCGGCGGTTCGACGCCGGAGGGCGAGCCCAGCGGTCCAGCTCCGTCGAGCGCGACCCGGGGCGTCAGCAGCACCAGCGCGAACGGACCGTGGCTGAGCATCTCGGGCGGAGCCGGACCCGGCGTGCCACCGGGGGCGGACCTGGCGCTCCTCGGCGCCGAGCTCACCCCGCGGCAGTTCACCTCGCCGCGCGACAAGACCGAGATCGTCATTCGAGGCCTCGCTCGCGTTCGCGAGACTGGCCTCTTCAACCTCGACCTCGATCGGGGCCTCGACTCGACGGGCCAGCCCCTGTTCCCCGTGCCGCTCGACGGTGGCCAGAAGCTCGACTCGGGCGACATTCGCATTCGCACCGACGTGGCCATCTACGCGCGCGGCGTCGGGGTGGCGATCAAGGGCCGCATCGACTGGCTCGACAATGTCGCTCTCGGCGGCGACCCGGATCTCGCGAATGGCTCGCCGGCCACGGCATCGGGGCAACGGCCGTCGGTCGCCGTCGTGAAGCGTGGCTGGGCCGAGGCCCTCACCCCGCTCGGCACGATCGCGGCCGGCCGCATGGGGACGCAGTTCGGCCTCGGCATCGCCGCGAACAGTGGGGATTGCCTCGAGTGCGACCGCGGAGACGCGGCGGATCGCATCGCATTCGTCACGCCGATCGCCGGGCATCTCTGGGCGGTCGCGTGGGATGTCGCCTCGCGTACGCCGTTCACGACCAGCAAGGACGGCTCGCGCCCGATCGCCCTCGAGCCGATGACGTCGGCCGGGGGAGTGACCGCCGGCTTCTACAAGCTCCACACGCCCACCACGCTCGCACGCCGCCAGGACGCAGGCCGCGCGTCGCTCGAGTACGCCGCTTACCTGTCGCTGCGCTCGCAGGATCGCGACGTGCCGGCGAGTTATCTCCCGACCGCGGCGCCGCGCGCCGGCTTCACCGCCGACGATCTCGTCGCGCGTGGCTTCTCCGCGCTCGCCACCGGCGGCTGGCTGCGCCTGACCGGGCAGCGGTTTCGCGTCGAGGCCGAGGTCGCGTACGCGCAGGCGAACATCGACCAGCCCTCGCTCATCCCCGGCGTCGAGCTGACTCAAGCAGCCTCGTCGCGGCAGCTCGGCATGGCGCTCGAGTCGTCATTCCTCGTCGGCCCGGCGAACCTCGGCTTCGATGCCGGCTTCGCCTCGGGCGACGATGCGCCAGGCTTCGGCGCGTTCCCGCAGGCCGGCGACACCGCGCCCGCCGCCGGCGCCCTCGATGGCCCGCAGGCGAGCTTTCCCGGCGACACGACCGTCGACAACTACCGGTTCCACCCCGACTACAAGATCGACCAGATCCTGTTCCGCCAGATCATCGGCACCGTCACCGACGCCGTGTACCTCCGTCCGCACGCACACGTGACGCTGGTGGAGGCCGGCGAGTCTCGCATCGAGCTCGGCGGCGCGCTCGTGGCGAGCTGGGCCAACCAGGCCACGTCCACTCCTGGCAACGCCAGCTACCTCGGCGTCGAGCTCGACCCCGAGCTGCGCTACGTCGCCTACGGCTTCATCGCGGGTCTCCACTACGGGCTCTTCCTGCCCGGCCCCGCCTTCGACAGCACCACCCTCGACGCTCGCCCGGCGCAGTCGCTTCGCCTGCAGCTCTCCTATCTCTACTGATGCGCGCCTCGATCCTCATCCTCCTCGCTGCCTGCGGCGTCAACGCGACGCCCCTGCCCGAGACCAATCCATCGCTGCCGTCCTGCGTCCCGAATCGCGACGGCGCCATCACCGCCGAGGAGCTCCCCATCGCGCTCGGCGCCTCGACGACCTACTACACGAGCACCGACACGGAGTTCGACTCCGTCGGCGCCAATGGCCGCTGGGATCTCTCCGAGGAGACCAACGACGAAGTCATCGAGCTCGGCCCCGTCGCTCTCGGCGCGCAGTGGTATGCGGCGAGCTTTCCGGGCGGGCAGTTCGTCGTCGATGGGGGCAATGGCCTCGACGGGATCTACCACCAGGACGCCCAGGCGCTCTGGCTCGATGGCATCGCCTCGCGCGAAGAGAGTCCGGCTGCCGGACAGACCCTCGTCGTGTATCCGTCGCCGCTCCCCGCGCTCCGCTTCCCGGTCACCGATGGTCAGGCCTACGAGGCCACGGCCGAGGTCACCGGCACCATCGCCGGTCTCCCGTTCGTCGGCACCGACACGCTCGCGCTGGACGTCGCCGGCAGCGGTCGCCTGGACCTGCCCTACGTCAACTTCTCGCCCACCCTGCGCGTCCGTACACTCGTGACGCGCCGGCCCAGCACGGGCACGCCCGTCGTCACGCGTCGTACGACGCTGTTCCTCTTCGAGTGTTTCGGCGAGCTCGCGCGGGCCGAGAGCACCGTCGGCGAGACCGACCCCGATTTCAGCACCGCGGTGTATCTGCGCCGCTTTGCCCTGGGAGCCACGCCATGAACTGGGAAGTCTGGAAGCAAGGGTTCACCGCCTGGGAGCAGGCAACCGCGCAGTACATGGAGAAGGTGCTCAGCACACCGTCGGTCCTCGGAGGTGCGAGCTCGGTGCTGACGGTGGTCATGAAGACCAAGACCGCCACGGACCGCATCACGACGGCATGGTGGTCGGCGCTCGGGCTCCCGACTCGCCGTGATCAGGAGCGCTTGCTCCACAAGTTGAACCAGCTCGAGAGTCGCCTCCACGACCTCGACGAGAAGCTCGCCCAGCAGGAGAAGCAGTGATGGACGTCTCCAACCTTCTCGCGATTCGCCCCGCCCCGCGCGCTGTCTTCGATCGCCTCCCGACGCATCGTCACCGCGCCCGCTTCCAGGTGCGGGCCGGCGGCGCGTGGCACCCGGTGACCTGGGGGCAGTTCGCGCTGCAGATCCGCGGCGTCGCGCGGTGGCTCATCGAGCACGAGGTCGAGCCTGGTGATCGCGTCGCGATCTTCGCGCCGAACTCCGTCGCCTGGGCGAGCGCCGCGCTCGGCATCCAGACCGCCGGGGCAATGTTTGTCCCGATCTATCCCGCATCCACGGCCGAGCAAGTCGCCTACATCCTCGAGCACGCCGAGGTACGCGTCGTCTTCGTGGCCGGCAAGGATCAGGTCGCGCGCCTCGCCCAGGTCGCGCACGGTATCGAGATCGTCGATCTCGAGACGGCATCCTGGCCCGTCGACGCTCCCATCACCGACGAGCAATCCATCCGCGCAGCCGCCGGCCGCGATGCCGCCGCCCCGACGCTCGTCGATGCGCGCCTGGGGGCCATCGAGCTCGACGCTCCCGCGCAGATGCTCTACACGAGCGGCACATCGGGTAACCCGAAGGGCGTCCCGCTCACACACCGCAATGTCGGGGTGAACGGCGCCGACTGGCTCGTCTGCAACGCACCGCTCCTCAGCGAGGGCGATCGCGATCTGCTCTGGCTGCCGATGAGCCACATCTTCGGCTTCGGCGAGCTCTGCATCGGCAACACGCTCGGCTACGAGACGTACCTCGCCTCGCCGCACGACGTGCTCGACCTGCTCCCCGAGGTCGCGCCGCAGGTCTTCTTCAGCGTCCCCGCGTACTGGGAGAAGATCGCGCGTGCGCTCCACGCCGGCAAGGACTCCGCCGAGGCCCGGGCCGAGGCCCTCCGGCGCGCCACCGGCGGTCGCCTGCGCTTCTGCCTCTCGGGCGGCGCCGGCCTGAAGCTCGAGATCAAGGAGCAGCTCCACGCCGCCGGCGTCCTCATCATCGAGGGCTACGGCCTCACCGAGACGTCGCCGACGCTGACCTTGAACCGCCCCGACGCGTTCCGCTTCGACACCGTCGGCAAGATCCTCCCCTCCGTCGAGGTCAAGCTCGCGGAGGATGGCGAGATCCTCGCGCGCGGCCCGAATGTCTTCGCCGGCTACTACAAGGATCCCGAGGCCACCGCCGCCGCGTTCACGGCCGACGGTTGGTTCTGCACCGGCGACATCGGCCGCTTCACCCCCGACGGCTTCCTCCAGATCATCGACCGCAAGAAGGACATCCTCGTCACCGCCGGGGGCAAGAACGTCCCGCCCGCGAACATCGAGGCCCGCTTCGTCGACGATCCAGTCATCGAGCGCGTCGTCGTCTATGGAGATGCGCGCCCGTACCTCGTCGCCGCCGTCTGGGTCCGTCCCGACGTCGCCGCCGACGACCGCGCCCGCGCCGTCGCCACGCGCCTCGAGTCGATCAACGCCGAGCTCGCCCGCTACGAGACGATCAAGCGCCACTTCATCGCCGAGTCCCCGCTCACGGTCGAGGATGGCACGTTGACCTCATCCCTCAAGCTGCGCCGCAAGGCCGTCTACGAGCGCCTCCGGGACCGTTTCGAGGCACTCTACGGATGATGGCTCCGCCGGCCAAAGGACCGCTCGATTCCATCGTCGCCCTGCTGAAGCGTGCGCCGCAGGGGGCGCCGCCCGTCGGTCAGACCCCGTGCACGATCGTGTGGCGCGAGAACAAGTGGTCGCTTCGCCACTATGTCCCCGCGGTCCGCAAGTACGAGACGCCGGTCCTCATGGTGCCGTCGCTCATCAATCGCTGGTACGTCCTCGACCTCCAGCCCGGCCGCTCGCTGATCGAGTGGCTGGTCGCCCAGGGCCACGAGGTCTACTGCATCGACTGGGGCACGCCCGGCGCGGAGGATCGCTACCTCACCTGGGATGACATCGCCGGCACCTACGTCGGGCGCGCCGTCCGCCTCGCCGCGCGCCGCACCGGCTCGACCCATGTCCTCGGCTACTGCCTCGGCGGCACCCTCGTCACCTCCTACGTCGCCGCCTTCCCCGACCACGTCGCCTCGCTCACCGCCCTCGCCGCCCCCATCGACTTCGATCACGCCGGCATCATGGCCACGTGGACCCGCACGCCGGCCTTCGACGTCGGCGCCATCGTCGCGGCCTTCGGCAACGTCCCGCATCGCCTCATGCAGGCGAGCTTCAAGATGCTGAAGCCGACCAACGACGCGAACAAGCTCGTCGGTCTTCTCGACCGCGCCTGGAACGACGAGTTCCTCGAGAGCTTCCTCGCCACCGAGCACTGGGGCAGCGACAACGTCAACTTCCCCGGCGCCACCTACCAGCGCTACATCGAAGAACTCTATCGCCAGAACCGCCTCGTCGCCGGGACCTTCACCGTCGCCGGCCGTCCGGCGCCCCTCTCGAACATCACCTGCCCCGTCCTCGCGATCGCGTTCTCCGACGACCATATCGTCCCCGTGCCGAGCGCCCAGCCCCTCCTCGACGGCGTCCGCTCGCGCGACAAGCAGATCCTCGTCGAGCGCGGCGGCCACGTCGGCGCCGTCGTCTCGAAGAAGGCCGCCACCCGCCTCTGGCCCGCCTTCTCGACCTTCTGGGCCCAGCGCGACTGAGCCGCATGTGATCGCACCGTGGTCGCCGTGCGACCGCGGTGTCCTTACGGCGAAGGAACCCCTGGCAA
>JALHPV010000185.1 GCA_022842285.1 Kofleriaceae bacterium
GACTTCGACGTCATCGAGGTGGAGCGAGTCCGCGAGGTCGCGCCTGGAGAGCGCTTCGAGATGCGGTTCGAGGGCGGTGGGACCGGGACCTGGTTCACCCGCACGGGCGAGCCCGACAGCATCCTCTTCTTCGGCGACAAGCTCGCGTGCGATCCGGCCCTCTGCGATTACCTGCTCGCGGACTCCACCCCCAAGACGCTCGAGGTGTCCTACGAGGCTCCGGCCGGGCACGACGCCACGATCGTCAGGATCCTGCCCTGACTCCCCGGCGGGCGGGTCCACGCGCCAGGGTGAGGAACATCATGGATCGCGGGAGCGGTTTCGCAGTACAACGCGCTTCATGAGGAAGCTTCGGGTTGGACTATTCTTGGCGGCCGCGGCCGCTGCGTCGGTGGGATTTGTTGCGTGCGGTGACGACAGCAGCAGCGACGACAACGACACCAACGATGCCATCGACGACGACGACACCGACATGGTGATGATCGACGCTGCGCCCCCGGATGCGCCCGTCGACGCGCCGCCCATCCTCATCGACGCCGCCGAGATCGACGACTCGTGCGCGGGCAACCCGGCCCCGACCACGGCCCCGGCGGAGATCGTCCTCTCGGGCAACGTCCAGGAAGTCTCGCTGTCCGGCGGCTCGGCCGTCGTCGGCGCCACGGTCGACGCGGTTTCGGTCGCCAACGACATGGTGCTCCAGTCCACGACGTCGGGCGCGCAGGGCGCGTTCTCGCTCACGCTCACGACCGGGGGCACGCCGGTCAATGGCTACGCGCGGCTCACGAACACCGGCTTCCGCCGCACCGCGGTCTATCCGCCGAGCGCGCTCGCGGGCTCGTTCACGGGGCTGCCTGCACCGATCGTCACCCCGGCTACGTTCGGTAACCTCGAGCTCTTTGCCGGCGTCGAGCAGAACGACACGGTCAACGGCGCGCTGCTGGTCCTCGTCTCCGATTGCGCGGGCGAGCCCGTGAACGGCGCCACCGTCACCGTGACGCAGAACGGTGCCTCCGTCGGCACGCTGCTCGATCTCTCCGATGCGCAGCCTGGCGCCTATGCCTTCTTCAACGTTCCGGCCGGCGTCGTCACCGTCGGTGCGACGTACAACGGCACGACGTTCCGCGCGCACGACGTGAAGGCGTTCGCCAACAGCTCCGAGGCGCCGAACGGCACGATCACCGCGACGCTGATCCAGCCCGGCTACGCCGACCTCTAGTCTGCGCGGGAAGTGACCACGGTCTTCCTCGAGACCACCGGCGAGCGTCACGCGATGCTCGTCGGTGGCGTGACCGCCCTCGAGCGTAAAGTTCGCGAGGCGGCCAAGCAGGGAGCCTCGCGCGTGATCGTGGCCGCTCCGCCCATCGCGGTCGCGCGGCCGTTCCCGATCGAGGTGCGGTTCGCTCCTGGTGCCGACGCCCCCGAGGGGGCATCGATCGAGCGCGCCGACGTGATCGCCGGCATCGAGCTCGTCGATGAAGCGGCCCGGCAGCGCGCCGAATGGGCGGTGATCCGGACGATGAACAAGTCGTTCGAGGGGCCGGTCGACGCGCTCATCAACTGGCGCGTCTCGATGCGCATCACGCGGCTCCTCGCGCGGCGGTCGCTGGCCGTCACGCCGAATCACGTGACGATCCTGGCCATCATGGTCGGGCTCTTCGCGTCCGTTCTCGCGCAGCGCGCCGACTACCTCGGGTTCGCGTTCGCTGGTGTGCTCCTCGAGGTGAACTCGATCCTCGACTCCGTCGACGGGGAGCTCGCTCGCCTCCGCTGGCAGTACTCGAAGATCGGCCAGTGGCTCGACAACCTGTCCGACGACATCGTCGACAACGTCTTCATCGCCGCCATCGGCTACGCCCTCGGAGGCTGGTGGCTCACCCTGGGCCTCGCCGCCGCCGGCGGGCGCTTGCTCGTCGCGGTCACGACCTATGTCTCGGTGTATCGCCGCACGGGCACCGGCGACGTCTTCGCGTTCCGCTGGTGGTTCGAGTCCGACAAGGTCACCGCCGACGACGTCTACGATCCGAAGGCGCTCACCACGTGGCTGCGGTCGCTCGGCCGCCGCGACACCTACGTGTTCCTCTGGATGATCGCCTGCGTCGCGCTGTTGCCCCACTGGGTCGTCGTGCACGGCGCGGTCATCGCCATGGTCAACGTGTCCCTGCTGCTCCTGCACTTCATCGTCTATCGCAAGTAGCATCGGGTCCATGCGGACCTGGATGGTGGCGGTGCTGGCCCTCGCGGCGTGTAGCAAGAAGTCGGGCGGCGGCAGCGGTGACGACTGCCAGCGCTTCGTCGACAAGGCGAAGCCGTTCTTCGCGAACATGGCGAAGGAGAGCGGCAAGCCCTTCGACGACAAGCTCCTCGGCCAGCTCGTCACGCAGTGCCGCGAGGCGAAGCAGCAGGGCAAGGCCTACGACGACGTCCTGATGAAGTGCGTCCTCGATGCGAAGGACGACGCCGCCGTCTCCACGTGCCTCGAGGCCGCCTTCGGCGCCTACATGAAGAAGTCGAAGACGACCGAGGCCGAGCTGATGCTGAACAAGCTCGGCAAGAACCTGAAGGTCGCGTACATCGAGAGCGCCACGTATCCGAAGGGCAGCGTGCCGCTCACCCCGGCGCAGGACTGCTGCGCGACGAACGGCAAATGCCCCGTCGATGCGGCTGCGTGGTCGAACCCGATCTGGCAGGAGCTCGACTTCCAGATCGACGAGCCGCACCTCTTCCGCTACGCGTACGAATCCGCCGATGGCCAGTCGGCCGTCGTCACCGCCGTCGGCGACCTCGACTGCGACGGCACGACGATCATGTACATGCTCGACATGAAGGCGACGGAAGGGAACCCGTCCATGCAGATCACGAAGCCGGATCTGTCCGCCGACTGATCCGGTCGAGCCGCGGGCCGGCGCAGGATTTCGGGGCTGCGGGCCCTACGTGCTGAGGTAAAGTCCAGCGATGCCGGTCACTGCAGCCCTTCGGCGCGAGCTACTTGCCTTATCCCCAGAGGAACGGGAGTCGCTCGCCGAGGAGCTGTACGAGAGCCTGGTTGCTGAGTCGCGAGATCCAACGTGGGAGGCCGAGTGGTCCACAGAGATCGCCGCGCGCATCTCCGACGCGGAGCAGGACCCGGGGGGGCTCGTTGATGCTCATCAGATGATTCGCGAGCTGCGCGCCGACTTTGCCGCCAAATCGCGGTGATGAAACTCCTCGCGCATCGCATCGCCCGCAGCGAGCTGCGGGACGCGATCGCATACGGCGAGACCGAGCGTCCCGGCCGCGGTCTCGATCTCGCCTTCGAGGTCGATCGCGTCTTTCAGCGAATCCAGCTGCTGCCACGGTCCGCCCCGCGCTGGCGACCACCGATCGCGGGGCAAGAGGTACGCCGCGCGGATGTCTTGCGGCACCCGTACTGCGTCGTCTACTCGATCCATGCAGACCATCTGCTCGTCGTCGCGATCGCCCACACGAGTCGCCGGCCTGGATACTGGGGAGAGCGGCTCGACACGTCTCGCTAGCTCACGAACGCGGCTTCGCAAGGTGTGCACCCGCTCTTCCCGTGCGTGCGCGATGGGGTAGACCTCTCCGGCGATGAAGTTCCCGCTCTCGGTCCTCGATCTCTCCCCGGTCGGCGTGGGGGTGGCCCCGAGCCAGGCGGTCCGCGACTCCGTCGAGCTGGCGAAGGACGCCGACCGCCTCGGCTTCACGCGCTACTGGGTCGCCGAGCACCACAACATGGCGAGCATCGCGACCTCGTCGCCCGAGGTGCTCATCACCGCCATCGCCGCCGTCACCAAGCGCATCCGGGTCGGGGCCGGCGGCATCATGGTGCCGAACCACACGCCGCTGCGCGTGGTCGAGATCTTCCGCACCCTCGAGGCGCTGTATCCCGATCGCATCGACCTCGGCCTGGGGCGCGCACCTGGCACCGATCCACTCACCTCGCGGGCCCTGCGCCGCAGCGACGACCCCGAGGTGAACAACCTCCTCGCCGAGCTCCTCGCCTTCGAGACCGGCGGCTTCCCCGACAAGCATCCGTACCGCGGCATCACGCCCATGCCGTCGGACGTCCGCATCTCGTCGATGTGGATGCTCGGCTCCACGCTCACCGGTGCGTCCATCGGCGCCCAGCTCGGCGTCCCCTATGCCTTCGCCGGCCACTTCGCGATGCGCAACGCCAAGGAGGCCATCGCGCACTACAAGGCCAACTACGAGCCATCGGCGAAGCACCCCAAGCCGCACGCCATGCTCGCCGTCACCGTCGTGTGCGGCGAGTCCGACGAGCACGCCCAGCGCCTCGCCGCGCCCATCCGCGTCGCCGTCGCCAAGACGCGCGCCGGCAAGCCCGCGCCGATCCTGTCTGTCGAGGACGCCCTCGCGTACGTCTTCTCGCCGGCCGAGCAGGTGGCCGTCGACGACTTCATGCTCGGCGCCGTCCTCTCCGGGCCCGACTCGATCCGCTCGCGTCTCATGGACACCGCCGCCTCCGTCGGCGCCGACGAGCTCATGCTCTCGACGCTGGTCCCGTCGCTCGCCGACCGCCGCGCTGGGATCGAGCGCATCGCGGCCGCGATGGCCTAGGCCCGAAGCAGCATCGCACGCAGTCGCTGCTCGCTGGTCGAGTCGTCCTTGAGCTCGAGCAAAGGTACGAGCTCGCTCAAGATGAGCTGACGGTCGAGTGCAGCGCCCTGTCGCGTGATGATGCCTTGAACGTCGCCCCAGTCCTTGTCTCGCGCTGCGAAGACCTTGTGAACGACGAGGTCCTCGGCCGAGCACGTGGTGATCTCCGCATCGCTTCCGATATTGAAAGCACTCGCGCGCCGAACGGAATTCTCCTCGAACGGCATCCCGCCAAGGGAAACGTCGATATGGACACCGTTCGATGCCACGAGAAGCAGCGTGCGGTTTCTGAGCGCGAACTCGCGGGTGTCCCTGAGACGACCTGCGAACGAAGCCAGGAGCGCGTCGACGAAAGGCTCCTCACTGCCGAACCCCGTCAGCAACGTCAGGTCGACATCCGCCGTCAGTCTTGGTTGTCCCCAACGCTGTACCGCCACGCCACCGATGAAGCAGAACGGGAAAGCATGGCGGCGGCAGCACGCCTCGACTTCCGCGGCAGCTTCGTAGATCAGATTCACCGGCGGGCGCGCGCAAAGAGGCGTTGCTGCTCGACGAGACCGGACCAGGTCACGCGCTCGGCGGGAATCGGCGATGCAGCACCAATCGCAAGTAGCGCGTCTGACTGCGCGAGAGCGGTCGCGTCGTCAAGCGCGGCTAGTTCCCGGGCTTCGACCTCCGCCACCGCGGCGTGACCGGCGGTGATCTGGGCGAGCCACGCACGGGCCTGTTCTGGCGTGACCGACACGCCTTCATGATAGCGCCGAAACGACGAAAGCGGCCCGGAGGCCGCCTGGGAGTCGCGAGCGAAGCCGGTTAGCGCTTCTTGCCGACGAGCTCGAAGGTGCTGCTGTTCGCGTAGCCCTTGACCATCACGTGGATCTTCGCCGGCTGGGCGAGCTGGACGACGCAGGTCTCGTTCGAGCCCGTCTTGTACGGGCGGCAGTCGTAGCGCGACGCCGTCGGGGCCGAGCCGATGCGGACGTAGAGGTCGGCGTCCGCCGTGCCCGTCATCGCGAACTCGTAGGAGCCGGCGGCGACGGTGGGGGTGACCCACTTCTTCTCGACGTTCTTCGCGACCGTGCCCGACTCGGTGAGGCCGGCCCAGGTCTGCGGCTGACCGCCGCCACCCGGCGTGAAGGTGTTGTCCTGCTCGCCCGAGACGAGGACGACCTGCGACGAGTCGATGGTGCGGAAGATCTGCTCGTACGTCATCGGCTGCTCGTAGGAGAGGAGGCCGCGGAACATGGACATCGTCGCGCCCGTCATCGAGTGGAAGAAGGCGGGCATCGCGTTGTTCACGATGTCGATGTACTTGTAGCCGGTCGTGTCGTCGGGGTTGACGGCCTTGTGCGCGTTGAAGAGCGCATCGTCGACATACGCGAAGGTGTCGCAGCCGTTCATGTAGACGACGACGTACTGGCCAGCGACCCACTTGCCGCGCTGCGCGAGGGCGCGGACGTTGGCGCCAAGGCCGGCGTGGCCGTTGTAGACGATGAAGTCGGCCTTGCCGGTGTTGTCCTCGTAGCGCTTGCGGAAGGCGGGCTGCGAGAGGCCCGTGAGGACGTTGTCGGTGAGGAGGGCGACGACGCGGATCTTCTTGCCGTCGGGGAGGGTGGCGTTGAACTCGATGTCGGGGGTGTTCACGCCCGGGTTCGTCGGGACGCTCGCGGGCGTCGTGACGAGGCTGCGCGCGCCGAGCTCGGTCTTCATCGTGGCGACGAACTGGTTGTAGGCGGCGATGCCGGCGTCGGAGCCGGTGGTGGCGCCGTCCTCGTACTTGCCGAAGATGGCAACGACCTCGAGGCGGCCGTCCTCCCAGACCTTGTGGTACTCGGGGAACTTGCCGGTGGAGGCGTTCGCCGACGGAGAGATCGAGGCGACGGGGCGGACTACGTCCTCGGCCGCGAGCGTGCAGCCACGGGCCTTCGGACGGTAGTAGTAGAACATCGAGCCGGCGTCGACATCGTGCGCCCCGCGGTCGATGCACGTCTGTGCGTACTTCTCGGCGAACTTGGTCTGGCCGGCCGAGGAGATGTCGAGGGGGAGCTGGAGCTCGTGCGAGGTGGGGATGGCGTTGCGCTTGCCCCAGGCGACGGGGAGGGTCGCCTTGTAC
The DNA here is from genome assembly GCA_022842285.1 of Kofleriaceae bacterium. Classification (GTDB taxonomy): domain Bacteria; phylum Myxococcota_A; class Polyangia; order Haliangiales; family Haliangiaceae; genus JABFXX01. Next base: position 6,728 of record JALHPV010000185.1, read on the forward strand.
TTGATCTGCGTCTTGCCGCCGACCTGCGTCTTCACGATGTCGGTGATGACGGCCTTGTCGATGCGCCCCACCGAGTTGAACTCGTTGAGCTGGCCGACCGTGTAGAGGAGCTGATCCTGGATGGTCTGCGTGTCGTTCCAGGACGAGTCGGTCAGGAGCGTGCCCTCGAACGTGAAGTCGAGGAACACTGCGAGCGCGCTGGCGTCGGCCTTCCCGTCCTCCGACTTCACCTCTTCGCCCTCGTACGGGTCCATGGTGTCCGTACAGCCGATGGCGGTCAGGAGGGCTACCGACGCAACCGAGGTAGCCAGCAGGGAGGCAACGCGCTTCATGCCCGCCCCCATGAGCAAGGGCAGTGCCGGAGCCCCGGACCCGCAACCCAGTGAGAACATGGGCGGTCCGCGCAACTCGAGTAGCCACTGGCTACGGGATGATCAGTTGTTCCTGAGGAGGCAGGTGCCGTTGCGGCTGTGCCATTCGCCGTCCACGGCGTTCTGACAGCGCCATTCGGCGTTGGTGCTGAGGTCCCGCGGCCAGAGCTCGTACTCGTCAACCGTCTGGCCCACCTGCCCCAGGAACATGAAGTCGCCGGCTTGCTGGAAGACGTCGCCGCCGCCCATGTCGATGGTCTGCTCCTGGTTGTTCACGATCACGACCAGCTTGCCGAGGCCATTCGCGAGCACCACGCTCGACGGCCGGCCGTCGGGAACGCTGAACGTCACGGTGCCCGTGCCCGAGGTCGTCGTGGACGTCACGTCGATCTTCGTGGGCCCACTCTGCACCACGGTGATGCCGCAGGCGCCCGCGTTACAGCTCGCCTCCCATCGCAGCAGGAAGTTGTTGGTCTGGTGGCCCCCGAGGAACCAGAACGAGAGCGTCCGCGACGGGAGGGTCTCGAACACGCCCGCGACGTTCACGAAGGCCTCCTGCGTCTCGCTCGTCACCGCCCCTCCAAGGTTCATCGTCGTGGGCGAGAACCCGAAGCCGCCCGTCTGGAATGACTGGGTGCCGGTGTTGAACGCGGGATTATTCGCGAGCTCGAAGTCGAACTCGAAGCGCGGCGACAGCACGTTCTGACACGTGCCGTTCGCATCCAGCGTGCCGCGAGCGAGCGTGGTGCAGATCCCTAGGTCACCGAGCGACCTGTTGTAAAAGCGCACGTCGTCGAGATCGACGTTGGTGGCCGGCCCGATCTGGAGCTCCTTCTGGCTCGGCTCGAAGCCGTAGGCCGCATTCGCATCGACCGTCACGGCGAGGGTGCCGTTCACGTACACGGCGAGATCCTTGCTCGGTCCGGTCGTGTCGAGGCCGATGTGCACCCACCGGTTCGACTGGATGCTGGTGAACGCGCTCACCGGTGTGCCGTTCGCCTCGATGGTCGTGACCTGGAGCTGCGTGCCGTCGTTGAGGCGCACCTCGAAGCCACCGTCCGAGCCGCGCGTCGAGAGGAGAACGCCGTTGCCTCCCCTGGAGCGGACCCAGAAGCCGGCGGAGTAGAACCCGTCGGGCGACGACGTGAGCGGCCGCGGGGTGCCGTTGTAGCCGTGCAGCGTGAGCCCACGACCAAGCGCGGCGCCGGCCCAGCCGCCCACGAACGGCTGCGGGCCCGAGCCGCTAGGCGAGAGCGCGGGAACGAGCTCGAGGGGGCTCGTGTTGGCCGTCGAGCCCCGCTCGAACTGGTAGTGCAGGACGAGCCCCTGCGTCGGCGTCCAGGTGGCGGTGTCCTGGCCCTGGTTGCCCGCCGCGTCGCGCACGCGGACGACGAACGTGTTGCTCGTGGCGTAGTTCGCGGTGGTGGCCACCCCCGACGCGCAGGGCGAGAACGCCGCCCCGTTCATCGAGCACTCGACGATGGAGGCGCCGCTCGTGGTGAAGGTGAAGTCATAGTAGTTCACCGGCCAGCCCGTCGCGGGCGGCTTCGGGGTGATGGTCACGGTCGGGGCGACGGTGTCGATCGTGAACACGGCCGTCGTCGCCGTCCCGGTGTTCGCGGCGGCATCCGTCGCGAGCACGGTGATCGTGTGCGGGCCGTCGGCGACGTTCGTGAACGAGAAGCCGCTCGTGCAGGTCACGGGCGCGGTCGCGTCGAGGCGGCACTGGACCGTGGTCGGTGCGCCGGTGACGGTGAAGGACACCGCTGGATCGTTGTTGTTCGAGAGCGCCGGGGGCTGCGCCGTGATCGTGACCGCGGGCGCGACCGTGTCGACGGTGAACGTCCGCGTGGTCGACGTGGTGTTACCGGCGGCATCCGCCGCGCGGATCTCGAACGTGCGCGCGCCCTCGCCGAGGGCCGTGCCGGGCGTGAACGTGGTCGTGCACGCGGTGAACGGCTGCGCGTCGAAGCGGCACTCGGTCACGGTCGCGCCGGACACGGTGAAGGTGAACGTCGGCGTGTTGTCGTTGGTGAGGCCGCCCGCGACCGGGCCGCCGGTGATGACGATGCTGGGGGCGATCGTGTCGATCACGAAGGAGCTGGTGGTCGCGGAGCCAGAGTTGCCGGCCGCGTCGGACACGGAGACGGTGATGGTGTGCGTGCCGTTGGCGACGCCCGTGAACGTGTGTGGGCTCGTGCAAGCGACGGGGGTGCCAGCATCGAGGCGGCACGTGATCGTCGTCGGGGACCCCGCCGTGGTGAACGTGACGCGGGGGTTCGGATCGTTGGAGTTGGGCAGGGGCTGAGCGGTGAGCGTCACCGTGGGGGGCGTCGCATCGACGGTGAAGGTACGCGTCGCGCTCATCGTGTTGCTCGCATCGTCACTGACCCGAACCTCGAACGTGTGCAGCCCGTCCGCGAGCGCGACGCCGGGCGTGAAGCTCGACGCACACGAGACGAAGGCCTGCGCATCGAAGCGGCACTCGGTCACGGTCGCGCCGCTGGCGATGAACGTGAACGTCGGCGTGGTGTCGTTCGTGAGCCCGCCCGCCGCCGGACCGCCGGTGATCGCGACCGTGGGCGAGATCGTATCGATCAGGAACGGGTTCGTGGTCGCGGAGCTCGAGTTGCCGGCCGCGTCGGAGACGGTGACGGTGATCGTGTGCGAGCCATCGGCCACCGCGGTGAAGGTGTGCGGGCTCGTGCAGGTCACGGGGGTGCCGGCGTCGAGGCGGCAGGTGGTCGTCGTCGGCGAGCCCGTGGTCGTGAACGTGACGCGCGGGTTCGGGTCGTTCGAGATCGCCAGCGGCTGCGCGGTGAGGGTCACCGTGGGCACGCTCGCGTCGACGGTGAAGTCGCGCGTGGCGGCGTTCTGGTTGCCCGCGCCGTCGCGGACCCGGACCTCGAAGGTGTGCATACCGTCGGCGAGGGCGCTGGCCGGCGTGAAGCTCGACGTGCACGCGACGAAAGCCTGCGTGTCGAAGCGGCACTCGATCACCGTCGGGCTCCCCGCGGTGCTGAAGCCGAACGTGGGCGTGCTGTCGTTGGTGAGGCCGGTGGGGCCACTGGTGATGGTCACGGTCGGGGCCAGCGTGTCGACGACGAACATGGCCATCGCGCTGCTGGTGTTCCCGGCGCCGTCGGTCACCGTCACGACGATCGTGTGAGGGCCCTCGGCGAGAGGGGGGGTCACGAACATGCCGGCACACGCGACGGGCGTGCCGCCGTCGATCGCGCACGTGGTGCTCGTGGGGTTGCCGCTCGTCGTGAAGACGATGGTGGCGGTGTTGTCGTTCGTCGGCGACGAGGGCTGCGTCGTGATCGTGACGGTGGGCGCCATCGTGTCGACGGTGAACGTGGTCGAGTCGCCGCCGAGGTTGCCGCTGGCGTCGCTCGCGCGGATGGCGATGGTGTGCGCGCCGTCGGTGACGGTGGTCGTGAAGGGCGAGGTGCAAGCCGCGAACGCGCCGGCATCGACCTGGCACTCGATCACCGTGGCCGAGGCCTCGACGGTGAACACCACCGTGGGCGTGGTGTCGTTGGAGATCGGAGCCGGCTCGGAGGTGATCGTCACGGCCGGGCCGCCGGTATCGAGGGTGTACGAGGACGTCGCCGGCGCGCCGACGTTGCCGACGGCATCGGTGCCGCGGACGGCGAAGGTGCGCTCGCCATCGAGGAGGGGCGTGGTCGGCGTGAACGGCGAGGTGCAGCTCGCGAAGGCGGCACCGTCGATCGAGCACTCGAACGTCGCGGTCGCATCGGCGGAGCTGAACGCCCACGTCGGCGTGTTGTCGTTCGACGGATCCGTCGGACCCGAGGTGATGGTCACGGTGGGGGCGACCGCATCGACCGTCCAGGCGCGCATGGCGGGGGTGTCGTCGGTCTCGAGCTCGCCCACCGCGCGGACCGCGAACGAGTGCGCGCCGTCCGCGAGCGGTGACAGGGTGAGCGGCGAGAAGCACTCGCCGTAACCCGCCGCGTCGATGTCGCACTCGAACGTGGCCGTCGCGTCGGGCGACGTGAACATGAACGTGACCGACGGGCCCGTGGTCGAGCCCTCCGCCGGACCGGCGATGATCATCGTGTCGGGCGGGCCGGCCGTGACGGTCCACGTCGTCGTGGCGGGCGTCTCGTCGATGTTGCCGGCCGGATCGAGGCCGCGCACGGCGAACGTGTGCTCGCCCGTGGTCACCGTCACCGTGTACGGCGAGGTGCAGGCCACGAACGCGCCGCCATCGAGGCTGCACTCGAACGTCAGGCCCGCCGAGGCATCGACCGCACTGAACTCGAAGGTCGGGTTCGTGGCGTTGTCGAGCGCCGGCGGCGACACGGTGATCATCGTGTCGGGCGGCGTCGAGTCGACCGTCCACTCGTGGATGGCGGGCGTGCCGTCGATGCGCGCGCCAAACCGCGACGACACCAGGAACGTATGAGCTCCATCGACCACGTCGATCTCGAACGGGGACTCGCACGCCTGCGGAGGGGCGTCGTCGACCACGCACTCGAACGTGTAGTCGGGATCGTTGGAGCGGAACTCGAACCGGGCACGCGTCTCGCGCGTCAGCGCGGCGGGCGCCTCGTCGATGACCGTCTCGGGCGCCTGATTCCCCCCATCATCCCCGCACCCTGCTACCAGCCAAGCCCCGAAAATCCCGATCAGAAACGCCCTGGTCATCGACCGCTTCTAACGTCACTCCCAGGCGATGTCCATGCTGTCGTCGTCGCCCAGTGCCTTTTCCAACAGCGCTAACAGCTCCGGATCTGCGCCGTTATCAGACAGCAGCTCCAAGGTGTCCTTGTCGACGAAGTAGTCCTGGTCCTCGTCGTGCTCCTCCTCGAGCTGATCGACGAGGAAATCGAGCTGCTTGTCCGTGATCTCGCCGATCTCTTCGTCGGTGTCGATGCGCTTCAACTTCGGCATGGCACCGAGTCTGCACAGCCCGCGAGGGCTCGGTCAATGGACCCGCGCTGCCCTTCGGCCGCGCTGCCGGCGGTCCTCGCCGACGTCCCACTTTCCGGCCCCATGCTACAAGCCGCGACGTGTCTGGACGGCTGCCGCCCCGTGTTGACGTCGCCATCATCGGTGGTGGCTTCGCGGGCTGCGCGACCGCCTGGGCCCTCCGCGAGCGTGGGGTCCGCGCGACAATCCTGGAGCGCGAAGCCGAGCTCGGACGGCACGCGAGCGGCCGTGGCGCCGGTCTGGGGCGCCAGCTCGCGGACGATGACGAGACCACGGCTCTCACCGTCCGCGGGGCGGCGGTGCTCCGCGAGCGGCTCGGGGCCCACTGGACGCCGACGGGCGGCATCCTGGCCTTCGACGACCTCGAGCAAGCCGGCGTCTACGTGGAGCGGGCCCGGCGCTTCCGGGTCCCGCACGAGCTGCTCGTGGCCGACGCGGTGCGGGCCCGCTGGCCCATGGTCGACGGCCTCGACCTCGCGGCGGCGCTGTTCATCCCGACCGACGGCGTGATCGACACCCGGGGACTCCTGCACGCCTACGCTCGCGAGACCGGCCTGTACGTCGACGCGCACGTGGAGCGGATCACGGATGGCCTCGTCGAGACCGCGCGCGGACATGTCGACGCCCGCGTGGTCGTGGACGCGACGGGAGCCTGGTCGGGTCCGCTGATCGGCTTCCCGCCGCTGGATGTCCGCAAGCGCCATCTGTTCGTGCTCGAAGCATCGCCGGTGTCGCGCACGGTGCCGTTCCTGTGGCACCTCGGGGCCCACGAGCTGTACGTCCGTGCGGCGGCGGACGGGGTCCTGGTGTCGCCCTGTGATCGCGGGGCGACCACCGCCTCGGATCAGCAGCCCGATACGGATGCGGAGGTCCGCCTGCGCGAGCACCTGACACCGGCGTCGACGACGCTGGCCTCGGCCGGCATCGTGCGGCGCTGGGCGTGCCAGCGCGCCTTCGCCGCGGATCGCCGGATGCGGCTCGGGCGTGATTCCACGCGGCCGTGGCTGGTGCACGCGACCGCGCTTGGCGGGCACGGCGCGACGGCGTCGGCGGCGATCGGCGAGACGGTGGCGACGGAAGTGCTCGCCGCGCTGCGAGACCTCTGAGCTACTTGTCGCCCTTGTCGCAGGCTTCGATCGCTTCCCAGTCCTTGGCGGCGAGGGCGCACTCGACGCGCTTCTTGTCGACACGCTCGTTGCAGAGCTGAACGAACTCCGCCGCCTTCAGCTCGACCGCGGCGGCCTTCTGCTTCGCGTTCTTCTCGACGACCTCGGGCGGGAGCGCCTCGGCCCCCGAACCCTTGGCCCCGCTCTTCGCGATCTCCAGGTCGAGCATGTGCTCCATCAGCTTCTTGCACTGATCCTCCCCCGCGCCCTTGTTGCAACCGGCGGCGAAGAGGAGGGCCATCGCCAGAAGTCCGCGCATCATGGCGCCATCGTACCACCGGCCAAGCGCTTGATCCGCGCCCGGACGGCCGCGAGCTTGGCCCGGGTCGCATCCGACAGCGATGGGTTCGCGGCCACGCGATCGAGGATCTCGGCGGCGGTCTTCGGCCCTCCGTCGGCGGCCCAGGCGGCCGCGAGGTGGATCTGCAGCTCGGGCTCGAGCGGGGCGATGCGGACGGCGTGGCCGAGGGCGACGACGGCCTCGCGGGCGTGGCCCTGGGCGAGCCGCAGCCAGCCCCACGTGTCGAGGATCGCCGGATCGCCGGGGGCAATCTCGCGAGC
>JALHPV010000186.1 GCA_022842285.1 Kofleriaceae bacterium
GAGCGCACCAAGGGCAAGGTCCAGGAGATCGTCGGCGCGGTGAAGCACCGCGTGGGCGCGGTCATCGACAACGAGCAGATGCAGGCCGAGGGCAAGGCGAAGGAGCTCGAGGGCGAAGCCCGCCAGAAGACCAACGAGTAGCCGACCCTCGAGTCCGCGATACGATCGGCGCTCCGGGGTCCGGAGCGCTGATTCTCGTTTCGGAGCTCGCTAGCCGGGATCGACGCGGCCCGGGATGATCGTGGGCTGCGATTCGTCGTGGCGCGCCTGGCGGAGGATCTCGCGCAGGCAGGTGTCGAGCGCCTTGAAGTCCTGGCCCTTGCGGAACATCGGACGGCCCGGTGCGACCGAGGTCGCGTCGTCGCCCTCTTCGCCGGAGAGGAAGACGACGCGCTCGCGGAGCCAGGGCTTGGTGCTGGCGATCCAGCGGTAGACATCCGCGCCCGAGCCGTCATCCATGTGCCAGTCGACGAGGATCGCGTCGAAGGTGTTGTCAGCGAGGATGCCGATGGCCGCGTTGCCCGTCTCGACGCGGGTGACCGCGAAGCCGGCGTCGCCCAGGAGGTCGGCCATGACGTGGAGGAGCGTCGGATCGTCATCGGCGAGCAAGAGCCGCGGCGCGCCCGGCGTGTCGGCCACGGCAGCGTCGCGGGCGGTCTCGAGCCCCTCGCGACGTTTGATGGCGGCGACGGCCACCCGGACCACGTCGGCGGGGCGCGCCATCGAGACGGGGAGGCAGCGGCCGGCCACCAGGCGGTCGAACTCGGGGGTGACCTCGGAGGCGAGGAAGACGAACTGGTCGCGGAGGTCGTAGCGCTTCTGGAGGGCCCACCGGTAGACCTCGCCCCCGACGGTGCGGGACGTGTCCCAGGGGGCCACGACGACGTGGATCGGACGGTCCCCCTCGAGCTGCGCCTGGGCGCGATAGCCGGCCACGGCGGTGACGACATCGAAGCTGGCGGCCTCGAAGAGACGGGTCAGCAGGTCGAGCGCGTCGCCGTCGTCGTGGATGACGAGGACGGTAGGACGATCCGTGGACACGCTAGCGAACTGTATACACGTGCTAGGCTTTCGGCCATATGCGACGGATCGTAACCGTCGGGGCGCTCCTGATGATGGGGTGCCCCGGAGGCGGAACTGGGTCGAGTAAAGGCCAGGTTCCCATTCCCCCCGTGATCGAGGGGTCGTTCGACCTCCCCACGATCCCGGCCAAGATCGAGACGACGGCGAGCCAGCCGATGGATGGCGACACGCCGAGTGCGCGTTCCCCTCTGCTCGACGTGATGCTCGGAGAGACGAAGCGCGAGATGGACGCGCTCTCGAAGCAGCCCGATCCCGCGTACTACCTCGCGTATCAGATCGTCGAGCGGCGCACCGTGAACCTCGAGACCGAGGGCGGCGCCCTGATCGCCGATCGCGATGCCACCGCCCGCTCGCTCGACGTGGAGGTCCGCGTCGGCTCGCCGGCGCTCGACAACACGCGACGCCTGCAAGATGACCAGAGCGGCGTGAACGGCCCGTTGTTCCGTACGAGCATCGTGCCGTTCGGTGATGACAAGGTCGCGATCTCGAACGCCCTGTGGGTCGAGACGGATCGGCGCTACCGCGAGGCTTTGCTCGGCCTCTCGTACGTGCGGCAGGATCTGCGCACGCTGAAGACGAAGGAGACGGCGCCCGACTTCTCGCACGCGAAGACGGAGACGTACGTCGGGGCACCGGCGACGTTGACGTTCGACAAGGCGCAGTGGATCGAGCGCCTGAAGAGGTGCTCGGCCAAGGCACTCAAGGGCTCGGCGACGCGCGGCAGCTGCGAGGTGACGTTCACGCTGAACACCGTGTGGTTCACGAACAGCGAAGGCACCGCGATCCAGCAGTCCTGGACGCAGGCCGAGCTCGCGGTCTCCGTCGGCGTGAAGTCCGACGACGGCCAGAACCTGAATCGCCTCGAGCAGCGCTTCGGGCGCTCGCCAGCGGACCTGCCGAGCGACGCGGAGATCGACGAGGTGATCGCCGAGGTCAACGCCGACCTCGATGCGCTCCACGCTGCCCCGCGCGCGGAGCCGTATGTCGGCCCGGCGATCCTCGAGGGGCGCGCCTCCGGCGTGTTCTTCCACGAGGTGTTCGGCCACCGCATCGAGGGCCACCGCCAGAAGGACTCGACAGAAGGTCAGACGTTCGGCAGCTACATCGGCAAGCTCATCGGTCCCGAGTGGCTATCGGTCTACGACGACCCCACGCTGCTCACGCTCAACGGGCTGCAGCTGAACGGCTTCTATCGCTTCGATGACGAGGGCGTGCGGGCGCAGCGCGTCGACCTCATCAAGGACGGCCAGCTCGTCGGCTTCAACACCAACCGGAACCCGTTCAAGGGCTTCGAGACGTCGAACGGCCACGGCCGCCGGCAGCCGGGCATGTCGTCGGTCGCGCGGCAGGGCAACCTCGTCGTGGAGGCCGCGAAGAGCGTGCCCCGCGAGGATCTCCAGAAGATGCTCCTCGAGGAGATCAAGAAGCAGAACCGGCCGTACGGCATGGTGTTCACCGACATCAGCGGTGGCTACACGCTGACGAGCTCCTTCACGCCGCAGGCGTTCAAGGTGCACCCGGTGATGGCGTATCGCATCTACCCCGATGGCAAGCGCGAGCTCGTCCGTGGCGTCGACATCGTCGGCACGCCGCTGCTCGCCCTGCAGTCGATTCGCGCCGCGAGCCGCGAGATCGAGACGTTCAACGGCGTGTGTGGTGCCGAGAGCGGCTACGTGCCTGTCAGTGCATCGGCGCCGAGCTTGCTCGTCGAGCGCCTGGAGACCGACCGCGGCTTCGTGCCCGATGATCGTCCGCCCGTGCTCGGGCCCCCGAGCGTGTCGAAGGAGTCGCCGTGAAGAAGCTAGCGTTCATCATCGCCGCGCTCGTCGCGCAGGCTCCCGCGGCGCAGGCCGTGGCTCCCGTCGTGCCCGTCGGTGAAGCCTCGAAGGCCGTCACCGATGAGATCATCGATGCGATCGCCGAGGAGATGAATCGCGCGATGCAGCAGCTCGAGATCCCGGGCGCGCCGAAGCCGTACTTCATCGCCTACAAGGTCACCGAGGTCGACGTGAACCACGCGGCCGCGAGCCTCGGGCAGACGACGTCGAAGGAGAACCAGCACTTCGTGACGCTCGAGGCGCGCGTGCGCATCGGCTCGCCGAAGCTCGACAACAGCAACTTCGTCATCCCGCAGGGCGAGAGCATCGACGGCGTCTCGACGATCAGCCTGCCGCTCGAGGCGACGCCTCGCATCGCCCGCCGCTCGGCCTGGCTCGTGACGGACACCGCCTACAAGGAGGCCCTGTATCAGCTGCAGGCCAAGCTCGACAGCCGCCGCTCGGGTGGCACCGGGCGCCGCGATGTCCCGTCGCTCTCGGGAGCCGCCGAAGACGGCAAGGCGCCCGCCACGCGCCCCGTGATCGACGACAAGCCCGTGCTCGTGCCGGCCCTCGAGTCGATCGAAGATCTCGAGAAGCGCGCGAAGCTGGTCTCGGCCGTGTTCCGCGACCAGACGGGGATCCGCGAGTCGCGGGCCGCGCTCACCAGCTACCTCGAGCGTCGCTGGTATCTCTCGACGGAGGGCACGAGCGTCACCGACACGCGCCGCGCCTCGGGCGTCGTGGTCGCCGCGAGCGGCCAGGCCGATGACGGTCAGCCTCTCGCCGACTACTTCCTCCGCTACGGCCACACCGCGAAGGATCTCCCGACCGACAAGGAGCTCGAGGGAGAGGCGAAGACCATCGCCGCGAACATCGCCGCGCTGGCCAAGGCGCCGGTCCTCGAGAAGTACAGCGGCCCCGTGTTGTTCGAAGGCGAAGGCGCCGTCGGGATCGTCCGCTCGACGCTCGCGCCCCAGCTCGGTGGTACGCCGCTCGCCGAGGGCGGCTCGGCCAACGATCCGTACGCGGGCGGGCTCGTCGACCTCGTCGGCGTCCGCGCCTTCTCGCCCCTCCTCACCATGGTCGACGATCCGACGGCCACCACCGGCGGGGGCAAGGCCCTCATCGGCTCGTACAAGGTCGACGACGAGGGCACCGCGGCCCAGCGCGTCGAGGTCGCCAAGGCCGGTCTCCTCTCGACGCTCCTCAACAGTCGCACGCCCGCCAACAAGGACGACCTGTCCAACGGCCACGCGCGCGTTCAGGGCGAGGGTGGCGTCTTCCGCGGCAGCGCGACGAACCTCTTCATCACCGGGAAGGGCGCCATCGCCCGCAAGGCGCTGCAGGCCAAGCTCGTCGCGACCGGGAAGTCCGAGAAGCTGCCCTTCACCCTCGTCATCACGCGCTTCGACGACGCCGCCATCACCGGTGCGCCCGAGTACGCGCAGCGCGAGCTCGTGCAGCTGTACTCGCAGCGCGACAAGGTCTTGAAGCTGCCGCCGCCGGCGATCCTCGCCTACAAGGTGCTGCCGAACGGCAAGCGCGAGCTCGTGCGCGGCGTCCAGCTCCGCGAGATTCCGATCACCGTCTGGAAGGACAACGTCGTCGGCCTGTCGAAGGAGACGACCACGTACAACTTCCTCGCCTCGAACCAGCCCGAGCTCCTGCTGCGCCTCTCCGGTGGCACCGACAACGGCTACGTCCCCTCGGGCGGCATCGAGAGCGCGGTCATCACGCCGGACATCCTGCTCAAGTCGCTGACGCTCACCGGCTCCAGCGTCCCCGAGCGCGCCGCGCCGGTGCTCGCGCCGCCGAAGCAGTGAGAGCCCGCGTCCACGGGGTCGAGCCACGCAGCCGCGCCAACGGTCCGGGCGCGCGCTTCGTCGTCTGGCTGCAGGGCTGCACCCTCGGCTGCCCGGGCTGCTTCAACCCGACCACCCACCCGGCCGATGGCGGCCACGAGATCGAGGTCGCAGAGCTCGCGGCGCAGCTCGAAGCCTCGGGCGCCGAGGGCCTCTCCCTCTCGGGCGGCGAGCCGTTCCAGCAACCCGCCGCCGCCCTCGCGCTGCTCGAGGCGGCCCGTGCGCAGGGCAAGTCCACGCTGGCCTTCTCCGGCTACACGCTCGACGAGCTCCGCGCCCTCCCCCTCGGCGAGCGGATCCTCGCGCACCTGGACGTCCTGATCGACGGCCGCTACGTCGCCGGCGAGCGCCTCGCGACGGGCCTGCGCGGCTCCGAGAACCAGCGCATCCGCCTCCTCACCAGCCGGTACTCCGAGGCGGATGTCGCCGCGACTCCGGAGGCCGAGATCCGCATCTCGCCGACGGGCGAGGTCATCCTGACCGGCGTAGATCCGCTGAAGCTCAAGGTTTTGCGCTAGCCACGAGACCGATCGGGCTCGTGGTTCGAGACCGGCAAGAACCCGCGTCACATCCTTCGTGTTGTCGCTCTACCTTTCATGTTCGGAGACAACACCTTCTGGGATGGGTTCGGCAATACAGAGGAGGGCGTAGGTGGCGCGATCTTGTCGGGTGCCGGCGGTATCGTGGATACCGCTGCCAACATCAAGGGAGTCCCTGGCCTTGGGTCCGTGATCTCCGGAATGGGGGCCCTCTACCACGCGAACGCCGCCGTCTATTCGGGCATGAACGGCAACCGCGACAACGCGGTCGGGCACGGCGCGCAGGCGGTGGTGAACGGGATCGCGGCCATTCCTGCGGCCGGTACGGCCATGGGAATCGCGGACGGCGTCCTCGCGCACGCCGGCGGCGGCGCACGGTGGGCAAACGACAAGTTCGGGCTGGGAATCCCCGAAGAGGCGATGCCGATGAGCCTCGCCGAAGGTGCATCGAACCTCGCGATCGGTGCGACGAACCTGGTCTTCGGCCAGGAAGACATGACCAACAACAAGGGCTCGCGTCACGGCGAGGTTGCCGCCGGTATTGGAGGCATGGCGATGGGTCCCTTCGGCGCTATCGACATGGTCGCCGGCACCGACATCTGCGGCACGATCGGCACCATGGGAGCCGACTTCTTCGGCAGCACGAAGGAGGAAGGAACCGTCGGAGGCAAGGACGCAGAGCCAAACGCGGCGGCGGAGGGTGGCGCGGCCGCGCACGAATACTTCAAGAAGGCAGTGCAGAACGGCAGCGACCCGCGCGCGAATCCGACGCCGATGGTTCCCAAGCCGGTCACGACCGGTAGCGGCGGTACTGGAGCGGGCCCGACCAAGACGGGCGCCGGCCCGACCTCCGACGGTAGTCCCTATGGAGGCGGCCACGCCGGCGCCAACACGAAGGCCGGACAAACGTCGAGCTTCAGCACGGGTCCTGGACCGCATGCGGCCGGCTCGCCCGGCATCCAGCCCGGCCCCGCCGACGGCAGCGTGACTCCCGGTATCGACCACCAGCTCATCGGTCCTGGCGGCCTCCTCACGCCCCCACCGGCTGCCCCCGCGGGTCCGATGCCGTACGGCGTACAGCCCAAGGGCAACGGCGCGCCGATGAGCGGCCCGATGCCGAAGCTGCCCTGGTTCCTCGAGCCCGCCGGCCCGTCGACCTGGTAGCTACGAGACCACTCCGTAGACGTTCTTGTGCTGGCGCTGGATCTCGATCGAGTCGCGGAGCTGTTCGAAGAGCTGGCGTGAGGCCGGCATGCCCGTGATCTCGATGTGCGGGGTCGTGGCGTCCTGCGCGAAGACCTCGACGTGGGCGATGCCGAGCATGCGATCGACCAGGTTCTGGCGGTAGCGGACGTCGCGGCAGCGCCAGAGCTGGAGGACATCGATGCTCTTCGAGAGGATGCCGCGCTCGGTCTCGATGACGGTGTTCGTCACGCGGAACTTGATCGACTTGCGATAGAGCGTCACGCCGAACATCACGACCGCGGCGAGCGCCGACGGCACGAGGACGGCCATCAGCTTCGTGCCGAGCGAGTCCGTGGACTCCTTGTAGACGAGCTTCAGGAGGATCGTGATGATGACCAGCGCAGTGAAGACGGCGATGACGTAGTAACCGAGGAAGGCCTTCCACGAGGGGACACCTTCGTAGAAGACCTTGCGGATCTCGACGTCGTCCTTGCCCTTCCCGGCAGCGCGGGCGAACGGCGCGGCCTGCTCCTCGGCCGGAGCCGACGCCTTCTCGGCCGGCTTCGCGGAAGGCGCGGGTGCGGCCGGTACAGCCGCGAGGTCAGGTGGTGCTGCAGAGAGGAAGGACCCACAGTAGCGACACTTGATCGCTTCGTCCTGGATCTCCTCCGCGCAGAACGGACACTTCTTCACAGGCGATACCCGATGCCGATCATCAGATCGACCGACACGAACGACGACGGCAGCCCCTCCTTGCCGATCGCGTACGCGAACGCAGGAGAGATGGAACCGACGACGTTCTGGGTGATCGCGTAGTCGAGCCCCGCGCCGAGGCGGAAGCGCGGCATCGCGAGCGCGCCCGTGGTCATCGCGCCCTCGGTGAGCGTGGTCTCGGAGGCGCCGGTGAGGATGCCGACGCCGAGGCCGAGGTCGCCGCGGATGCCGATGCGGTTGCTCGCGAAGTAGGTGAGGCCGACGTTGGCGCCCACGCCGAGGAAGGTGGCCGAGGTATCGCCACCGTTGGCGGTGTCCTCGACGCCGATCGCCGCGTAGGACGCTCCGACGCCGAACTCGAGCGACATCTTCGCGCCGATGGGGAGCGGGTACCCGGCGATGAGGGCGGCGCCCGGCTTGGCCGTCTCGCTCGTGTCCCCCGCGAAGGTCATGCCGAGGCCGACGTTCACACGTGCAGAGAACGTCCGTGGACGCGGGTCGACGAGCAGGAGCGGCTCGGCGCCGGTATCGACGGGCTCGGTGGTCGTGGGAGGCGGATCGACCACCGCGACCGTCTCGGGTGGCTTCGTGGTGTCGGGCGGCTTGGGATCTGTCTCCATCTCCTGCGCGAGCGAGTCGGGCGGCTCCTGCGCCATCGACGTCTGGGTGCGCATGCACTCCTCGGCCTGCGCGATGAAGTTCTCGACCTCCTTGCGCTTGTCCTTCGAGAGCGGCTTCTCCTTGTCCTTGTCCTTGAATTCGAGGAAGCGCTTGTAGAAGAAGCTCGCCTTCGCGCAGTTCTGCTGGACGCGGTAGGCCTGCGCGATGTTGTAGAGATACGCGGCCTTCTTGCGCTCGACCGTCTCGAGCGCAAAGCCCTTCTTGAACGCGCCGATGGCCTCGTCGAACTCCCCGACGTTGTAGTGGTCCTCGCCCCGCGTGTACCAGCCGTCGGCCGTGGTGGGGTCAGCGTCCGCGAGGGCCAGCGTCGGCACCAGAAGAAGAGCCGCCCACACCAACTTCATGCGCTTCATACGTTCGCTTTCGTCATTCTGGCCTCATGAGACCACTGTCGTTGCCCGAGCCCGTGCCCGTGCCTGTGCCCGACTTCTCTTTGAGTAGGACTACCTTGGTTGTGATGTTACCGGTGCCATCGACGGTGAGTCGGGCCACTCGCCCATTGAGCTCGAACTTCAAGCGGTAGGGTTTGCCCGCGGGGAGCGTGAACGGCCCACTCGTCTTCTTGCCGATGTACTTGGAGTCCACGTAGATCTTCGCGTTCGGCGGATCGGTCGTGATGTTGAGCGTGATCGTCGGACCGCTGGGGACGACCACCGCCGCGTCGGGTGGCGGCGGCCGCACGCGCACCCCCGCGTCGGGCGGCGTCGCGGCCACCGTTCCCGCGTCGATTGGTGCAGACGCGCCGGCGTCGATCGCCTCGGCGGTGACCGCACCCGCATCGACCACAACCGCCACGTCGGCCGCATCGGGCGTACCGGCCGGGATCGCAGCCGCGTCGACGGTCGGCGGCGGGGCCGCGGCCGCATCGGTCGCCTGCGCGATGATCGCCGCGTCGGGTGCGCTGGCTGGCTGCGTGGTGCCGCCCTGGTCACCGTTCTTGGAGAGCACGACGACGATGGCGGCCGTCGCGGCGACGATGACGGCGACGCCGGCGATGATGAGCCCGAGCTTGCTCTTTCCTTGGCCCTGCGCGGGCTGCCCCGGCGACGTGCCCATCGACGTCGGCGTGGCCCCGACCGCGTACATGCCTGCGTTCGTGACGGGGATCGAGCCCGGCGCCGGCGTCGGCGTATACGACTGCGCGGTGAGCGGCGCGGGGGTCATCCGCACCGGCGGCAGCGGCGCCGACGACGGCATGAGCTGGCGCTGGAGGAAGCCCTGGATGCCACCATGCGCCTCGACGTACCCGACCGGGTCCGCCATCGCGCGCATCATCTCGTCCATCGTCGGGTAGCGCATGTCGGGGCGCTTCTCGAGCGCCTTCAACACCACGATCTCGACGTGCGGCGGCATCATGCTGACCTGCGACGGCGGCCGCGGCGGCTGCGTCAGGTGCTGGATGAGGATGTCGCCGTATGCCTCGCCGATGAACGGCACGCGGCCGGTGAGCATCTCGTAGAGGACGATGCCGAGCGCGTAGACGTCGGTGCGGTGATCGATGCTCCCGCGGCCCTCGCACTGTTCCGGCGACATGTAGGCCGGCGTGCCCATCACGAGGCCCGTACGAGTGCGGCTCTGCGAGTCGTTGGTGAGCTTCGCGATGCCGAAGTCGAGCAGCTTCACGAAGTCCCGCTCGCGGTGCCGCTGCATCAAGATGATGTTGTCGGGCTTGAGGTCGCGGTGGACGATGCCGCACTTGTGGGACGCGGCGAGGGCGTCGGCCACCTGGAGCGCGATCGAGAGCGCTCGTTCCGGAGCCATCGGGGACTCGGCGCGGATGAGCTGCGAGAGCGTCTGCCCCGCGATGTACTCCATGATGAAGTACACGAGCTGCTGCCGGAACGAGTCGCCCGCCGGCAGGATGCCGTAGTCGACGATATCGACGATGTTGGGGTGCCCGATGTCGTTGACCGCCTTGGCTTCATTAAAGAAGCGCTGGGTCACGTCCGAATTGTTCGAGTACTCGGCATGCAGGACCTTGAGAGCGACCTTCTTGCCGATGGTCGGGTGCTCCGCGAGATACACGGATCCCATCCCGCCTTCGCCCAACTTCTGAGTTACCAGATAGTTGCCGACGGTCTTCCCGAGCAGGATGTCTTGCGGTGGGGGCCCTTGATGGGTCGCCATGCGGTCTCCGCGAAGCGCTGATAGTAGCCCCATCGAGCTGAAAAGTCGCGGACCTGGGGGGCGCGTGGCACCATTTCAACAATGCGATTCCTCGGGGTGTTTTCCCTGGTCTATGTGCTCGCATCGGCGGTCGGAACAGGAGTGACGTGGGCGGATCCGGCGCCGCCACCGCCCCCGACGGCCCCGGCCGTCACCTCGCTCCCCGAGGTGAAGTCCAAGGCGGCCTTCGTCCTCGACGCCGAGACCGGGGCCGAGATCTTCGCCAAGGACGCGGACGAGGTCCGGGCCATCGCCTCCACGACGAAGATCTTCGTGGCCATGGTGGTCCGCAAGAAGGGCATCGACCTGGACGGGTACACCAAGATCAGCCGAACCGACGTCAATGCCGCCAAGGGGGGCGCCCGGACCCGCCTGGACCTGGGCGAGACCTTCAAGAACCACGACCTCCTCCGGGCCATGTTGATGGCCAGCGACAACCGGGCCCCCACGGCCCTGGCCCGGGCGGTCGGCCTGGAGCCGGACGACCTGGTGAAGGCCATGAACAAGCTCGCCAAGGAGCTACACCTCAAGAAGACCAAGTTCACCGACACGTCGGGCCTCCGCGGCAACGTGTCGACCGCCCGCGAGATGACGATCGCCCTGCGGGCCGCTCTCGCCGATCCGGTCCTCCGCGAGGTGATGGCGACCGACTACTACCAGGTCCACAGCAAGGACGGCTCGGCGACGATCGCGTACGGCAACACGAACCTCCCGCTCGTCTCGAAGAAGCACGACGTCATCGGTGGCAAGACCGGGTTCACCAAGCCCGCCGGCTATTGCTTCGTGACCGGGGCCATCGTCGACGGACGCGAGGTGATGCTGGCATTCCTCGGTGCTGACGAGAAGCTCACGCGCTTTGGCGACTTCAACCGCGTCGCGACGTGGCTCGAGGCCGGCGCGCCCGGCGCCAAGGTCGCGCTGAAGAAGCCGACGCGCCCGAAGGCGAAGCTCGACGTCGAGGCCAGCGGCCGGGTCGGGACGGCCGAGCCTACCTCCGCGAAGCAGCGGAACTGAGCGCGAGCACCACGGCCGCGACGATCAACCCGCTCGCGACGATGGTGGTGAGACCGAGCGGCTCTCCGGAGCTGGCCGCGCCGAGGACGACCGCGACGATCGGGTTCACGTACGCGTAGCTCGTGGCGACGGCTGGCCGCGCGCTGCGGACGAGCCACGAGAACGCGGTGAAGGCGATGATCGAGCCGGCCAGCCACAGATAAGCGACGGCCAGCCAGCTCGCCGCGCTGACCTGCGAGGGGATCCGCTCGCCGAGGAGCAGTCCGAGCACCGCGAAGGCGGAGCCCCCGATGATCATCTGCAGCGCGGGCGACATGAAGGGCTCGGGCGAGCGCGGCTGGCGGCGCGCGACCACGACGCCGATCGCCCAGGACAGTGGCGACGCGAGCAAGAGGCCGACGTGCAGCGGATCGTTCGCCAGGGCCGGTCCGCCGAGAAGGACGACCACGCCGAGGAAGCCGAGGAGCAGCGAGCCCCACTCGCGCGGGGAGGGCTTCGCCCCGCCAAGCGCGCCGAGCACCCCGACCCAGAGCGGCATCATCGCCGCCACGACCGCCGCCCCCCCCGACGTCGCCGCATGCGACTTCAGCGCGAGGGCCACGAACCCACTACCGCCGACGAACATGAACAAGCCGACCGGGGCGGCTCGCCGCCAGTCGGAGCGGGTCGGCCACGCGGCGCCGCGCCCGACGGCCACGAGCAGCATCACGCCCCCGGCGGCAGCGAAGCGCATGCTGCCCACGAGGAACGGCGGGAGCTCGCGCATCGCGATCGCCATCGCCAGGTACGTCGAGCCCCAGATGAGATAGACGGCGACCAGGGCGACCGGGAGGCGAAGGTCCACGCGCTGATGAGCTGCCGACGCGAGCATGGTGTGCGCCATGCTGACGCGCCCGCTGGTACCAACACAGATGCACGCCGCTCCACCGCGGACCGGTACAGATGCCCTGTGTCGGCTGCTCGCTCGGCCATCTGTACTGGTCGCCCCGAGAGGCCGTCGGTACAGTCGAACTCCATGGTGGCAACCGGTGGGTATCTGTACGAGCACCTCGCCGACGAGCTCTCGCAGGCCATCGACCGCGGCGCCCTGCGGGCCGGCGATCGGCTGCCGTCGGTCCGGCAGCTCGCGCACGAGCGCAGCGTGTCCGTGGCGACCGTGCTCGAGGCGTACCTCCGACTCGAGAACGCCGGCATGATCGAGGTGCGTCCCAAGTCGGGCCACTTCGTGCGGCGGCGGGCCCTGGCGACGGCCGAGCCGCGCGCCCCCCGCGTGTGCGTGACGCCGCAGAAGGTCACCGTCGGGGGCGCGTACACGAAGATCCTCGCCTCGATGCGAGACCCCGAGCTCCTCCCGTTCGGGTGCGCGACGATCGATCCGTCGTACCTGCCGATGGCGGCCCTCAACCGCACCGTCATCCAGATTCTCCGCGAGATCCAGACCGTCGAGGCGCGCTACGAGGCCGCGCCCGGGCTCCTCACACTCCGGCGGCAGGTCGCGCGGCGCCTCGTCGCGACCGGGGCCGTGCTCGGCGAGGACGACCTGTGTACGACCATCGGAGGCACCGAGGGCCTGTCGCTGGCGCTGCGCGCGGTGGCGAAGCCCGGCGACGTGCTCGCCGTCGAGTCGCCCGCATACTTCGGCATCCTCCAGATCATCGAGGGTCTCGGCATGCGAGCGATCGAGATTCCGGCGCACCCACGCAACGGGCTCGATGTCGACGGGTTCGAGGAGCTGATCAAGACGCAGCCCGTGAAAGCGGTCGTCGTTTCGCCCACGCTCCTGAATCCGCTCGGTTCGATCATGCCCGACGATGCGCGCGAGCAACTCGTGCGCGTGACGAAGCGCCACGACATCGCGGTGATCGAGGATGATGTCTACGGCGAGCTCGTCTTCGACGGCACGCGTCCGCGACCGCTGCGCGCATTTGCCCCCGGTCCCGATAGCCACGTGCTGCTCGTCGGCAGCGTGTCGAAGACCCTCGCGCCGGGCTATCGCGTGGGCTGGGTGGCCGGGGGCCGCTGGCAGGACCAGATCGTCCGCCTGAAGCACGGCGCGTCCCTCGCCTGCCCGTCACTCCACGGCATGGCGGTCGCCGAGTTCCTCGCGTCCGGTGGGTACGATCGGCACCTGCGGCGGTTGCGGGCCGCGCTCTCCGGCAACGTGGATCGCTACCGCGAGGCGATCGCGACGACATTCCCTGATGGCACCCGTGTCTCCCAGCCGCGCGGTGGCTTCGTGCTGTGGGTCGAGCTGCCGCAGGGTGTCGATTCGCTCCAGCTCCACGAGCACGCCCTGCGCAAGCGCATCGTCGTCGCGCCGGGCCCCCTGTTCTCGGCACGCGGGCGCTTCAGCAACTTCCTGCGGATCTCCTGCGGCACGCCGTGGTCGCCGCGTGTCGAGGCCGGCCTCGATACCCTCGCTCGCATGGTCGCGCGCGCCTCCTGACGCCGTATCGCGACGTCCCGTGGCATGCTCGCCGCGTGACGGTCACGCGCCGCGACTGGCTGGCGAGCCTCGGGCTCGCGTCGGCGAGCACGTGGTTGTGGTCACTGGGGTGCGGCGCTCCGCAGCGGGCCGCGACGACCACCGGGGTCACGGACTACGGCGATGTGCGGTCGTCCCTGCGAGATGCGGTGGCGCGACTGGCGGCCGTGCACCCGTACGCGCACGCCCTGGCCGTGGCCCGATCGCGGGCCACCGCGTCGGTCGACGTGATCGGT
>JALHPV010000187.1 GCA_022842285.1 Kofleriaceae bacterium
TGGTCGTCGCGCATGTCCAGCGACAAGAAGAACGAATCTCGATGCGCGAGATGATCGCTACCGGAAACGGTGCGGAATCTGTCGACGATTCGGCGACGACACCCCGCAAAGTGGGTGTTTGGTCGAAAGCAACGGAGGAGAACGAACCTTCTCGGGAAACCGAACGCCGGGTCCGCAATTCCGCCAACAGACCTGCCAACAGACGCCGTCCGACGAAGCGCCAGCTCGCAACACTCGAGCAGGCCCTCCGGGACCTCGACGACCCGCAGGTGAATGGCGACGGTGACCCGCGGTTCCACGAGGCGGTCGGCCTGCTCACCGCCATCGACTGGCGCGTCGTCCCGGGCCCGGTGATCGCGCGGGTGTCCGCACGACGCGAGCGCGCGACTCGTCAGCTGATCGGGCCTAGGTTCGTCATGAAGTCACGCCAGTTGGGCGCGAGCTTCTTCATGTCGCGGCGGTCGTGCCACAACACTCGCGGGTTTGCATCGGCCGGCCGGTCTGACGGCTCATGAAACCAGACCTCACCCGCACGGTCCGGGTGCAAGGCAATGAGGATGCTACCGCCGGTACCGTTGTACCCGACCTCCAGCAGGTCGGGCGACGGAAGTCTTACGCGTGCCCTGCCCGCGCAGATCTCAAGATTCCGAGACTCCTTCTCGTCCCCGAGACTGAATAGTC
Organism: Kofleriaceae bacterium; assembly: GCA_022842285.1. Taxonomy (GTDB): domain Bacteria; phylum Myxococcota_A; class Polyangia; order Haliangiales; family Haliangiaceae; genus JABFXX01. The sequence continues at coordinate 682 of JALHPV010000187.1, forward strand.
GGTTGATGACCCCTGCCGCGAACACGCACTTGCTTCGAGCGGGGCGCCCGCCGTTCACCGCGAGGAGGAAATCCCGATAGTCGGCAGGCAGCGCGCGCTGCAACCGCTCCTCGAATGCGCTCACATCCACCTCGGTGATGTGGTTTCCGCGCGCTTCCATCTCGGGCCAGCTAGTTTCCATATACTTCGATCCCCGTTGCGTGTTTGTACTGCGCGACGCCGCCGGTGTGGGCCACCGTGTGGAGGTCGCGCGGCACCAGCATCATTGACGTCCCGTCCTCGAGATGATGCCAGATGAAGTCGTCCGGTGTAGTTGTCCACTTGCACGCGGCGTTCGCGAGCGCTTCGTCGGCGCTTCGTGAGCCGGTGAGCTTGATCGAAACCGTCTGCCCGCCGTTAGGCAGCTTCATGGCGTAAGGCGCAAAGTCCGGATAGCCCTCCGGTGTGAACTTGAGCCCCTTTGACCGGTATGCCTGTGGAAGCTGGTCAGCAGGGAACTGCTTGCCCGCGTACTGGTGGTTCTGCGGAAGCCGGCCGGCCACAGGCTTCACCGTCGCGGCTTCCTCCGCCATCTCGGCTGCCTTGAGGCGCTGCTTCGCATCGATATTCTTCGCGCTGCGCCGCACCGCACGCTGGGCATCCTTCTTGGCAGCCTTGGCCGCCTTCTCGTAGGCGTCGAAGTATCGGCGCTGGAACTCCCAGTAGATGCGTCGCGTGACCGCATCCTTCTCGGCCTTGGTCGCGGCCTTCCATGCCGCCGCTGACTTCTTGTTCGTCGCGAGTTGTCGATCCGCCGCCGCCGCCCGCCTTCGAGGCGAGCTTCGATCTCAGCGACGTCACGCGCTACCCGGCGGGCGAGTACCTCTTCATCATCCGCGGTCACCTCGGCTGGCCCAGGGCCCGCTTCGGCGACTTCATGAATCACCAGCTGCCCTACCAGCTCTCGACCACCTCGACGTTCACGTTCTCGCTCCCCTGAGTCGTCCGACGTCCGGTCGGACACGTCCGCCTTTCGGACGCTCCGGACACCACGCCCCTGTGATCGCGAGCAGTTGCGATGGCACGCGGCGTGGAGTGGTCGTCGCGCATGTCCAGCGACAAGAAGAACAAGAGCATCGGCGAGGCCATCCGCGCCATCCACAAACAATTCGGCTCCGGCTCGATCATGCGCCTCGACGGCTCCGCCGTGCAGACCGTCGACGTCATCCCGACGGGCTCGATCGCCCTCGACGTCGCCCTCGGCACCGGCGGTCTCCCGCGCGGCCGCATCGTCGAGATCTATGGCCCCGAGTCGTCGGGCAAGACGACGCTGACCCTCCATGCCATCGCCGAGGCCCAGCGCGCCGGCGGCGTCTGCGCCTTCATCGACGCCGAGCACGCCCTCGACACGCAGTACGCCCGCCGCCTCGGCGTCGAGCTCGAGGACCTCCTCGTCTCGCAGCCCGATTGCGGCGAGCAGGCCCTCGAGATCGCGGACACCCTCGTCCGCACGGGCGCCATCGACCTCATCATCGTCGACTCCGTCGCGGCCCTCACGCCGCGCGCCGAGATCGAAGGCGACATGGGCGACGCGCACATGGGCGTGCAGGCGCGCCTCATGAGCCAGGCCCTGCGCAAGCTCACCGCCGTCATCAGCAAGACGAAGACGTGTGTCGTGTTCATCAACCAGCTGCGCCAGAAGATCGGTGTGGTCTACGGCAACCCCGAGACCACGACGGGCGGCAACGCCCTCAAGTTCTACTGCTCCGTCCGCCTCGACATCCGACGCAAGAAGGCCATCAAGCGCGGCGACGACACGATCGGCTCCGAGTGCAAGGTGAAGGTCGTGAAGAACAAGCTCGCGCCGCCGTTCCGCGAGGCCGACTTCGAGATCCTCTATGGCACCGGCGTGAACAAGCTGGGCGAGCTCGTCGATACGGCGGAGAAGCTCGGCCTCGTCGAGAAGTCCGGCACCTGGTACTCGTACGGTGGCGAGAAGCTCGGCCAGGGCCGGGACAAGGTCCTCGCCCACCTCGACGAGCACCCCGCGCTCCAGACCACGCTGCGCGACGCGCTCGTGAAGCAGTCGCGCCTGGCGGCGGCGGGCGAGCTCCCGCTGCCGCCCCCGCGGGCCAACGGCGTCGCGTCGAACGGCGTGCCGGAGCTGGCGTCGTGAGCCGCCACCCGCTGATGTCGCCCGCGCGGGTCGAGGCGCTGCTCGCCGACGTGATCTACGAGCGGGTCGTCGAGTGCGTGGATCTCGCCCGTCTGGCCGACCTGGAGGGCGAGCTGGCGGAGCTGCACGCCGAGCAGCCGCCGTCGGACCGCGGCATCTCGGAGGCGTGGGCGCGCGCCACGATCGATGCCGCGCTGGCGCGGTTGCCGATGGATCCGCGGCGCTACCTCGTCGTCGGGGACTGTGGCCTGTGTGCGGCCGAGGCCGCCGCGCACGCGCCGCGCGGCTGACGGGCTGGCGCGTCGAAACGCATGTCGTTTCGAGCGGATGGCCTCCGGGCAAGGGACGGCGCTCGAGCATGTGGGGGCCGGACGTGTGGTGACGTCTTGCTACGAGAGATGGCTGACTTCTGCACGCGACCTGTCGTGGAACCTCGCGCCGCCCCTGCACCCGTCACCCCGGTCGTCGATGATCCGGTCGCAGGGCCGAGCCCCGGTGTCGGTCCTGTCATCCCGCCGGCCGCTCCCGGCGGGACCGTGGACTTCTCGGCTGCGGCGATCAGCGCGCCCTTCGAGTGCGACGCGGCGCTCGCCGCGTTCGGTCATCTCGCCGAGCCCGATCTGCTGACGCCGAAGTGGGACACGAACATCGTCCCCGCGTCGCCGGTGACGATCGGAGGGTCGGCGGTCGGGCCGACGGACGCGACCGAGCCCGCCGCGACGTCGAGTACGCGGGTGCTCGCGTTCGGTCCTGACCCCGGGGGTGGGTTGCTGAACACCGTCACGGGGCCCGAGGGCACGAGCCAGTTGGGGTTCGCGGGCGCGTTCGACGACGGTGCCGTCCGGTTCTCGCGGACCGAGACGTCGTCGCCGACGGAGGGGCCGGTCACGGCCCGCGAGAACACCTTCGCGATCGACCCTTCCTCCGGGGCCATGTCGACGGGCTTCATGGCCACCAAGGACGGCAACGGAGCCGGCGGCAGCTTCACGGCCGGACCAGAGGGGCTCGAGTCGGTGACCGGGTCGGTACGGTTTCGCGCCGCCCCGGAGGGGCCGAGCTTCGGCGGCTCGCTGACGGCGGGGGACTCCCGGTTCGGCGTGAGCGGGAACGCTCGCTACGGGATCGTCGGCGTCGGCGCGAACGCGACGACGGTCTTCGGAGACATCGAGCAGCAGGTCGTGACCGAGCCGGAGGATCCGGCCGGGGGCCTGCTCGGTGGCGACGGATACCTGTCCACCACCCGCCGCGATGCGACGACCATCGGTGGCAGCCTCGGTATCGGACCGGTCGGAGCCGCCGCCAAAACGGGGAGCGAGTCGGCCCTCGAGCTGATCGAGCGCCTTCCGCCCGGCTGGGAGACCATGACCGCCGACGAACGCGCGGCGCACCAGCAGCGGCAGGAGACCGCGCTCGCGAACCTCGGTGGGCTCGGAGACCTCGACGCGTCGCAGCTGTCCGACGGGCAGGGCGTGCGTTACACGACCTCGAACGGCTGGAATGCGTCGGCGGGAGTCTCCTACGGCCTCGTGTCGGCGAATGCCGGAGCGGGAGGCGGCACGGCGCACGACGTCACGCTCGTGCGCACGGGAGATCAGATCAGCGTCACCATGACGAGACAAGAGGGGGAGACCTCGACAGCGGGGGTCGCGGTCGCGGGGGCGGGGATCGACGTCGAGCTGGGCTCCACGGACGGAACCGCCTTCGAGCTCTCCGTGGACGCGAACAATCCGGCCGCCATGGCCGAGCTGCAGCGGTTTCTCGAGACCGGTCTCCTTCCGGGCGCGTCGCAGATCCAGGATCCCGAGGCCCAGGCCGCGTTCGCCACGGCCCGCGCCACGGTGGATGAGACGGCGGCCCGGATCCGAGCGATCGAGGACCAGATCGCCGCGAGCGCGCTCCCCGACCAGGTCCTGTTCGAGCGCGAGCCCGACTTGGTCGCGCTGCGCGCCGAGCGCGACGCCGCCCAGGTGGCTGTGGCGGCCGGGCGCGATGCGCTGAACGATCGATGGCGCGCGACCTACGGCGTCGAGGGCGACAACACCCCCATGGACGGCATCGCGGTCACGCAGGAGACCGCCACTCACCAGGAGACGCGCGCGGCCAGCCTCGTCGGAATCGAGGTCGCCCGCACGACGAGCACGTGGGTCGATCAGGACTACATCGGAGCCCAGGGGAACGCCGAGTCGCGCCACGGCTACGCTCGGGAGAGCACCTTCTTCGGACATCTCATGAGCGCGCAGGCGATGCAGGCGGATACGGACCAGGCCGGGATCGCGCTGGGCATGTCCTCGTACAACGAGGTCGATGTCGACAACTACGACCTCGTCGCCGGCATGTCGAACACCAACGTCCCCGCCTACGTCGCGGAGTCGATGCTCCAGCACGGATCGAGCCCGGGCAGCGTGTTTCATCGCATGTCGGGAACCACGTCGGTCGCCCTGTCCGATGACCAGGTCGACGTGATGACCGGGAGCCTCAACAACATGGCCGTGCCTGCGTCGGCGGCGATGTGGAACGACTTCGGGGTCCGCACGCAGCAGTACATGGCAGGGGAGAACTTCGTGCTCCCCACGGGAAACGCGCCGATCGATCACGTCGATGCCGTGTTGGGCGATCGTGCCCGCCATGACTGGCTTGCTGGGATCGCCCGCCAGGATCCGGCCACGAACCCGGTGGCGGCCGGGCTTCACAGCTTTGCCCCCGGTGGAGCACCCGACGAGCAGATGGCGGCGGCCGGCGCGGTGTTCGCCACGGTGAAGACGCCGGAGGCGTTCCAGGCGCTGCCCGCCGACCAGCAGCTCCTGTACATCGCGGTCCTGGGGCAGACGTCGGGCGGCGACGACCTCACCGGCCGACGCAGCTCGTACGAGGCGATTGGCCCCATCAGCCTCCTCGACGATGAGGAGCTGCGCACGTCGAAGATGCGCGACCTCTTCGCCGCCGACAACGAAGAGGCCATCGAGGGAGGCGGCGACAGCGACGGGGCGCTGAACTTCGTGCGCTTCACCGAGCGCCTCCGGACCAGCGACCCGGCGGCCCACGCGGCGATCGCGCCCGGGATCGCGTTCCACTGGAGCCAGCCCGGCGTCGACGAAGCCGCCGCGCTCTCGTCCGAAGACATGCAGGCGGAGCTTGTCGACGCCCAGCACGACTCGTTCGGTCCCGACGAGGTTGATCCGCGCCGGTCCCTGGAGCTCGTGCAGGCGGCGAACCTGAAGGGGGGGCCGCGCCAGATCGGCGAGCTTCTCACCGCGACCGGGACTGATCCGTCCGCGATGCTCCAGCAGCTCGCCGATGATCCCGACCGGCAACACATGATGTACGACCTCCTCGTCGCGGCCGGCCACGATCCGGCGACCCTTGCCGGCGCCGGTCTCGCCTTCGATCCTGCGACGAGCACGGCGGCTCCGTGAGGGCCGAGGCGCTGCTCGCCGACGTCATCTACGATCGCGTCGTCGAATGCATCGACCTCGCGCGCCTCGCCGAGATCGAGCAGGAGCTGGCGGAAGTTCTACGAGCTGCTCCGCGCCCTCGCCCCCGAGCTCACGTTCATTCTCGACGCCAGGGCGTAGCGGCAACCAGCGATGCGAGCCGGTCTCGACGTCGAGCTCGCCCGCGTGCAAAGCGGTGTTCTGGACGAGCGCGCCAGGCAGGACGGCGAGAGGAGGGCTGGGGCGGCCCCGTACCTGCCGGTATCATGAGGCGATGGAGCCAGGCTTCTACCGGATCCACCTCGAGGCCGACGATGGCGACTGGCTGACGCTGCACGCACCGCTCGACGAGACCGGACGGGTCATCAGCTCCAAGGGCGGGCCGCTCCTCTTCAAGGCGCGATGGAACGGAGACAGCTTTTATGGAGAGCTGCTGGTCGGCGAGGGGCGCATCGTGTGGGGCGCCGAAGCGCCTGACAGCCTCACCGATCTCGCGAGCGTGATCGTGCAGGAATGGGCGCTGGTCACGATCTGGCAGGAGGACTCGCGCGACTCTGACGAGTTCAGGTTCCGCGTGCGTACGGTGCAGCGGTTGTAGGACCTCGAGCGGCGGCCACGCCGAGGCTCCAGGACGAGGACTCCACCTGTGCCGCACTTCGCGGGCGGTTCGTGCAATACGGACGGATGGCAACCAACGATCGCGAGCTGATTCTCGATGTCGAGCTCACGCGCATGAACAAGCTGTCGGTGTTCTGGAAGAGCGCACCGGGCAGCGACGGCGACACGAACCAGCTGGTGTACGAGCTCGATGTGGCCGGCGCGAAGGTCGTGCTGCCGCGCGAGGACGTCCAGCTCCTGCTGCAGCTGGTCCAGCACCGGCGTTAGCGGGGTGCGACGCCTGCGACGTTTGTGGTGGGGCGGCCCGTCGCGTCGGGTTGGTGTCCGTTAGAGGTGTGGGTCACTGCGGGCGGTCGCCCTCGGGTACGTGTGGACCATGGCCGCCTGGCAGGTCGCGCTGCAGCTATCGGCGGGGGACCAGCCACTCTTCCGGCAGATCGTGGACGCGATCGCGGTGGACATCGCGCGCGGTCGGCTCGGCGTGGGCGGCAAGCTGATGTCGAGCCGCGCGCTCGCGAGCCAGCTCGGCGTGAGCCGCAACACCGTCGTGGCCGCGTACGAGGAGCTGTGTGCGCAGGGCTGGATCGCGATGGAGCCGACGCGCGGGGCGTTTGTCGTCGGGGTCCCCGGCACGACGCGCGGGTATCCCGACGCGGCGGGGTTTGACCTCCCGGCCCCGATCCCCATGACGCTGCCGGCGCCGCGCAGGGAGGGGATGTTGCTCTTGCTGGGCGGCGTGCCCGAGTTGCGAGGGTTGCCGTATCGCCAGCTCGCGCGCGCGTATCGCAGCGCGTTGTCGGGACCGTCGGCCCGCCGGCTGCTCGACTACGCGCATCCGCAGGGGAACCTCGAGCTGCGGACCGCGCTCGCCGCGATGCTGGCGAGCTTGCGCGGGCTCGCCGCTCCGGTGGAGTCCATCACCGTCGTGCGCGGCAGTCAGCACGGCCTGTACCTGGCGGGCCGGTCGCTGCTGCGTCCGGGCGATGTCGTCGCCGTCGAGGCGCTCGGGTATCGCCCGGGGTGGAAGGCCCTCGAGCTGGCCGGGGCGACCCTGGTGCCGGTGGCGGTCGACCGCGACGGGCTCGACGTGGCGGCCCTCGAGGCGCTGGCCACGACCACCCCGGTGCGCGCGGTCTACCTCACGCCCCATCACCAGTATCCGTCGACGGTGACGCTGTCACCGGAGCGCCGCGCGCGGTTGCTCGCGCTGGCGGAGGCGCGGCGCATGATCGTGCTCGAGGACGACTACGACCATGACTTTCACTACGAAGGTCGCCCCGTGTTGCCGCTCGCGGCGGGTGATCGCGCGGGGGTGGTCGTCTACTTCGGGACCCTCTCGAAGAGCCTCGCCCCGGGGCTCCGGCTCGGGTACGTGGTGGCCACGCCGGCGGTGGCGCAGCAGCTCGCGGGCTATCGCACGGCGTTCGATGGCCAGGGCGACCACGCCGTCGAGAGGGCAGTCGCGATGCTGCTCGAGGACGGAGAGGTCCAGCGGCACGTGCGGAGTGCGCTGAAGGCATATCGCACGCGGCGTGACGCCTTGTGCGCGGCCCTCCGCCAGCGGTTGCCGCAGCTCGAGCTTGAGGTTCCGGCGGGCGGCATGGCGCTCTGGGCGCGGGCGCCGGGGATCGATACCGATGCGTGGGAGCGGCGCGGACGCGACCACGGCGTCGTGATGCAGGCCGGCTCGCGGTTCACCTTCGATGGCACGCCGAACGAGTACGTGCGGCTCGGCTTCTCGTCGTGCAGCGAGGGCGAGCTCGAGGAGGCGGTCGCGCGCCTCGTGCGGGCCTTGCCCTAGATCGGAGATCTAGTGGCTCCTTCGACAATCGAGGAACTGGCTCTGCTGGAACGAGCCCACATCTGCGAACAAGAAGCGATGCGACTTCCTCTTCTCGCAGTCCTCATGATCGCGTGCGGTAACGACGAGGCGATCCCGCCCGACGCGCCGCCGGCGCCCGCGCCCGATGCGGCCATGCCTGCCGTCGATGCCACGCCCGACGCGCTGGGACCTCCGGGCCTCGCGGTCACGGCGCCCGCCGAGCCCATCACGCGCGGCCAGTTCGTGATCCTGACCGCGACACCGGAGAACTTCCTGTTCGTGGATCCCACCGCGGGCCTCGAGCCGGCCGATCGGCAGGGGCACTTTCACTGGTACCTCGACGACGCCATCGACTACACCGCGGGGTGGTCGACGATCGTCCGGATCCGGACGTCGCTGGCCGACACGGTCGGCGAGCACACCGTGCGGTTCGTCCTCGCCGATGGACTCCACCAGGAGATCGCGCCGCTCGTCGAAGTGACGGTGACGTACACGCTGCAGTAGGCGGGGCCTACAGGCGCATCTCGTACATGAGCCAGAAGGTCAGCTCGGGGTTCGGCGAGCGAAGCTGGGTCGACTCGCGGCCATCGAGCCAGCGCTTGACGTCGAAGCGGACGCGGACGATGTCGCGCTTGCGGATCGTGACGGCGGTGTCGATGAGGCCGGTGAAGGACCGCTCGAGGTACGTGTCGTCGTCGTCGTTGAAGGCCTCGTCGAAGTAGCGGAGGCGAGCGCGGACGCGGAGGCGCGGGCTGGGGCGGTAGAGCGCGATGAGCCAGGCGGAGGCGTCCTGACGGAACTTCGTGCGGAACTGCGACGTCATGGACAGCCCGTCGTCGAGGAGCTGGTGCTGGAGCATGCCGGTGAAGGCGAGGGTCTTGTCGGGCGCGTACTTGGCGCGGACGATCGTCGTGAGCTGGCGGCCGGCGCAGGGGATGGGCTCGCCGTCCTCGTTGGTGTCGGTCGCCACCTCGAAGCACTGGTCCTGACCGCCCTGGCGGAGGTCCTTGTCCTGGTAGCGGAGCCACAGGCCGAGCCAGAGTTGCTGGGACGTGCGGACATCGGCCCGGAGGAACGTGTCGATCTTGGGCTGCGAGCGGCCGAGGATGGAGTCCTCGCGGAGGGAGGAGATGGGCGTCCAGAGATCGAGGAGCGCGCGGATGGAGAAGAGCTTCGACGTGTTCGTGTAGCGGAGTCGGCCACCGACCTCGTCGCGGGCGCGCTGGCCATCGAACTCGTCGGGCTGGGAGATGGGACGTGCGAAGGGGTTCGCGTAGTCGATGCCGTAGTAGCGGAAGACGGCCTCGAGCTCCTGCTTGCCCTTGGTGGCGGTCAGGCGAAGGATGCCGGCCGGCCCACCGCCACCTGCCTGAGGCCCGGGGCCGTCGGCGAGCTTGTCGAAGGAGAAGGCGCCCTCGCCGCCGATGTCGAGCCAGCCGCGACCGAAGGTGAAGTTGACGCCCATGGCCCCGAAGTCGACGCCGCCGTCGTTGCCGGAGGCGACGGTGCCGAGCGGGAGGCGAGACCACTCCTGGGTGCCGAGGTCGATGCCGTCGACGAGGTCGACTTCGTCAGCGGCGTAGAGCGTGAGACCGACGGAGTTACGCCGGTCGGCGAAGTAGGCGGTGTTGGCGCCGACGAGGCGCTCCTGGAAGACGCCGGGCAGGGTCTGGAAGGAGTGGCGCGGGGCGGGCGCGAGCGGGTTGTCCTCGTCGCGAACACCGATGATGGGGGCGACGCACGCGGGGTCGGTGTCGTCGTGCGGGTCCTCACAGGTGCCGGCGTTGACGAGCTCGTACTGGTAGATGCGCCGCTGCTGGATGGAGGCCCAGAGGTAGCCCTGGATCCAGCCCGCGCCGACCTCGAGGCGCTTGAAGCCGGCGCCGACCCCCAGGAGGCCGTCGCGCCAGTTCCAGTCGGGGGTGGTGTACTCGGCCGCCGCGTCGCCGCTGCACGGGTTGGTCGACAGCTCGCCCGTCGAGAGACGGCACGCACGGTCGAGGTCGGCCGAGAAGATGATCTGATCGTCGGAGTAAAACCCGTTCGCCGTGTACTGCGTCGAGTTGTCGAAGACGAGCCGCTGGCCGAAGCCGGCGCGGAACGAGCCGGCGATCGCGGCGTAGCGTTCGCTGTCGTACCTGACGAAGATCTTGGGCAGCACGATGTTGTAGCCGCGCGGGTCGGCGACGAGCGAGTCGCGGTTCGGGTCGTAGATCGGCTTGCCGACCTGGAGGCGCGTGAGGACGCCCGCGAAGCCCGCGGTGAGCCCCTTGCGGAGCGTGAAGCGGCCACGCAGGAGCGACGCCGGGAGGAGGTCGTCGCCGATCGTGAAGCGCGTCTGCGCCCGGATCCAGCCGCGGATCTGGAAGTCGCGGTTCGTCGTGCCGACGATCAAGAACGACGCGATCGCGAGGAGCTTGTCCTCGGAGAGCACGCCCGCCGTCACGAGGGCGCCCGGGTCCGTGATCTGGCCGCGCTGGCCGTCGCGGAACGCGATGATGCGGTCCACGTCCTCGTACGTCAGGTTCGGCAGGGCGTAGAGCTGCGCGCGGTTGGCCGTGTTGAGGTCGACGCCGGTCTCGAGCAGATCGAGCAGCTCGTTGTACGTGTCCTCGGTCAGGTCCCCCGCCACCACGAGGTCTTCGAGATCCGCCTGATCGTTGGCGTCGACGAACGTCTCGTAGGGGACCGCGTGGGCACTGCGCGCGAACGCGAGGAGACCGACGACAACAAGGGCGCGCCGCACCGCGCTCGACGTTAACACGGACGCGGCGATGTACAGGCGCCCCACAGCCCTCGGTTCGCCTGCCGCGCCGCCGCTTCCAGGTCCTGGAACTCGTCGAGACGGTCGGTCCCGTTGGGCTCGATGTACAGCACGCAGCCAAAGCCGCGCTCGATGATGAGCGTGTTGACCTCGTCACCATCCACCGTCACGTAGGCCAGCGTGCGGCCGAAGCGGTCCTCGCGCTCGACGTCATAGCGCAGCGTGACCTGCTTCCCCTCGACGAGATCACGGTTGAACGTCTTCGCGTTCTCCCCGTAGCACTCGAGCTCGGTCGTGCTCTCCGGCGTATCGACCATCAGGTAGCGCACGCGCTCGCCCGTATCGAGCTCCACCGTGTCGCCGTCGATCGCACGAGCCACGAGCGCCGTGTTGTTCGGCTCGGTCGCGCAGCCCATCAGCCCGCAGATGCCGAGACCGAGGAGCGCTCTCACGGGCACTGGAGGTTGGGGGCCTTCGGGGTTCCGAGGTTACCGGCCGTCCCGTACGCCGTCGTGCCGTTGCAGAAGTTCGCCGGCGTATCGTTCCCCGTCGACGTCGCCTGATCCGGGTCGAGCTGCTTGCTCGGCCCGTCGGCAATGCCCGTCGTCCACGTGATCGCGTCGATCACCGTCACGCCATCCGGCTCGAGAACGGAGATGCTGCCATTGCTCTGCGCGAGCGCGCTCGTGAAGGTCGCGTCGACCTCGGGCAGGCCACCGTTGGTATCCGTCGCCGTGGTGTGCGCCAGCAGCGCGAACCCTCCGGCGGGGATCGACTTGCACTCCGCCGAGGCGATCGTGCTCATCACCGTGTTGCCCTTGACGACGAGGTCGTTCAGGTCCCACGCGGTGGCACCGGTGTTCTGCACCTCGAACCACTCCTGCGTCGCGTCAGTGCCGGAGCCCGCGGGGTTCGCGAGGAACTCCGTGATGACGAAGTTCGCCGGCGTGGGCTTCACGACCGCGCGGATCGTCCCGCCGTCGTCGCACTGACCCGGCTGGGGCTGCGCGACACACTGCGGATTCATCGCCCCGGGCGTGCCGAAGTCGCCCGCGCCATAGACGTCGACGCCATCACAGAAGTTGCTCTCCTCGTCGTTCGCCGTCGCATCGACGAAGTCCGGGTCGAGCGAGCGCGAGCGCCGGGCCGTCGCGTCGACCCAGGTGATCGCATCGATCACCACGCCGCCGTGCAGGACCTGGATGTCGCCCGGCTTGTCCGCGCTGGACGTGAGCGAGAAGTCGAACTCGCCGAGCACCGCGCCGGGCGGGAGGCCACCGTTCAACGTCTCGTCGGTGTTGCGCGCGAACACGATGAAGCTGCCCGCCGTGACCGCGATGCAGTCCGGCGACTCGATCATGTCGGCCGCCGAGGTGTCACCCGCGCGGTCGAGCGCGAGGCCATTCAGGTCGACGTCGCGCATGACCCGGACCTCGAACCACTCCTTGTCGGGCTGCGGCGACGACGGCTCGGGCATGAACTCGGTGATGATGAGATCGCCCGGACCCGGCGGCACCGTGTCACGTGCCGTGCCGCCATCGTTGCACTGCCCGACGATCGTCGGGAGGCAGTCGTTGTCCGTCCCCGGCGTACCGAAGTTGCCGATCTCGAACTCCGTGCCGCCCCCGGCGCACCACTGGGTCAGGTCATCGTTCAGCGTGTAGTCGGGCGGCTGCGACGATGTGAGCTGACGCGAGAAGCCCTCCTCGATCATCTCGTACTGCGCCGAGTCGACGAGCGTCTCGCCGCAGCGCAGCTCGATCTGCCCCGCGCCGGAGTTGTACATGTCGCCGAGCGAGGCGCTGTAGCCGTAGTCCACGTACGCGGGCAGGAGCTCGGCGATCGAGTTGCCGAGCGTCAGGTGCTCGCCCGGCGGAATCGTCACCTTCTCCATGGTGTGCGTGTCGGCCTCCTCGTCATCGGGACGGCCGTGCGAGATCACCAGGCCCTCGAGCTCCACTTCGCGATCGGACGCGTTGTAGATCTCGAACCACTCCTTGCCTTCATCGGTGCCGCCGCCCCCGGGCGGGGCCTTGAAGTCGGGGAACACCTCGGTGATGACGAGGTCGCCCGGGCGGAGGTCGTCGGTGCACTCGCCCTCCGTGCCACCCGACGGACCACACGCGCCGAGGACTGCGACGAGGAGGAGACAGCGCCTCATTGGGCCCCAACTGTACCAGTCACCACCGGCGGCGAGAGCCCTGGAACGGGCGAGAGCGTGAAGATCGGAAGAGC
>JALHPV010000188.1 GCA_022842285.1 Kofleriaceae bacterium
GCCTTGATCTTGTCGACGACGTCCATGCCGCTCGTCACCTCGCCGAAGACCGCGTAGCCCCAGCCCGGACCCTCCTTGGCCTGGTGGTCGAGGGCGGCGTTGGCGGCCACGTTCACGAAGAACTGCGCGGTGGCCGAGTGCGGATCGCTCGTGCGGGCCATCGCGACGGTGCCGCGGGTGTTCTTGAGGCCGTTGTCGGCCTCGTTCTGGACCGGCGCGCGGACGGCCTTCTTCTCGAGCTGCTGGTCGAAGCCGCCGCCCTGGATCATGAAGGTGGGGATGATGCGGTGGAAGACGGTGCCGTCGTAGTGGTTCGCATCGACGTACGCGAGGAAGTTCGCGACGGTCTTCGGCGCGCGCGCGGCGTCGAGACGAATGGAGAAGGAGCCGTGGTTGGTGTTGACGTCGACGACGGTGTCAGCCATGCGGCGACGATACAGGATACGATTTGGCCATGGGGCGCACACTCATCAAGGGCGGCACGGTCATCACCGCGAGTGACACGTTTGCCGCGGACGTCTGGCTCGAGGGCGACAAGGTCGCGGCACTGGCGGCACCGGGCACGGTTCCCGGCACCGCGGATGTCGTCGTCGACGCGACGGGCCAGTACGTGATTCCGGGCGGCATCGACTGCCACACGCACATGAGCCTGCCGTTCGGCGGCACGACGGCGTCGGATGACTTCCACACCGGCACCGTCGCGGCGGCTCACGGCGGGACCACCACCATCGTCGACTTCGCGATCCAGTCGAAGGGGCAGTCGATGCGGGCGGGGCTCGATGCGTGGTTCGCGAAGAGCGAGGGCCAGGTCGCGGTCGACTACGGCTTCCACATGATCATGACGGAGGCGAACCCGTCGACGCTCGATGACATGGCGGCGATGATTCGCGAGGGCATCACGTCGTTCAAGATGTTCATGGCCTACCCGGGCGTGTTCCTCGTCGACGATCAGCAGATCTTCCGGGCGATGCAGCGCGCGGGTGAGCTCGGGGCGCTCATCACCATGCACGCGGAGATCGGGCTCCCGATCGACGTGATGGTGCAGCAGGCGCTCGCGGCGGGCCGGACGGCGCCCGTCTATCACGCGCTGACGCGGCCGGAGGTCGCCGAGGCGACCGGTACGGAACGTGCGATCGCCCTGGCGGAGATGGCGGGCGTGCCCGTGTACATGGTGCACCTGTCGGCGCAGCGGGCGCTCGAGCGCGTCATGGAGGCGCGCGATCGCGGCCTGCCGACGTACGCGGAGACGTGTCCGCAGTACCTGTTCTGCTCCGAGGACGATCTGCGGGGTGATCCGGGCGACGAATGGAAGGGCGCGGGCTACGTGTGCACGCCGCCGCTACGCCCGAAGCATCACCACGAACATCTCTGGCGCGGCCTGCGGAACTACGACCTGCAGGTGGTGGCGACCGACCATTGCCCGTTCTGCATGAAGGGGCAGAAGGAGCTCGGCCGCGGCGACTTCTCGAAGATTCCGAACGGCATGCCCGGCGTCGAGACGCGCCTGCACCTGCTCTGGGAGGGCGTGCGCGAGGGCAAGATCTCGATGAACCGCTTCGTCGAGATCACGTCGACAGCGCCGGCGAAGATCTTCGGCATGTATGGCCAGAAGGGCACCCTCGCCGTCGGGGCCGATGCCGATGTCGTGGTGTGGGATCCAAACCGCGAGAAGGTGCTCGGGAAGGACACGCTCCACATGAACGTCGACTACTCGCCGTTCGAGGGGAAGAAGGTCATCGGGACGCCCTCGCACGTGTTCTCGCGCGGCGAGCTCGTCGTGAAGGACGACCAGTGGGTCGCGAAGCAGCGGCAGGGGCGCGGGCGCTTCGTGAAGCGGTCGACCTTCGGCCTCTGAAGCTCACCAAAGGCTGGCGAGGCCGTTGTACCAGGAGCGGCCGATGGTGCTGATGCCGCCACCGATATCACCGACGAGCTCGGGGGCGCCGTGATCGATCAGCCACTGTCGATCCTCCATCCCGCGGATGGAGGCTTCCTCGCTGGCGGAGACCGCATACTCCTCGGGGATGCCATCGATGCCACGCGTGTAGCGCGTCTCCATGTACGTCCCTTCCTCCAGCGCCTCGCGGTCGGCGTGCGTCTGGAGGGCCGTGCCGGCCGCAACGCCGACCGCGCCCGATGCCAGCACCGGAGCGGCGGGGCTCCCGGCGAGCGAGGCCGCACTCGAGGCGGCGGAAAGGCCGCCGTGGAGGATCGCCTGGCCGCCAGCACCCGCATCCCCATCGGAGGCCGTGCACTCGTCGATGCCTCCGACGACTTCGGCCGTGCCGCTGAGTACGCCGAGCGCGTCCGACGCCGGTCCGTTGCCGAGCATCCCCTCGACGCCGCTGGCCGTATCCAGCGCGCCGACCAGACCGCCGTACCCCGCGCGACGCATGTCAGCTTCGGTCGCGTCCTCGTCCGCCATCGTGTCGGCCGCATTCACCATGCCCGCGATGCCCGAGACGGCGCTGAATCCGCCCCCGATGCGGCCTGCGACAGGATTCTCTGACAGCCCCGGCATTGCGGTCACCACGGAGACTCCGTCATTGACGACGCCGATGCCGGTCGCGACGTCCGAGACGGTCGGGCCTGTCGAAGGGACGAGAGCGGCGGCGCGTTCGGCAGAAGTGGCCGTCGGTCCCCGCGCGCGGTCGCGCTCTTCGGTGGTCAACGTCGAAGGTGCCGTCGCCGCCACCTCCGACTCGGTGAAGACCATATCGGGCCCCGTCGGTGCGGGGCCCGGCAGGGGACGGCGTCCGGCGGCGCGCTCCGCCGCGTCGACCTCCGCCAGGGTGAACTCCATGTCAGGTCCGGGCATCGGGGCTCCTAGTCGGTCCAGAGGTCGAGCGCGGTCGTCGTACGCTCGAGATAGCGGTTCCGCGGAATCGGCTCGATCGAAGCGACGACGGCCGCGAACGTGCCGTCATCGCTCGTCGTGCCGATATGCGTGGCGACGTAGAGAAACCGCTGGTCGACGAGCACGGCGACATCCGCCGAGACCACACCCGAGGCGGTCCACTGCCGCCCCTGCAGTCCGCCGAGGGCCAACACCGGCTCGCTGGCGGCGTGCGCGAACCGAAATCCGATCAGGCGCTCGGCGACGGCGGTCGGAGCTTCGGCATCGAGCGGGATGGCGGGAAACGTGGTGATCACGCGCGCGGGATCCACGTGGGGTAGGGCGCAGCGGTATGGACGGCGGCGCACGGCGAGGTAGTGACGATCTTCTCGGACGAGGCTCTCGACCAGCGCATCCATCGCCTGCGCCGACTCCGGCCGATGGGTGACGCCGATCGTGATCGCGTCGAAGTCATCGACGTGAACGATGCCGATCGCGCGGTGGATGGGGCGGCCGCCCTGGCTCGCCTCGACGCGCACGAGATGCGCGTATTCGCCCTCGTCCGTGACCAGCGGGATCGGATCCGCCACGGACAGGAGCGTGGCGTCGTCGGGCATCGGCAAGCTACGCACCACGTCGAGCGGCGCCTGCGATGGCCGCATGCGCTCGATGTAGCGCACCCCCTCCGTGCTGGTGCCAGGCGGCGCCTGCACCAGCGAGTGGCGGTCCCGCGCGACGGTCCATCCCGGAAGGTGCGGGATCACGAACCAGCTCCCATGGTGCGGTAGTCGGGGCAGGGCGCAGGTCGTTACCCGAATTGTCCTGCGACGGACGTTCCCCGCCCCCTCCAGCGCCCCTTTGAAGGTCGCGCGAGATACGACACTTCAGGTGCAATTCCCGCCAGCTACGTGGCGGTCGCTGTGCTGCCGTGTAGGCGACATGGCGCTGCGGTGGGATCACGCCGCAGAGGCGTCGTGGGGCGCATTATTTTCGTCGCTGCGACGAGCTGGCGCACCGAACTGCAATGCGATTGCAGCTGACTCATGTCAGGCACTGGCAGCTGGATGACAATCGCTATCCGCGTCATCAGGCAGTTGCGCTTGGATCGAGGGGCTGACTCCTGCGTCACTCGGCGGTCGACCCGCACCCTCTCCCACATCGCCGGATGTGGATCGTGCGGCCGCTTACTAATCTCGAAGCGGGTTGAGTCTATCCGTTCACGCATGAAGTTGTTCGCACCCGGTAACTGCTGACATCGGATCTGCCCCTGCGCGCATTGCGCACGGAGTGGTGGCATCGGGCGTGGAGTAGGCGATGGCATGATGTCTCGCCGTCTTGTTGTCTGCGCTCTGACGCTCGCTGCCTGTGCGACCGCGGATTCGGGGGATCCCGATCAGAACAGCACGAGCAGTGGAGGCAGCACGCGACCGCCGGTCACCTATCACAAGGACGGCACGGTCGAGACGGGCGCGCTGAAGTTCGGCAGCGTGGTCGAGTTCCAGCACTCTGCCGACTTCCAGGAGCACGGCCGCCGCTGCGCCCTCGACCGCGAGCCCGAGCAGCGCCGCGCCGCGCCGACGGACTGCTCCTTCAACCGGACCATCATCTCCCCGGAGTACGCACCGGACGCGACGTTCACCATCCCGGTCGTCTGGCACATCATCCAGAAGTCGGACGGCACGGGCGCGATCGATGACTCCCTCATCCTCAGCCAGATGGAGGTCCTGAACGAGGACTTCGACGCGCTGCCGGGCACGCTCGGCGCGAACGGGACGCCGTCGAGGATTCGGTTCGTGCTCGCGACCGTGGACGAGAACGGCAACCCGACGACGGGCATCGAGCGCATCACCAACAACAGCTACTTCACCGACCCGGGCTCGGGCCTGTCGCCGATGAAGAACGCCCTCCACTGGGACACGTCTAGGTACTTCAACATCTACACGAACGACGCGAATGGCGCCCTTGGCTACGCGACGTTCCCGAGCGAGTCCGCCGGCGAGGGCGAGGACGGCGTGGTCCTCCTCTACACGAGCGTCGGTCGCAATGCGCCGCAGGGCGGTGAGTACAACCTTGGTCGTACGGCGACCCACGAGGTCGGTCACTACCTCGGCCTCTTCCACACCTTCCAGGGTGGCTGCGGCTCCTCCAGCAACCCCTACGGTTCCGGCGACCTCATCTCCGACACCGTCGCGCACCCGCAGCCCGACTACACGTGCACCGGCGGGGCGTCGTCGTGTGGTGGCGGTCAGAAGCCGAACACGAACTACATGAACTACACGAACGACGCGTGCATGACCCGCTTCTCCGAGGAGCAGGCCAACCGCATGCGCTGCTCGATCATCAACTATCGCAGCACCCTCGTCTCGATCGAGACCGGCGACAACGTCGCTCCGACCGCCGGGTTCACGGCCTCGGCGAACAACCTGGTTGTCAGCTTCACCGATACGAGCAGCGACTCCGACGGCTCGATCGCCTCGCGCGCCTGGAGCTTCGGTGACGGTGGTACCTCCACGGCCGCGAACCCGTCGCACACCTACGCGATGGCGGGCACGTACACCGTCTCGCTGACGGTCACGGATGACGCCGGCGCCTCGGCCACCAAGGCTGCGAGCATCACGGTCACGAGCGGCGGCGGCACGCCGGCGGGCGGCGCCCTCACCAGCGGCGTCCCGGTCCCGAACCTCGCGGGCGCCACCGGTGCGCAGCTCCAGTACTACATCGATGTCCCGGCGGGCGCGACGTCGCTCACCATCGCCACCTCGGGCGGCTCCGGCGACGCCGACCTCTACGTCCGCCGGGGCTCCGCGCCGACGACCTCGCAGTACGACTTCCGCCCGTACCTGAACGGCAACACCGAGACGGTCCGCATCACCAACCCGGTGGCCGCCCGCTACTACGTCATGATCAACGCCTACGCGGCCTTCTCCGGCGCGACCCTCACCGCGACGGTCGTCTCCGGCGGCGGCGGCACGGGCGGTGGCTTCTCGAACGAGCAGACCAACCTCTCCGCCGCCACGGGCGCAGCGCAGATGTTTTCCATCGCCGTCCCCGCAGGCGCGACCGGCCTGACCTTCTCGATCTCCGGTGGCACCGGCGACGCCGACCTCTACGTCCGCCGGGGCGCGGCTCCGACGACGACCGCGTACGACTTCCGCCCGTACCTCGACGGTAACAACGAGACCGTCACCATCGCCGCCCCCGCGGCCGCCACGTACTACGTCATGGTCCGCGCGTACGCCTCGTACAGCGGCGTCACCCTCCGCGTCGCGTACGACTAGAATCGTCGTCCATGCACCCGCGCCGGCGACACCGCTGCTTCGCTTGCGGGCGGTTCTCCGACGAGGTGGGGATAGACGAAGGCCCGACAGCGGACGAGGTCGGGCAAACCCACCGCTGGGTCACCGGGGTCATCGACGTTCATGACCAGGAACCATGCCGTGCAGCCATCGTGTGCTGGCCGTGCCACTGGAAGACGGACCCGGACCAGTGGATTCTCCCCGCGCAGTGGGCAGCCCTCGCTCCGGTGGTCCCGTACGAGCGACTTCCGCTGCTCGACCATGACCAACCGCAGGCGTGGGATCCGGCCACCTACGCTTGGCCTATCTGAGTCGCGTCTCGTAACCCTGATCGGGATCGTCAAGCGCTGCCCGCGCCGCACTCCTCATCGTGCGATCGTAACAGGCGTTCGGCGGGCTCGGACGCCGCTCGCTGCGGCGATCGCTTGTGACGCCGTATGCGCTAGCGGGCGCGATCGAGACTGGCGGCCGCCACGTACTACGTCATGGACCGCGCGTACGCCTCGTACAGTGGTGTCACCCTCCGCGTCGCGTACGACTGACCGAGGGGCGCCGGCGCGGCTGGCGTGCACGACGTACGAGTCGAGTTACCATGGAGGTGTGGACGGGGGCACGTATCACGTCGTCGACGTACAAGTCGAAGTCGCGCCCGAGACGGCGAAGGGCAAGAGCTGGGACATCGGCGACGGTCCGGCACCAGATCTCGTCATCACGGTGCGGCACGACGGCGACCAGGTGGCCCGATGCCGGGCGATGCCGAACCAGTACGCCGCCACGTGTCCCATCGGCAAGGACCTGCGGCTCGACGAGTCCACCACCCTGGTGATCGAGGTCGCCGACGAGGACACGCTGGTCAACGACCCGGTGGGCGCGGCCACGCTGCCGCGGCCATCCGCGTGGGGCGAGACGATGGCGGTGGCGTGCGAGACGACCGGGCAGGTCCAGCGGGTCACGGTGAATCTGACGGAGCGGGCGGCGTTCGTGCGGCGCTATCAGTGGCAAGCGGTCGGGCTCGGCATCGGGGTGCTCGGCGCGCTGGGGACGTTGGCGATGGGGCGGGCGCGGCTGATGCCGCCGCGACTTGCACCTCCGACGTGCTCGCATTGCCGCGCGCGGCTCGAGCATCGACGGGTCACGAAGTGTCCGAACTGCGGTGCACCCCAGACCCCGGAGGGCCTATGAGCGATCACTCCCCAGCGGAGCTCGCCGACGCCGTGGAGGAGAAGCACGACGACGAGGCCGAGGCCGCAGACGCCAGTCGGCCGCGGATGGCGCCGCCGACGCTGCGCGGGGTCGATACGAGGCACGTGTTATGGCACGTACCGATCCTCGTCGTGGCCGGAACCTGCGCGGGGCTTGCGTTCGTGCTCGCAGCGCTCCTCGGGTTCTCGAATGCGCTGCCGCAGCCGCACGGTACGATCGCGATGCACGCTCTCGTGGGCGGGTCGTTCACCTTCGTGGTGGCCCGCGTGCTGAACGTGCGCCGGGTGACGCGCCGCGAGCTGGAGATCGCCGCGCTCGCCGTGATCAGTGTGATCATCCCGCGCTTTCCGTTTCACGGGCTCGCGCTGGGCATCCTGCTGATCGGCGCCCTCGTCGGCGATACCAAGGAGCGTTGAGCAGCGCCGGGTGCGCTCAGGCGGTCGCGTCGGGGCAATCGGCGCGGACGGAGACCAGATGTGCTACTGCGAGCCGCCCGGCGCGCGCGGCGGTAGCGGTCTGCCCAGGTGCGACGGCGATCGCGGCCACGATCGCCACGACCGCTGGAATCCCGGCACTGGCTGCCCGCGCCGCCTCTTCATCGCGCGATCGTAACAGGCGTTCGGCGGGCTCGGACCCGGTCCTTGTGACGCCGTACGCGATAGCGGGCGCGTTCGAGACAGGCTCGCCGCGCTTCCCTGCCGCGGCGCGTGGCCTCTAGAACAGGCCGACGATCCGGCCGCTCGCGTCGAGGTCGATGCTCGTCGCGGAGGGCTCGGCCGGAAGGCCGGGCATCGTCATGATGTCGCCGCACACCATCACCACGAACTCGGCACCGGCGGCGAGCCGCACGTCGCGAACGTTGACGACGTGGCCCGACGGTGCGCCGCGCAGGAGCGGGTCGGTCGAGAACGAGTACTGCGTCTTCGCGACGCACACCGGGTAGCGCCCGAACCCCTGCTCTTCGAGCCGCTTGATCTTCGCCCGGACCTTGGTGTCGGCGGTGATCTCGGAGGCGCCGTAGAGCTTGGTCGCGATCGCCTTCATCTTCTGCCACAGCGGCTCTGCGTTGTCGTAGAGGTAGCGCACGTTGGCCGCGCCGCTCTCGACAAGCGCGACCACGGTGCGAGCAAGGTCCTCCGCGCCTGCGCCGCCCCGCGCGAAGTGCTCGGCGCCGACGACGGGTGCGCCATGGTGCGCCATGCGCTGACGGACGAGCTCGAGCTCGTTCGGCGTGTCCTGGGCGAATCGGTTGATCGCGACGACGCAGGGTAGGCCGAAATGATTGCGGACGTTGT
Source organism: Kofleriaceae bacterium (assembly GCA_022842285.1). GTDB lineage: Bacteria > Myxococcota_A > Polyangia > Haliangiales > Haliangiaceae > JABFXX01. Next base: position 8,631 of record JALHPV010000188.1, read on the forward strand.
TCAGGTGCCGCTCGAGGTTCCCGATGCCCTTGTCGAGGGCCCCGAGGTCCTCCGCGGCCAGGGCCTTGAGGTCGACGCCGCCGTGGTACTTCAGGGCCCGCACGGTAGCGACGATCACAGCGCAGTCCGGACGCAGGCCCGCCTTGCGGCACTTGATGTCGATGAACTTCTCCGCGCCGAGGTCGGCGCCGAAGCCGGCCTCGGTGACGACGTAGTCTCCGAGCTTCAGCGCGGCGCGGGTCCCGATCGCCGAGTTGCAGCCATGGGCGATGTTGCCAAACGGGCCGCCATGGATGATGGCGGGCGTTTGTTCGAGGGTCTGGACGAGGTTCGGCGCGAGTGCATCGCGAAGCAGAACCGCCATCGCGCCGTGGGCGAGGAGCTCGCGAGCATGGACCGGCCGGCGCCCGCGGGTCTCGCCAACGACGATGGAGCCCAGGCGGTCCTTCAGATCGGACAGGGAGCTGGCGAGACACAGGATCGCCATCACCTCGGAGGCGGCGACGATGTCGAACCCATCCTGGCGCGGGAAGCCGTTCGCGGCACCGCCGAGGCCGATGGTGATGTCGCGCAGCGCGCGATCGTTCATGTCGATGACGCGACGCCACGTGATGCGGCGCGAGTCCAGATCGAGGGCGTTACCGTGATGGAGATGGTTGTCGATCAGCGCCGCCAGCAGGTTGTGGGCGAGCGAGATGGCGTGGAAGTCGCCCGTGAAGTGCAGGTTGATGTCCTCCATCGGCACGACCTGCGCGTAGCCGCCGCCGGCCGCACCGCCCTTCATGCCGAACACCGGGCCGAGGGACGGCTCGCGGAGCGCGATCACCGGTCGCTTGCCGATGCGCTGAAGCGCATCACCGAGGCCCACCGCGGTGGTGGTCTTTCCTTCACCGGCCGGGGTCGGCGTGATCGCGGTGACCAGGACCAGCTTGCCGTCGGGGCGATCGAGCGAGGCGAGGTGATCGAGCGAGAGCTTGGCCTTGAAGTGACCGTACGGAGATAGCGCGGATGCGGGCAGGCCGAGCTTGTCGCGGGCCAGCTCCACGATCGGAACGAGCTGAGCCGCCTGAGCGATCTCGATGTCAGATCTCATCGGCGCGACCTTAGCGCGATCGCATCACGAGCGAGGCAGCTCGGAGAAGCTGCCATCGAAGAGTGCTCGGGCGCCGGCGGCCAACAGCGTTGACGCGTCACCTGTGCGAACTGGTCAGCGTGGGGGCGGCCCGGGAGCGGGGCCTGGCGGCGGGGGCGTGCTCGGCGGCGCGGCGGCGCGGACGAACGCGGAGAGCTTCGCGCGGGTTTCGGCGAGGTGCTGCTGGCCGTCGGTGGTGCTGTGCGCGCGATCGAGGTTGGTGATGAGGAGGTCGCTCCCGATCAACGTCAAGATCAAGACGTTGCTCTCGAACGCCAGCACCGTGCTGACGAGGGTGCCGACGCCGACTCGCTCGGCGAGGGCGCTCATGGCGATGACGAGGCAGACCCCGAACGCGATCATGGCGCCGATGTACGTCGTGCGCGCACGCGCGACCATGACCACGGCGTCGGCGTGGCTACAGGGGCGTGCGAGACGGAACCCCACGCGACCGAGGGCGATCTGGGCCGCCAGCAGCGCGATCATCGCGCCGAGATACCAGCCCGAGCCGGTGAGCTGATAGGGCGCGATGAGGAGGGTGAAGACGAAGAGCGTGTAGATCGGCGCCGCGAGCACAACGAGCCAGCCGGGCCCGGCGCTGCCAGCGAACAAGAGCTTCGTGACCAGACTGGCCCGAATGGTGCCGGCCAACAGCGACACCGCCTTCGGGGCGAGCGTGATGAGTGCGTACAGCGCGATGGCCAGCTTGAACGCGAAGAACGCGCTGGCGGCCTCGGGCCCGGCGGCGGCGAGCGCCTCGGGATCGATACCGTCGGCGAGGATCGTGTCGATCGGGATGAGGAAGACAGCGAACGGGGTGACCAGGAACACCACCCAGGTCCAGAACAGCACGCGGCGCTGCTTGGCCCACCGGGTCCAGTTCTTGAGCTGGACCCAGCAGACGACGCACAGGAGTCCCTCGGCGAACGCCGGGGCGAGGACCATGAAGCGGAGCTTCTCTGGGACCTGGTCCCCGCTGGCGTCCGCCAGACGCAGGAGCGTCAGCGGGATCAGCGCGATCGCGACGAGGAACAGCACCGAACGTCGCCACGCGAGAAAGGCCTGGAGCAGCGGATCGACGACGCCCGCCTGCATGAGGGCGACCCGCTCGGCCGGCATGACCTCGTGCGGCTCGATCCGCAAGCGGAACGCGCGCCCGAGCGAGAGCCGAAACGTCCCAGGATCGCTCGGCGCGGGCGGCCCCGGCGGCGGATGACCGGGCGGCCCCGGCGGTGGGGCGTGCGGCGGCGGATACGGTGGCGGTCCGTACCCGTATTGCGGCGCTCCGTGTGGTGGATGGGCTGACGCTGCCGGGCCGGCGGGGCCAGCGGCGCCCGGGTGAGGCGGTGGCCACCCGGGAGGGCCTCCACCGGGATGCTGCGAGCTCGACACAGCGTGGAATGGTAGGAGGGTGGACCTGACGCGTCACGAAAATCGACGGAGCATCCGCATCAAGCCGTTGCGTCGAGGCACTCGGCGAGAACGGAGACGAGGCGATCGATCTCGGCCTTCTCGCTGATGAAGGGCGGTGCGAGCTGGACCGTGTCGCCGCCGTACCGGACGTAGAAGCCCTTCTCGAGGCACTTCATCGCCACCTCGAACGGACGCTTCGCCGGCTCGCCGGGCACGGCCTCGAGGGTGAGCCCGGCGGCGAGCCCGTAGTTGCGGATGTCCTGGACGTGCTTGCGGCCCTTCAGCGAGTGCACCTGCGCCTCGAAGTACGGGGCCAGCTCGGCGACGCGGCCGACGGCGTTCTCCTTGACGAGGAGGTCCAGCGCCGCGACGCCGGCGGCGCATGCGATGGGATGCGCCGAGTACGTGTAGCCGTGCGGGAACTCGAGCATGTACTCGGGACCACCGGCGGCCATGAACGTGTCGTAGATCTCCTTCGACGCAACGACGGCGCCGAGCGGCTGGGTGCCGTTGGTGATCTGCTTCGCGAAGTTCGCGATGTCGGGCGTGACGCCGAACGCCTGCGAGCCGGTGTAGGCGCCGCAGCGACCGAATCCGGTGATGACCTCGTCGAAGATGAGCAGGATGTTGTGCTGCGTGCAGATCTCGCGGAGGCGCTGCAGATAGCCCACCGGCGGAATCACGACGCCGGCGGAGCCGGAGAACGGCTCGACGATCACGGCGGCGATGTTCGAGGCGTCATGGAGCGCGATGAGCTTCAGGAGTTCGTCGGCGAGCGCCACGCCCTCGGTCGGCTGTCCCTTGGTGAACGCGTGCGCCTTGTTGCCAAGCGCGAGCTGCGTGTGCGGGAGGTGGACGGCGTCGATGCCCTGGCCGAAGTGCTTGCGGTTGCCGACGATGCCACCAACGGAGATCCCGCCGAAGTTGACCCCGTGATAGCCCTTCTCGCGACCGATGAGCCGGGTCTTGGTGCCCTGGCCCTTCACCCGCCAGTACGCCCGCGCCATCTTGAGCGACGTGTCGGCGGACTCGCTGCCCGAGCCGGTGAAGAACACGTAGTCGAGGCCGGGGGGCGTGAGCTCCTTCAGCTTGTTCGCGAGCGCGAAGGATGCTGGGTGCCCGTACTGAAAGGCCGGCGAGTAATCGAGCTGCTTCGCCTGATTCGCGATGGCCTCGGTGATCTCGCGCCGGTTGTGCCCGAGCCCGCAACACCAAAGCCCCGAGAGTCCATCGAAGATCTTCTTGCCGTCGGCGTCGGTGTAGTACGCACCGTCGGCCGCAACGATCATGCGCGGATGCGCCTTGAACTGGCGGTTCGCGGTGAAGGGCATCCAGTGGGCGTCCAACCAGGCGGCGTCCGTGCGGGTCGAGTCGGGCTTCGTCATCGGAGCCGACGAGTCTATGATGGGCGCGGGTTTTCGTGTGGCACTCCCTGGATCCGGCTGCAATCTTCGACGTCTTCGGCGACGCGATCGCCGTGACAGGGGAGGACGGCCGCATCGTGTATGCGAACGCCGCCCTCGAGCAGCTGGTCGCGCGACCGGTCGCGGACCTTGTCGGGCAGCCCCTCGGGGCGCTGTTCCCGGCCCGCGTCCATCCCGAGCTCGCCCGCGCCTACGCCCGGCCTGGTCCTTCGCTGCCGGTGCAGCTCCCGATCGGGGGAGCGAACGGGGTCGAGGTCGAGATCGAGCTGAAGCACTCCGTCGTACAGGTCGGCGGTACGAGCGTCGCGTTCTCGGTGATGCGCAACCTGCGCGCGCACGAGGAGCTCGAGCGGGCCGTCGCGACGGCGCGGCGCATGCGGGCGGTCACCGGGCTGGTGACACGGATCACCGGGCATCACGATCTGGGGCACGTGCTCGACGACGTGGCGGCGACGCTCGTCACCGATCTCGATGCCGAGTGCGCGTGGCTGGCGCTGCTCTCGAGCGACGGTCGCCCGGTCGTGCGTGTCACGCGGAGCGCGCCGAACTGTCCCGAGCTGACCTTCGATCCGGCGGGGGTTATCGCCGAGGCGGTGGATGCCCGCACGACCCGGCTCGACGCGGGGCAGGGCATTGCCGCGTTTCCCCTCATGGTGCGATCGGAGCTCGTAGGCGTGATGCTCGTGTCGACGCGTGCGGTCCTTCACGACTCGCTCGTCGAGCCACTCGCGACGGTGGCGGCGGTGCTGGCCGCGGCCATCAATGACGCGGCCAACCTCGCCGCGCAGGCCAAGGCGATCAGGCTTCGGGATGACTTCCTCGCGGTCGCGGGGCACGAGCTCCGCACCCCGCTCTCCGCCCTGCTCTTGCAGGTCGAGAGCGTCGTCGTGGGCGTGAAGCGCAGCTCGATCCCCGTCGATCGTGTGGTCGAGCGTCTCGGCAAGGTGCAGCGGAACGCGGACCGGCTCGCCGGGCTCATCAGTCAGCTCCTCGACGTGTCGCGCTTCGCCGACGGTCGCTTCGCGCTGGAGCGCGAGTTGTGTGGCCTTCACGATGTGGTCTCCGAGGTCGTCGAGCGGCACGCGGGCCTCATCA
>JALHPV010000189.1 GCA_022842285.1 Kofleriaceae bacterium
GCACCGCCGCGCCGCCGCGCGGGGCCGCGCCGGTGATCGTCCGAGTGCGGCCCCGCGCCGGACGGAAGTCGCGCCCGGCGTCTCGACGGCGGATGCGTTCGCGCGCATCGTCCGCGACGCGGATCTCGCGGCCACCCACGGCGATGCCACCGCGGCGGTCGCGCTCTACCAGCAGGCGCTCGAGCTGCGCCCCGGTGATCCGCTCGCCACCGTCCCGCTCGTGCGGGTGGCCTCGGCGGCAGGCTCGGACCCCGATGCGGTCACCGCGCTCGCACTCGCGCAGCTCCGGGCCGCGGAAGACTCGGGCGACGAGGCGGCCAAGGCGAGCGCGTACGAGCTGCTCGCGCACGTGGACGGCGAGCTGCGGCAGCAGCCGGCATCGGCGCAGATCGCACTCGAGAACGCCGTCGCAGCGGACCCGACCCGCATCGACCTGCGCCATCGCCTCGAGCGGCACTATGCAGCCGGCGATCAACTCGCGGACCTCCTGCGCCTCCGGCAATCCGAGCTCGCGTCGGTGGCGTTCGAGTACAAGGCGGATCGCGCTGCGCTTCAGCTCGATCTCGCTGGTCTTGCCGCCAAGGACGGACGCAGCGAGGACGAGCTCGCGAACATGTATCGCGCCGTGCTGGCGACTGATTCGAAGGTCCGCATCGCCCTCATGCACCTCGAGTCGATCGTGCGCCGCGCCGGGGTCACGGAGGAGCTCGCTCGGCTCGAGGAGGCGATCGCCGACTACTTCGACGGCGATCCGAAGACGCAGGCGGCGTTCTGGACCCGCGCCGGCGGCAGCCTCGCCGAGCTCGGCAAGATCGACGAGGCCGTCGCCCGCTTCGGTCGAGCCGAGGCCGCGCTGCCGGGCCACGTGCCCGCCCTCGAGGGCTGGCAGCAGGCCGCACTGAAGGGCCAACTCTGGATCGATGTGGCCGCGGCCTCGTCGCGCCACGCCATTCACGCGCCGGACGCGTCGTCGCGCGCCGCGCTCCATCACTTCGCCGGCGTGGCCCTGATGGACAAGGCTCTCGAAGGCGAGCAGGCCCAGCAGTCGTTCCGGCGCGCGCTCGAAGCGGTGCCCGGGCACAAGGACTCGTTCCTGCGCCTGCGGATTCTCCTCGAGGAGGATGCGAACCACGACGATCTCGCGACGCTCTTGAACCAGCGGCTCGACGTCGAGACCGACGAGAACGCCCGCACGGACCTCCATCGCGCGCTCGCCGAGCTGTGCCGCAACTTCCTCTCCGACCGCGACTCGGCGAAGGATCACTACCGTGCGATCCTCGAGGCGGATCCGAATGATCTCCGCGCGCACGCGGCCCTCGCCGACATCGCGTGGGAGCTCGGCAACTGGCAGGAGGCCGCCGACGAGCTGATGGCGCGCGCGCGCCTCGAGCGACAGCCCGAGATCCTGCGCACCCTCTGCTTCCGCCTCGGCCTAATCTACGCCGACCGCCTGGTGGACGTGCCGATGGCCCTCAAGGCGTTCCAGCGGGCCCTCACCTACGAACCCGACGACGAAGCGACCCTCATCCGGCTCGCGGACCTCGCGATGCAGACCGGCGAGTGGAAGCTCGCGCTCGGCGCCTGCGAGCGCCTCGTGAAGAACGAGGTCGATCCGGATCGGCGCGCGAGCCACCTGCATCGCGTGGCGAAGATCTTCAAGGATGGCTTCGGCGACACCAAGCGGGCGGAGCGCGCGTTGAACCTCGCCCTCGACGGCGCGCCGACGAACGACGAGGCTCTGCAGCAGGTCGTGCAGTTCTACAAGGACGCCCGCGACATCACGTCGGTGCGCGTGCACCTGAACCGCGTGGCCGGCACCATGCGGGCGCGCGTGCAGAAGGATCCGCAGGATGGCGTCGGCTACCGCGTGATCTCGCGCGCGATGTCGGCGCGTGGAGCGACGGGGCTCGCGGGCTCCGTCCCGGTCGCGCGGACGTCCGCGGAGATCGCCCAGCTCCTCGGTGCGGCGGGCGAGCCCGAGCAGAAGCTCCTCCAGTCGCCGACCCAGCCTGACCTGTCGCTGCTGATGAAGGCCGACGCCGACGAGCTGCTGTTCCCGCGCGGGGCGCAGCTCGAGATCCGGCAGATCTTCCAGCTCCTCGGCGACCGCGTTGCCAAGCACGTCGGCGTGGACCTGCGCCCGTACGGCGTGACGCGCGGCGATCGCCTGCGGGCGCGCGAGAACCCGACGGCCACCGTCGCGCAGTCGGTCGCGTCCCAGATGGGCTTTGGCGAGATCGACGTCTACGTCTCGACGAAGCAGCCGTGGGCGATGGTCGCCGAGCCAACCAGCCCGGTGTCGCTGATCCTCGGCTCGGCGATCGCGCAGGCAGGCGGCGATGCGATCCGATTCGCCACGGGTGGCGCCTTGCACCTCGCGCGGGTGTCGCTCGCCATCCCGGCCCGCCTCCCGGTGGAGGAGCTCGGCGTGCTCGTGATCGCGATGCTCCGCCTGTTCCAGCCCGAGTTCCCGATGCTGGCGGTCGACCAGGAGGCCGTCGCCTCCCAGGTCCAGAAGCTCCGTCGCCTCATCCCCACCGGGCTCCTCAACGAGCTGAAGCCCTTTGCCCAGGCCATCGACCCGAACGTCTTCGGGCACCGCGAGCTGGCCCGGGACCTCAAGATCGGCAGCTTCCGGGCGGGCCTGGTCGCCTCGGGATCGCTCCTGGCGGGCCTGACCATCCTCGCGGGCCAGGTCGATCACACTGGCAACTTGGCCGGCTTCCTGGCCGATCCAGTCGCCCAGGGTTTGATCACATTCGCCCTGGGGGAAGACTATTCTGCTGTCGCTCGCTGACCCAGGCTGACAGGCGCCGACGGCACGGCCGTTGCTCTAGGACCAGGCATCCGACAGCCATCGGATCAAAGCTCGGAGGAACGTCATGCGGTTACAGCCACTCACCGGCAATCCAGGTCTCCTGACCCTGACTACTATGACGGCCCTGGCTACGACAGTAGCCTGCGGCGGCGGCTCAGCCCCCGAGCTCGACGGACTCTCTGACCAGGTGGCCCAGGTGGGCATCGAGCTGAAGGTCGACCTGAACGGGACGGATCCCGATGGTGACCAGCTCCTCTACGATTTCAATCCGGTGGACCTCACCGACCTGGACGACCGCACCTCGCTGACGGTTTCTCCCAGCGGTGCCGGCGTCTTCCGCTGGACCCCGAATGCCCAGGACGTGGGCGAGCACGTATTCGACTTCACGGTCTCCGATGGCTCCAACTCGACGACCGTGACCATCACGATCGACGTCCGCAGCGCCATCGGGTCGGCCACCGCTCCGGTGTTCCGCCAGCCGCTCGGCACGGGCACCACGATCGACCTCGCCAAGCGCAAGTGCGTGAACCTCGACATCGTGATCGAGGACCAGGACACCGCGCAGATCGACATCACGCAGGAGGACCCCATCGAGGGCGCTGACCTCCGCCAGAACGATGGTCTCACCGCCACGTGGGAGTGGTGCCCGACGAAAGAGCAGGAGAACGAGAAGTATCACACGCTCGTTCTCGCGGCGAACGACGGCGACAACCCCAAGACGGTGAAGAACTACCTCGTCGTCCTTCGCGGCGGCGCCGGTACCAACTGCCCGGGCGCGTCGCCGAGCATCTCGCATACCCCGCAGGACGCCAGCACGGGTGCAGACCTGACGATCGACGCGACCGTCACGGACGACCTGGGGCTCAAGAGCGACCCGCTGTTCTACTACTCGCTGACGCCGCCGGCGAACCCGCCCGTGCTGTCCGACATGATCCAGCTGTCGACGATTCGCATCGACGGCACGCCGCAGAGCGCGGTGTATGCCGCCGACGTCCCGAACCCGGTGGCCGGCATGCCGGCGGGCACCTCGCAGACCATCTACTACGTGTTCGTCGCCGACGACGACGACGATGCGATGGGCAACTGCGATCACTCGACCGTCTCGCAGGTCTACGAGATGACGGTCACGGCCGCGACGGCGGTGAACCAGCCGGTCTGCTCCACGTGCTCGACCGATGCGCAGTGCGGCACGGGCGACTTCTGCGTGAACGTGGGCGGCCAGGGCAACTACTGCATGCAGTCCTGCGACGGTGGCTGCCCGACGGGCTACACGTGCTCCGCCTCGAACGTGACGTCGGTCGACGGCGCGGTAGGCCGGCAGTGCATCCCGAACTCGGGCTCGTGCACGGCCCCGGCGGAGATGTGCATGGACGACACGAACGAGGAAGACGACACGCGCGCGCAGGCGATGGCGAATGGCCCGTCGGACCTCGCGTTCGCCGACTACGTGAGCTGCCCGCGAACCACGCCCGGCGCGGGCGCCCCCTCGGACGACGACTGGTTCCAGTTCGTGATCACCGCCGACACCAAGGCCGATGTCTGGCTCTACGGCGACGACGGCACGGACGTCGACCTGCACATGTACAAGGCGGATGGCGCGGTGCTCTCGCAGTCGACGAGCCTGCAGCCCGAGGAGAACATCGTGAAGTGCCTCACTGCGGGCACCTACTACCTGAAGGTCAACGAGTGGAAGAAGAAGCGCTCGGACTACATCCTCGACATGGTGAAGGTCCCGCAGACCTGCCAGACGACCTGCACCGATGATGCGCGCGAGGACGACGATACGTACAGCCAGGCGCGCTCCGCGTTCGACGGCTACGTCTCGACCGGCAACAAGATCTGTCCGAACGACGTCGACCGCTTCAAGGTCACGCTCGCCGCCGGGCAGAGGCTGACCATCGACCTCACCTTCACGCAGACCAGCGTGAGCGGCGACATCGACGTGGGCCTCTTCCGCGACGGGCTCGGCGGGCAGGACCTGTGGCCCTGCAGCATCGACAACGTCGACGAGTGCTCCGTTAACCGTGGTCAGAGCGCCGACTCGGACGAGCACGCCGAGTTCACCGCCACCACCGCCGGTGTCTACCAGGTCGAGGTTCGCGGCTGGGGCGCGGCGACCAACGACTACGACATCGCCATCGCGATCGACTGATGCGCGCGACGGTTGTCATCCTCGCGCTTGCGGGCTGTGCGAGCTCGACGGCGCCCGACGTGGGTCTCGAGGGACTCGCGCTCGATAGCGTCGCGCCCAACACCATCGTCCCCGGGACGAAGCTCCGGATCACGGGCTCGTCCTTCGTCGACACGCAGTGGGGCTCGTCGACGCTGCACCTGGTCGGCTCGGCCGATGGTCAGTCGATCGACGTGCGGTGGCCGGCGACGTTCGTGGACTTCTCCACCATGGAGGTCGACGTGACGGCGGGGATGCTCGACGAGCTCGGCGGCGACGTGGACTTCGACGGCACGGCGCGCGTCGACGTCATCGCGACCTCGGATGATCAGACCTACTCGAGCGACGTTGTCTCTCTCGAGCTCGAGTTCCGCGAGCAGCTCACGCCGACGGCGACCTCGCTCCAGGCGGAGGCCGTGATCTTCGTGAACGACAAGATCGAGGTGGCGGGTAGCGGCTATCTCCTCGGCGGCGAGGAAGGCATCACCGTCGCCAAGCTCTCCGGGTGCTTCGATGACGATGGCGGCGCCAGCGACTGCGTGCCGATTACCGACGTCGAGATTCCGATGGTTCCCAAGGTGGAGTTCGAGCGCAACGTCGGTCTGTTCCCGTTCTCGCCGCGCGTCGCCGGCATCCAGCCCGGCACGTTCGTCGGGCGCATCGTCATCGAGAACCAGCAGCCAGGAAAGCCGGCGATCGCGACCGCTCCGATCGACGTCACGTACGACCTCGCCATGCCCCAGATCTTCGAGATCTCGCCGCGCGCGGTGAGCCTCGGGCAGTACGCGTTCATCGACGGCGGCGGGTTCGTTGGCGGCGACGCTGGTGGCAACACGGAGATCGAGCTGCAAGGCACCTTTCGCACGAGCGGCGGAACGGCGCCGGTGGATCTGGTCATCGTGCCGCAGTTCGTCGAGGGGAAGCTCGTCCGCTACGTCGTCAACAAGGACGACGAGCTGGGCCTCGCGCTCGGTGACGTCTACACCGTGACCGGCGAGTTCACGGGCACGGCCACCCCTGTCATCTCGTTCGAGGGGGAGGTCGTGCGTGGCACGCCGAAGAGCGTCGTCCTCGAGATCGCACCGGTGAAGCAGATGGTCTTTCTGGACTTCCGTCCCACGTACGTCGAGGGCCTGCGCGACTTCGGCCTGCGTGCCGTCGACCGCCGGATTCGCGAGCGCATCCAGTTCGTCGTGGAGCGGGCATACGAGGGCGTGAACATCGAGTTTCGCGAGGAGCCGCCCGAGGAGTACGAGCTGTACATGCACGTCGAGCTCGTCGGCGTGGATCCGAACAACCAGGGCCTCTTCGGCTACGACAACTCGCCTGGCAAGGACAACGGCAACCTGCGCCTCTACGATCGCCTGGGCGGCGTGAACGCGCTGACGCAGCAGGATGGCTACGCGGGCTACGGCGGCGTGTTCGTGCGCTCGCTGATGGGCTTCTCGAAGCACCCCGGCAACTTCGCGATGTCGGTGCCCGGCGCGGACGACCTGTTCGACCAGGTCTTCGATCCGTTCCGGGCCGACCTGGGCAACGAGCCCGTCCGGGGCTCGGACCTCGCGAACGCCGCCGACCCGATCGAGGACGGCGAGCAGTGCCCGGCGTCCGACCGACCGGGCCAGGTCCAGTGTGCGATCTATGTGCTCGGCAACCTCATCGGCGGCACGCTCGCCCACGAGATCGGGCACTCGCTCGGCCTCGCGAACCCCTACGCGGAGGGCTTCCACAACGCGGGCGATGCGCCCGATCGCCTCATGGACGGCGGTGGCGATCGGCCGTTCGTGGAGCGCGCCGAGATGATGGGGCAGGGGCCGGGGGTGTTCTGTGACGAGGAGTACACGTACCTGCGCATGATCCTCCCGACGCAGGAGGCCAATCCTTCTGTGTCGCGCCCGACGTGCTTCTGACCCCACCGCTGGGGTAAGACGCTTCCCGCATGGCGACGCGTCCCGACGTCCGACGCTGGATCTATGGCGGCCTCGATGTCTTCGCCGCGCTCATCTACGTCCTCTGCATCGTGTTCCTGATCCCGAACCGACTCCCGTCGGGGGCGATCCACCTGTGGGCCTTGCCCGTCGCGATGCTGGTGCTTGGCGCCGGCACGTTGCTCGGGGGCCCGCGTGGCTGGAAGATCGCGATCGCGGGCGGCTCGGTGATGCTGTTCGTGGTCGCGCTGCTGCTCGTGCGCCTCATCGTATCGGCGGCGTTCCTCGCCGGTGTGTACGGCTCGTTTGGCAAGGCGGCGTCGATGTTCACGCTCGTCGGGGCGGCCCTGATCATCGAGGTCTGCGGCCTCTTGCCACTCGTGCAGGTGAAGTTCCTCATGTCGCGCGCTGGTCGCCGGGCCTTCGGCGCATGAGCCGGCGACACCTGACCGTCCTGCTCGTATGGACGGTGCCGAGCGCGCTGTTCCTCGCGATCGCAGCGAGCGTGTACATCGCGTTCCGGATCGCGCCACCAGACCGGCTCGACGAGGCCGAGCGAACGCGCGCGCTCGCGACGCTGCGGGCATCTCTGAGCGGGGGGACGCCGGTCGCGAGCGGGATCGATCAGGCGAGCACGGGCCCCGTCGTCGTGAACGTGTGGTCGAACGGCAAGTCCATCGTTCGCATCCAGGCGACCGGGCCGACGATCGGGGCCGCGATCGACGACGCGGCGAACCAGCTCCGGTCGGCGCCTGCGGTGACCCGGCTCGAGGCGACCCTGCGTCACGCGGCGCGGATCCAGGTCGACGTCACGGTCGGCCGCGCGCCCCTCGGTCACGGCCACTGGCTCTTCGATCGGCTGACGCTGCCATACCTGAATGATCTGCTGCCGCTCAATCCGGGCATCGATGGCATCGGGGTGGACGTCGACGGTAAGACCACGCTGCTCCTGCCCCACGAGCTCGTGGCGGCGAAGGTCCTCGCGGCGAAGCGGCCGAGTCAGGCGATGGCGGACTTCGCGATCGGCCTCAACATCCAGCGCATCCGCACCCTCCTCGCCAAGAGCGCGAGTGATCAACGCGCCGGCGAGCGCGAGCGCTGGTACCGGTTCCGCACGGACACGTTCGTCGAGCGGCCGCCCGCCACGCGCACGCAGCCACCACTCGCCCTCACGCGCGGCACCCCGCCGGCGCCGAAGCTCGATGCCGCCGCGCTACGAGCGGCCGCGCTCTCCGGCGGCCGCTTCCTCGTGGCGCATCTGCAGGAGAACGGGCGCTACATCTACGAACACGATCTCGCGACCGGTGTGCAGACGAGCCCGAAGAGCACCTCGTACAGCATGCCGCGCCATGCGGGCACCACGTACTTCCTCGCAGAGCTGTACCGGATCACGAAAGAGGAGTGGCTGCACGAGCCGATCGAGCGCGCGTTCGCTCACCTCGCCGAGCTGATGGCCAACGGCAAGTGCGCGACGACCTTGCCCGACGGCACGGCGATCGATTGCGTGATGGATCGTCACGAGAAGCAGGCGCACCTCGGCTCGACGGCCCTGACAGTGGTGGCGCTCGCCGAGTACCAGCGCGCGACCGGTCGTGCCACGTATCTCGCGACGGCGACGAAGCTGGCGAATTTCCTGCGCTGGATGCAGCGGCCGGATGGCTCGTTCCGTCACCTCTACGACCCGGCGAAGCAGCGACCCGACGAGACCACGCAGATGCTCTACTACTCGGGCGAAGCCGCCCTCGCGCTCGCCCGGATGCACGTGATCACCGGCGATCCGCGGTACGCCGACGCGGCCCGGCGGGCGCTCGAGTGGCTCGTCGACTGGTACGACTTCTTTCTGGGCGGCTTCTTCTACGGCGAGGATCACTGGACGTGCATCGCGGCCGAGGCGGCGTACCCAGCAGTGAACTCCGAGCGGCTCGTGGATTTCTGTCACGGCTACGGCGAGTTCCTCCGGGATCAGCAAGGGGATGCGACGGGTGGGGATCAGGATGACTACGCGGGCGCGTACCTGGTCACGCCGTTCGTGGCGCCGATGAACACGCCGGCCGGATCACGGTCCGAGGCGATGATCTCGGCGTACCTCCTCGGGAAGCATCACGGGCGTCCCGATCCAGACGTGCGCGAGCAGGTGCGCGCCGCCCTGGCCTACGTCCTGGGGCAGATCGTCACGACGGATACCGACTTCTGGGTCGTGGGGCAGGGTGTGGGCGGGATGCCCGGGAGTCCCGTCGACCGGACGGTCCGGATCGACTACGTCCAGCATGTCTGCTCAGCATTCATCCGTAGTTCGGAGTGGATCGACGGCGGCTAACCGCCGGCAGCGTCGCCGAATGGGGACGCGGAGCGATCGACGGCGGCTAACCGCCGGCAGCGTCGCCGAATGGGGACGCGGAGCGATCGACGGCGGCTAACCGCCGGCAGCGTCGCCGAATGGGGACGCGGAGGGATCGACGGCGGCTAACCGCCGGCAGCGTTGCCGAATGGGGACGCGGAGCGATCGACGGCGGCTAACCGCCGGCAGCGTCGCCGAATGGCGACGCGGAGCGATCGACGCGCTATGATGGCGGCGCGGTGGACGACGACAAGCGGACGAAGCTGGGGGCGGCGGCGGCACACACGCCCGCGCCCGTACCGGCCCCTGCGCCGGACGTGGGTGGCGTGAGCAAGACGTCGTATCTCCCGCCGCAGGTCGATCCGCTGCTCGGTCAGCTGATGGCCGGTCGCTATCACGTGACCAAGAAGCTCGGTGAGGGCGGCATGGGTGCCGTCTATCTCGCCACGCACCAGCTCCTCGAGAAGCAGGTCGCGCTCAAGGTCCTGCACGGAGAGTTCGCCCGCAAGCCAGATCTCGTCGAGCGCTTCATGCAGGAGGCGAAGGCCGCCTCGCGCATCCGTCACGAGAACGTGATCGACATCAGCGACTTCGGCTCGACGCCCGAAGGCCTGGTGTTCTTCGCGATGGAGCTCCTGAAGGGGCACGACCTCCACGAGGAGATCGCGCGCGCCCGACTCGCCGGCGAGCTCCTGCCGTGGGTCCGCAGCAAGCGCATCTTCTTGCAGATCTGCGCCGCGCTGCAGGCGGCCCACGCGCTCGGCATCGTCCACCGCGACCTGAAGCCGGAGAACATCTACCTCGTCGAGTTCCTCGGCGAGCCGGACTTCGTCAAGCTGCTCGACTTCGGCATCGCGAAGCTGACGGAGGTCTCCGACGACGGCGATCCCAACGCCCCGCCGGCACGCAAGCTGACGAAGACCGGCATGTTGTTCGGCACGCCCGAGTACATGTCCCCGGAACAGGCGCGTGGCGACAAGGTCGACCATCGCGTCGATGTCTACGCGATGGGCTGCATCCTGTTCCAGCTCGTCACGGGCCGGGTGCCGTTCGAGGCCGACAACTTCATGGGCGTGCTCTCGCTGCACCTCACGGAGCCGCCACCGTCGATTCCGCACGAGGTGTTCGATCGCATCGGCGCGCCCCGCGAGCTCGCCCAGGTCATCGACCGGTCCCTGCTGAAGGATCGCAATCAGCGCTTCGGCTCCATCGAGGAGATGGCGAACGCGGTCCGCACGGTGTGTGGTGATCCGTTGCCGACAGGCCTGACCGGGGTGCACCAGGCGCAGCGCGTCCAGGCGCCCGCCGAGACGACGACTCATCGCGCGGTGCAGCCGTCGCCGACGCCGCCACCGATGATCCCCACGCCGGTCCCGGCCACCGGCGCCCGGCAGCGCACGCAGTGGACCGGCAACCTCAGCGTCCCGATGCAGCCCGAGGCGGCGCCGGCCCCGGCGCGCAGTGGCGCGTCGAAGCTGCCCTGGATCATCATCGGCATCCTGCTCGTGGGTGGTGGTGGTGCGGCGGCCTTCGCGCTCACGCGAGGGAGCGGTGACGACGGGAAACAGGTCGCGACCCCGCCGCCGGTCACCCCCGATGCGGCGGTCGCCGTGAACCCACCGCCCGTCATCGACGCTGCGGTCGCGGGGACGCCGCCGCCGGTGACGCCCGATGCGGCGGCGGTCGTGCCCGAGACGCCGCTCCCCGACAAGGTGGTGATGCGGTTCGTGACCAAGCCTCCGGGCGCGAAGGTCTACGACGCGCAGGGCGGTGTGGTGTGTGCGAAGACGCCGTGCAACTTCGGGCCGGCGCCCTCGACCGCACCTCAGCGCTATCGCATCTCGCTCGCGAAGTACGAGGACGACAGCTTCGAGCAGGCGGCGAATCAGGCCGAGATCCTCGTCGAGCGCACCCTCACGAAGCTCCCCGCCGGGGCGAAGCCGAAGAATCCCGACGGTGGATCCGGAGATCCGACCATCAAGCCGCCGGATCGCGATCCGGACAAGCCCGATCCGGACAAGCCCGACAAACCCGACAAGCCGTGCATGATCGACCCCATCACCGGTGGTTGCATGCAGGGCGGCATGTAGTCATCGGCCGTGAAGACAGGTCGCGTCCGCGTCGGTGACATCGAGCTGGCCTACGACTGGCTCGGCGATGGCGGCGTCCCGCTCGTCCTGATCATGGGCATCGGCGCCCAGCGCGTCTTCTGGGAGGACGACTTCTGCGCGCACTTCGTCGACCGGGGCTACCAGGTCGTCCGCTTCGATCATCGAGACATCGGCGAGTCCTCGCGCCTCGACGCGCCCGTCCCCGATCCGCGCAAGCTCCTCGTACGCGCAATGGCCGGCGCGAAGGTCACCGCGCCGTACTCCCTCTCGGACATGGCCGGTGACACGGCGGGGCTCATCACCGAGCTCGGCTTCGGCGCCGCCCACGTCGTCGGCGTGTCCTTGGGCGGGATGGTCGGTCAGCACCTCGCGATCGAGCACCCCGGTCGTGTCCGCTCGTTGACGTCGATCATGTCCACGCCCGGCGGTCGGCGCTACCTGCCCGAGCCTCGCGCCCTCGGCGCGCTCTTCAAGCCGGCCCCGCGCAGCGAGGAGGAGGCCGGCACGCACGCCGCGGAGCTGTTCGGCGCCATCGGCTCGCAGGCCTGGCCCGTCGACGCCGAGGCCCTGCGCGCCGCCGGGCGCGCTGCCTATCGCCGCGGCGTATCCCCGAAGGGCTTCCTGCGCCACTTCGCCGCCGTGCTCGCGTCGGGGAATCGTCGCGACCGGCTGCCGTCGGTCCACGTGCCGACGCTGGTGATTCACGGCTCGCGCGATCCGATGTTCCCGCTGCGCGCCGGTCGCGACATGGCGCGCATGATGCCCGACGCGACGTGGCTGCCGATGGCCGGGATGGGCCACGATCTGCCGCGCGCGCTATGGCCCGCGCTCGTCGGTGCGATCACGCGGCATGCCTCCCGCGCCGATGCGCGTGCTAAGAGTTGAGTGCTTGCCTGGATGGCGTAATTGGTAGCCGCGGTCGATTTAAGCTCGACTGCCGCAAGGCGTGCGGGTTCGAGTCCCGCTCCAGGTACTCAACGTTTGCGTCTCTGCTGATTCAGCCCGCGATGTGTGGGCTGCAGCGCGTGACAGTTCGGACAGAGAATTCGCAGGTTCTCCAGCCGATTGTCGTTCCGGTCGCCATTGATATGATCGAGCTCGACGGGAATCCGACCATCAGGTGCGGCATCGGCCCAACCGCAGAGCTCGCACGCTGCATCCTTCAGCCCTTCGCTAAACAAGCGCTGCTTCAGTGTGTGGCTGCCGGTCCAGCGATCCTTCACCAGCACCTGCGAGAGTGGGATCCGCGTCGGTGACCAGAACTGCGCCCCGGTGTTCCATCCCTTTCCAGTGAAGTGCGTTGTGTCCAACTCGAGCTCTCGAATACGGCGTTGGACCTGGTCGTAGTTACCGCCCACGGGGACGAGGCCGAGCGCGCGGATCGCTTGCGCCACGCTTCGAGCTGAGGCGACTGCAGTCCGCAGTCCCTCATCGGTCCACGACAACTTTCGCCCGCTGCGGCCACGAGGCAAAGGCTCTAGATGTCGATGCTCGATACCGAGCTGTGTGAGTCGTCGACGAACACGGAGTCGCACGTTGGGATCGAGGGGCAAGCCCATCCTATTGAGCACGTCGGACCATGACGAAGCTCCCGCGAGAGCAAGTGTCAGCTCGGCACGAGTCCACGGTCGACCCATACGCCAGTTCTAGCGGCGCTGTCTGACATCCGACCGCAGACCGAGCTGTCCGAGAACCGGACAGAACTAGTGGAGCGCGACGACGAACGCGGCGAGCTCGCCGGCCAGGTAGCGCGTGCCCTTCGGCGGGTAGCGGCGGCCGTGGCGGTGGAAGGTGTTCACGATCTTGCCGAGGTCATCGCGGCGCAGATGGGGCCGGGTGGCGTCCATGAAGCCCCGGCGCCAGATGCCGTTCGCGAGGTACATGTATTCGGTGACGCCGCGGTCGTCGCGCGAGAGGACGATGGCGATGCGGTCGGCCTCGGCGTCGCCTTCCGTGCGATCGAAGACGATGAGATCGCCAGGGAGCGCGGGCGTGGACGGGGCGTGGAGGCGGCCGGCCTGGTTGGCCCAGGCGACGAGGTCCGCGAGGATGGCGAGCTGATCGGGCGGGGCGGTGCGGGGCTCGAGGACGCGGGCCACGGCGAGGATGGCGGCCTCGGGGGCCCGCGGATCGCGGATGCCCGTGAGCGCGCGCAGCTCGGCGATCGATGCCACGGCGGGCACCGGCGCACCCTTGGGGGCCTTCTGGGGGGCGGCGAGCTCGCGGCGCTGCTCGGGGGCCGCCGCGGGGACATCGATGACGGCGACCGCGGCCGTGTGCGAGGCGATGGTCTTCGCGACGCC
>JALHPV010000190.1 GCA_022842285.1 Kofleriaceae bacterium
AGTCCGCAACCGACTCCGAGTCCGCGACCGACTCCGAGTCCGCAACCGACTCCGAGTCCGCGACCGACTCCGAGTCCGCAACCGAGTCCGAGTCTGCGACCGAGTCCGAGTCTGCGACCGAGTCCGAGTCCGCGACCGTGACCGAGGCCGCCGCCGTCGTCGAACCGCTCGGCGGTTTGCTCCTCCAATCCGAGCGTGCTGACCGCGTTGGCCTTAGTCGCCGTTCCAGTAGCGCACGCGGCCGGTGTCCATGTGCACGAAGCCGCTGCCCGTGTAGAGCCCGACGCCGCCGATCTTCTGGTCGACGGCCCACTTGTGCAGGCGCTGGACGTTGACTCCGTTGAGATAGAAATCGATGGCGTTGCCATGCGTGTGGTTCGAGTCGCGCGCGACCTGATGCCCCTTCTTGCGGAGGAGCAAGTTGTACTTGGGGTGGCGGTACGCCGAGACCACGAAGACGGTCGTCGCGCCGAAGTGGGACGCGGCGGACGTCACGATCGAGATGAGCTTCCCCTCCATCTCCGTCGGCTCGTCGGTGTAGTGGTCACGCAGGAACTGGTTGACCATCTCCTGCGACGGCAGGTTTGCGGGATCAACCGCGAGCCACTCGTCCGTCCACGTGTTGAAGACGTTGACCAGCTTGACCGGTTTCACGCCCACCTTCGGCAGCGGCTTCTCGGACCGGTCAGACTTCGCCGCCCACTCGCGATCCTTCTTGGACGCCGGTGTAGCCGGCTGGGCGAGCGCCGAGCTCGTGAGCGCGAGCAGCAGCAGCAGCACCTTCACGAAGCGCGGCCTCGCAGCTTCACGAGCGTCTCGGCGGGCAGGACCTCGTTCAGGGAGCCCGAGCGGAAGCCGGCGAGATCGAGCGCGACATAGGCGAAGCCCAGCCGCTTCCCGAGAGCCACGATCTGGTCGCGCACGGGCACGATGGCCGGCAACTCGCTCGCCTCGACCTCGAGGCGCGCGATCGTGTCGTGGAACCGGACGCGGACCTGCTTGAAGCCGAGCGCACGCAGCCCATCCTCGAAGTTATCCACGCGCGCCAGCCGCTCCGGCGTGATCTGCGTGCCGTACGGGAACCGCGACGACAGACACGCTAGCTGCGGCTTGTCCCAGGTCCGGAGGCCCAGCTCCTTCGATGCCGCCCGCACGTCCGCCTTCGTGTAGCCCGCATCGACGAGCGGCATGCGCGCCCCGTGGTCCTTCGCGGCGGCGATTCCGGGGCGAACATCGCCCAGGTCGTCGAGGTTCGTCCCGAGCACGATTGGCGCGCCGAGCTTTGTCGCGACGGGGCCGGCGATGCTCATCAGCTCCGTCTTGCAGAGTGCACAGCGATGGGCCGGATTCTCCGCGAAGCCTTCGCGCTCCAGCTCGTGCGACTCGATCACGTGGTGCCGTGCGCCGAGGCCGAGCTCCTGGGCCAGCGCCGTCGCATCGGCCACCTCCGAGCGCGCCATCGTCGGCGACACGGCGGTCACCGCATGACACCGGTCGCCGAGCACGTCAGCGGCGACGGCGAGGAGAAACGCCGAGTCGACCCCGCCGGAGAACGCGACCACCACCTGCCCGTACTCGGCGAGGCGGGTGCGCAGCGCAGCAAGGTCAGCCATCTCGACCCAGCCTAGCGCACCCGTCGGCGGAGGTCGATTCGCCAGCCACCCGGCACCTCGGTCACGCCCAGGACCTCCTGGCCCCATTCCTTCGCGCTCCGGGGCACGTTCTTCGCCGCCGGCTCGTGGTCGACGATGACGCGCAGGATCCCGCCCATGGGCAGCCCCTCGAGGGCGAGCTTGGTGCGCACGAAGGTGAACGGGCAGACCTCCCCCCGCAGATCTAGCTCCTCACCAGGTGAGGACGCGGCGGGCGGCGGCGATGAGCTCGACGAGTCGGTCATAAGCAACGGGTCCGGTTCGACCATCGAGATACACGACAACGTCGCCCGCGGCCACCGGCACCAGGGGCTCGCCACGCCGCACGAGGTGGAGCGTCACGTCCAGACCTCGACGACCTGGGCGCGCGCCACCGCATCCTGGAGTGGCACCCCGACCTCGTGGCCGAACGACGTCAGCGTGGCCGCGGAGCGCTCGGCCAGCGGCAGCAGCAGCGGACCGTCGACGACGACCAGCACGTGGGCGCCGCGCAGCGTGAGTCCCAGCGCCGCACGCAGGGCCTCGGCCTGCCGGTACGGATCGCGGGACGTGGCAATCACGGCGACCGTCACGGGCGGTTGCCTTCCGGGGCCGTCATGTCAGGGCCACCACGCGGTCACTCGTGCCCACGACGGCGGCGTGGTCGTCCTGGCTGCCGCGCTCGATGCCATCGACGAGCGACAGGCCCACGGCGCTGTTCGAGCACGCGATGATCGTGCAATCGGCGTCGAGGAGCGTGGTCATCGTGGCCGGGTCCGCGGCGGCGGCGGCGCACCCCGCATCCATGAGGAACATGTCGACCTCGTGCCGCGCCTCCCGCGCGGCCAGTGCGATCGCCGCCGCATGCCCGAGGTCGTCGCGCGTCGCGAGCACGATGCCGAGCTTCACGCGTGCCTCCAGACCTCGACGAAGTCGTGGTCGACGGCGGCGAACAGGGCGACCTCGACCACCCGCGTCGCGTCGATCCCGATGACGAGGTGCTGCACGGGGTAGCCGCTGGCGAGCTCGCGGTCGCGCCGGGAGAAGTACGCCCGGCCGTTGGGATGCGAGTGATAGAGCACCCGCGCCGGGGTGTCGGTCTCGAACGAGCGTGCGAAGTCGAACAGCTCGCGACCGTCGATGCCGAAGCCGATCTCCGCGTGGGGATCGACGTTCGTGCACCGCACCACCGCGGTTGCCGTCTGTCCGGCTCGCGGACCGAGCAGATAGCCGCAGCACTCCGCGGGGAAGGTCGCGCGGGCATGGGCGTGAAGCTCGTCGAGGATCGCCTCGGGGATCGTGATCGCGCGAACGTCGGAGCGGGCGGGCGCGGTGGTCGAGTCAGGGGACATCGCGCCGCCTACGTGTTCGCGACGGACGACATCCAGCGAAGCGCTGCGATGCCGCCGCGCCAGAAGGCGAGGGCCGAAGCGTCGCCCGCCGCCGACGGCCACCACGCGGGCGTGGGCTGGAGGGGCACGTCCTGTCCGACACCGTCGGTAGTGACGCTGGTGTCGGGGCCATGGCTCGTGATCAGGGCGCGTTGAGCCTCGGACGCCCCGCGGAGAACCAATGTCCCGACGCCCCCGGCCACGAGGTACTGCGCCGCGACGAGCTCGGCCTCGGGCGATGACTCGCGAAGCTCCAGACGGGCGGCCGACACCAGCAAGGCCGTCTGGCCGAGGCCTCCGAGATCGGGGAGCAAGATGTGGCGCGAGTAGCGGCGAACCTGGTCGTCGCGCATCACCGGCCTCCAGCGATGGCGGGCACGATGGCGAGCTCGTCACGCGCCTCCAGCTCCGTATCGAGGCCGCGCCGCGAACCGATGTCGTCGCTGCCGACGAAGAGACGGATGAACGGTAGCAGCTCGCCGCGTGCGTCGAAGAGGCGGGCGGAGACTCCGGGGTGCAACCGCTCGAGGTCGGCGAGGGCGGCCCGCACCGTCGAGGCCGCCGTGGGGATATCGGCCGCGCCCGCGGTGAGCATGCGCAGCTGCGAGGGGATGCGGATCGTGGGCATCAGCGAGCCTCCGCGAGCTTCACGGGACGCTCGAACGGTGAGATCGGCGCGCGGGCACAGGCCGGGCAGTCCCGGCGGGCAGCGAAGCGCACGATGCGCGGATCAGCGACGGCGCGCAGATCGTCGAAGGCGAGGAGGGCCCCGGCGAGCCCCCGCTCCCCGCGCACGAGGCCGATGGCGACGGCGGCCGCGACCCCGCCGATGGCCCCGACGACCGGACCGAGCACGCCCGCGTCAGCGCATGAGGGCGCCTCCCGATCGGGCTCCTCGAACAGACACCGGTAGCAAGCGAGGCCGGGCGCGCCGACCATCACGTTGCCGCCGTAACGAAGCGCGGCGGCGATGACGTAGGGCCGCCCGCTGGTGACGGCCCAGTCGGCGACGGCGAACTTGGTGGCCGGGTCGTCGCTCGCGTCGACGATCAGGTCCGCGTCAGCGGCGAGCGCATCGGCGCGGGCGGCCGTGAAGCGGTCCACCACGGCCCGCGCCTGTCCGCCGCGACCGACGACGAGACCGGCGAGGCGGGGCGCCTTGGGATGTCCGAGGTCGGCGGTGGTGAACTGGATCTGCCGGTGGAGGTTGGAGAGCTCGACGACGTCCGGGTCGACGATGAGGAGCTCGAGGCCGGCCGCGCCGAGGGCGAGGGCGATGGGGCCGCCGAGACCACCCGCACCGACGACGACGGCGCGCGTCGTCATGCCGCCGCTCGATTGCAGACCGTGCAGCGCTTCGTGCCGAGATCGATCACCCCGACGCAGCCGCCGTCGGGACAGAGCTCGCGCTTGTCCCACTCGGCCGCCTCGCCCAGGAGCGAGGGCGTCTCGGGCATGAGATCGTCATCGGCAGACTCCTCGTCGTCATCCTCGAGCTCGTCGTCGTCGTCATCATCGTCGGAGTCCTCGTCGGCGCCCTCGATGAGCCCGCGCTTGCGCTCCTCGCCCCAGTTGGGCGCGACGCGGCCACAGACCGTGCAGGTCCCCGTGTCGCCGATCGTCCCGACGCAGGCGCCGTCGGGGCAGAGCAGTCGTTGATCCCAGTCGTCCATCAAGTGCCTCCGAGCACGGCGTACAGATCGTTCGCGCGATAAAACGTGAGCTCGATGTCGCCGACGCGCACCACCGCGCGGGAGACGAGCGGCTTCTCCTTGCGGGCTGCGAGGCGCTCGCCCTGGAGCTGGCAGCCGTTCTTGGACCCGGCGTCGGCAAAGAGCCAGCTCTGTCCATCCTGACGGACGTACGCGTGGAAGCGCGAGATCGAATGGTCTCCCAGCACGATGTCGTTGTTGGCGGTCCGGCCGATGGTGACGCGGTCGGGGAACGACGCGCCGGGCTTCTTCACGATGGGGAACACGGCGAGGGTGGCCGCGTCCTCGGCCCCAACCCGGGCCACACTCTGCATCTCGTCGACCGTCTCGTCCTCGACCCCCGGAATCACGGAGCTATTCGCCGCGTGCAGCCTCACGAAGACGGCGGGCGCGGCTGCGGCAACGAAGGCCTCCCGGCCCAGCGTGGCCAGATGGCGATAATGCTCCGCCGCATCCACGGCGGGTGTATCGCGCACGACGCGTCCGTCGGCAAGCTATGCGTTGACCTGCCAACCGCGGCGGGTTAAACGTCCCTCCGCTATGTACGACACGTCCGATATCCGCAAGGGCCTCAAGGTTTTGATGGATGGGAACCCGTATAACGTCATCGAGTTCCAGTTCGTCAAGCCGGGCAAGGGCGCGGCGTTCACGCGCACCAAGTTCAAGAACTTGCTGACGGGCGCCGTCGTCGAGCGGAACATCCGCTCGGGCGAGAAGCTCGAGCCCGCCAACGTCGACCAGCGCGAGATGCAGTTCCTCTACAAGGAAGCTGGCGACCTCGTCCTCATGGACCAGCAGTCGTACGAGCAGGTCACGATCAGCGCCGAGCTGATCGGCGACGCGCACGATCTCATGAAGGACAACCTGCCGGTCACGGTGGTGTTCTTCAACGAGCGCCCCGTCGACGTGACGCTGCCCACGTTCGTGTTCCTCGAGGTCACGGCGTCCGAGCCGGGCGTCCGTGGTGACACCAGCGGCAACGTCCAGAAGCCGGCGACCGTCGAGACCGGCGCGCAGGTCTCGGTGCCGCTCTTCATCCGCGTCGGCGACACCATCAAGATCGATACGCGCACTCACGAGTACGTCGAGCGCGTCAACAAGACGTGATTCGCGGTCGCGTCCTCGCGATCGCCGACGGGATTGCCGTCATCCGGGGGGAGCGCAGCGATGCGCGCGTGCCCGCGGAGCCGAGCTGGCGTCCGGGTGACCTCGTCGCCGGGCGCGCCCAGGTCGTGCCGTTCACTGGCGGCGACTATCCTGCGCCGTCGACCGAGGTCGCGCGCCTGCCGAGGCCACGTCTTCAGGCGCTGCAGGCCCGGGCGCGGGCCCTGGCCACGCTGCGCGAGGTGTTCGCCGCGCGCGACTTCCTCGAGGTCGAGACCCCGCTCCTCGTGCCGGCCCCGGGCCTCGAGATCCACCTCGATGCCCTTCGCGCGGCCGACGGCTACCTGATCACCTCGCCCGAGTACCAGATGAAGCGGCTCCTCGCCGCGGGCTTCGAGCGCATCTATCAGGTGTGCAAGTGCTTCCGCGGCAACGAGCACGGCCCGCATCACGCCACCGAGTTCACGATGGTCGAGTGGTATCGCGGGTTCGCCGAGCTCGACGCGATCATCGATGACACCGAGCACCTCGTCGCCGCCGTCGTGCGCGCCCTCGGCGGTGGTCACCACGCCCGCGTGGCGGGCCGCACCATCGATGTCACCCCGCCGTGGCCTCGCATCACCGTCCGCGAGGCGATGCGCACGCATGCTGGCATCACCGTCACGGGCGACGAGTCCGCTCCGGATCTCGCGGCGGCCGTGCGGGCCGCGGGCATCGAGTGCGAGGCTACCGCTGCGTGGGACGACGCCTTCTTCGCGGCCTGGCTCGCGCGCGTCGAGCCTGCGCTCGCGGCCCTCGATCGCCCGATCATCGTCGAGGACTGGCCGGCGCCTCTCGCCGCACTCGCCCGCCGGCGCCCCGACGACCCACGCGTCGCCTTCCGCTGCGAGGCCTACATCGGCGGCCTCGAGCTCGCCAACGGCTTCGGGGAGCTGACCGATCCCGTCGAGCAACGCGCCCGCTTCGAGTCCGAGCTCGCCATCCGCGCCGCCCGGGGCCGGGCCACGCCGCCGCTCGACGAGAAGCTCCTCGCCGCCCTCGCCGAGGGGCTGCCCCCGTCGGCCGGCATCGCCCTCGGCTTCGATCGTCTCGTGATGCTCGCCACGGGTGCGGCCTCGATCGATCAGGTCCTGACGTTCACCACGTCCGAGCTCTGAACCGGGGACGATTGCGGATCAGATCGCTGCCGTCGGCGGGAGCTCTCGGCCGCCCCGGGGGGCGCGTGGCGGCGGACGGAGCGGCTGCTTGGCACGCTCGAGGAGCGGCTTCACGAACTGGCCGGTGTAGCTCCGCGGGTTCTTCGCGACCTGCTCGGGCGTGCCAGTGGCGATGATCTCACCGCCGGCGGCGCCGCCCTCCGGCCCCATATCGATGATCCAGTCGCAGGTCTTCACGACGTCGAGGTTGTGCTCGATGACGAGGACCGTGTTGCCGCCGTGGACGAGGCGGCCCAGGACCTCGAGGAGCTTCTTCACGTCGCCGAAATGGAGGCCGGTCGTCGGCTCGTCCAGGAGGTAGAGCGTACGGCCGGTCTGCACGCGCGCGAGCTCCTTCGCGAGCTTCACGCGCTGGGCCTCGCCGCCGGAGAGGGTCGTGGCGGGCTGGCCGAGGGTGAGGTAACCGAGCCCGACGTCCATGAGCGTCTGCATGATGCGGCCGAGCTGCTTGTGATGGCGGAAGAGCTCGACCGCTTCCTCGACGGGCGTCTCGAGCATCTGGGCGATGTTCTTACCCTTGTACTCCACGCGCAGGGTGGCGTCGTTGTAGCGCTTGCCCTTGCAGACCTCACACGTGACGAAGACGTTGGGCAGGAAGTGCATCTCGACCTCGCGGACGCCGGCGCCCTCGCAGGCCTCGCAACGACCGCCGCCTTGCTTGGCGGAGACGTTGAAGGAGAAGCGCCCGGCCGCGTAGCCGTAGGTCTTCGCCTGCGGCATCTGCGAGAACAGTTCGCGGATCAGGTCGAAGGCCTTCGTGTACGTCGCGGCGTTGGAGCGCGGGGTGCGGCCGATCGGTTGCTGGTCGATGACGATGCACTTGTCGACCTGGCCGAGGCCGGTGAGCGAATCGTAGGGGCCGACGCGGTCCATCGATCGGTGGAGCATGCGGTTCAGGGCCGGGTGCAGGGTCGCGTTGATGAGCGACGACTTGCCCGCGCCCGACACCCCCGTGACCGCGACCATCACGCCGAGGGGAATCTCGACGGAGACGTTCTTGAGGTTGTGCTCCTTGGCGCCGGTCAGCTTGACCCAGGAGGACGGTTCGCGGCGCTGCGCGGGGACCTCGATGCGCTCGACGTCGGCGAGGAAGCGGCCGGTGATCGACTGCGCGACCTTCTTCACGTCCTCGGGGGTGCCCTCGGCGACGACCCGACCGCCGTGCCGTCCGGCGCCCGGCCCGAAGTCGACGACCCAGTCGGCCGCCTCGATGGTGGCCTCGTCGTGCTCCACGACGAGCACGGTGTTGCCGAGGTCGCGCAGCCGGTGGAGGGTCTTGATCAGGCGCTCGTTGTCGCGCTGATGGAGGCCGATGGACGGCTCGTCGAGCACGTACAGCACGCCGGAGAGCTCGCTGCCGAGCTGCGAGGCGAGGCGGATGCGCTGGGCCTCGCCGCCGGACAGGGTCGCGCTGGAGCGGTGGAGCGTGAGGTAGTCGAGGCCGACGTCGAGGAGGAACGTCAGTCGCGCGCGGATCTCCTTGAGCACCTCGGCCGCGATCTGCGCGCGCTGGCCGCTGAGCTTCATCCCCTGGATAAAGTCGTACGCCTGGCGGACGGTCATGCCCGTCACGTCGACGATGGCCTTGTCGCTCACGAACACCGCCCGCGACTCGGCGCGCAGGCGATAGCCGTGGCAGTCGACGCACGGGATCGAGCGGAAGAACTGCTCGTAGTGGGCGCGCGTCTTCTCCGACGACGACTCGCGATGCCGGCGCTCGAGCTGCGCGAGGATGCCCTCGAACCGCATGGCCCACTCACCGGTGGAGTGCCGGCCTTCCCACGCCACCGTCACCCGCTTGTCGCCGGTGCCGTTCATGAGGATGTCGCGCTGCTTCTCGGTCAGCTTGTTCCACGGCTTGTCGAGGTCGATCTTGAACGCCTTCGCGATCGACTTGACGATGTTCGACGTCCAGCCCGAGTCCTTCGCGAGCGCTTCGCCCCAGACGGCCACCGCGCCATCGCGCAGCGAGCGGGTGGGGTCGGGCACGACGAGGTCGGCATCGGCCGCCTGGCGCTCGCCGAGACCGTTGCACGTCACACACATGCCGAGCGGGGAGTTGAAGGAGAACGACTGCGGCGAGAGCTCGGGGAAGCCGATGCCGCACGTGGGGCAGGCGTTCGACTCCGAGTACGACCGCGCAGTCTTCTCGCCGGCGACCTCGACGATCAGCTTGCCCTTGCCCTCGCGGAGCGCTGTCTCGACGGAGTCGGTGAGGCGGCCCTTGTCGGCCTTGTTGATGGCGACGCGATCGATGACGAGCTCGATGGTGTGCTTCTTCTGCTTCTCGAGGGCCTCGACGTCGTCGAGCCGCACGATCATCCCGTCGATCCGGACGCGCGCGAAGCCCGCCTTCTTCAGCTCGACGAACAGCTCGCGGAACTCGCCCTTGCGGTTCTCCGCCTTGGGCGCCATCAGCGTGACCGCGGTCTTCTCGGGTAGCGCGGCCAGCTCGTCGACGACCTCGCTCGCTGTCCGCGCTCCCACCGCGCCGCCACACTGGTGGCACCGCTGCTCCCCGGCGCGCGCGTAGAGCACGCGGAGGTAGTCGTAGATCTCGGTGACGGTGCCGACGGTCGAGCGCGGGTTGCTGGACGCGCTCTTCTGCTGGATCGCGATCGTCGGCGACAGGCCGCGGATGCGCTCGTACTTTGGCTTCTCCATCTGGCCGAGGAACTGCCGCGCGTACGCCGACAGCGACTCGACGTAGCGGCGCTGCCCCTCGGCGTAGAGCGTGTCGAACGCGAGTGACGACTTGCCCGAGCCCGAGGGCCCCGTGATCACGACGAGCTTGTGCTTGGGCAGCTCGAGGCGGTCGACGACCAGGTTGTGCTCTCGCGCGCCTTCGACAATGATCTTGTCCGGTTCGCGCTGGGGTTCGTTCCGACCGGGACCGAGCGAGCTGCGCGCCATCAGGCCGACACCCTACGGAGCACTTGTTCAGGCGTCAAGGCAGCGCCCCCCTGCCACTTCGGGCGTCATCCCAAAGCTGACAGGTGGGTGTCAGGTCCTACTTCTTCTGTGCGAACAGGGACTTGTACTGGCCGTAGCCCTGGGCTTCGAGATCGGCGACCGGGACGAACCGCAGGGATGCACCGTTGATGCAGTAGCGGAGGCCGGTGGGCTTGGGGCCGTCGGTGAACACGTGGCCCAGGTGGGCGTCGCCGATCTTCGAGCGAACCTCGACCCGCTCCATGCCGTGCGAGCTGTCGGTCACCTCGACGACGGTCCCGTCGGCGATCGGCTTCCAGAACGAGGGCCAGCCCGTGCCGGAGTCGAACTTCTCGAGAGAGCTGAACAGCGGCTGGTTGGTCGTGATGTCCACGTAGATCCCGGCGGCGTGGTTCTTGTGCATCGCGTTCGTGAAGGGCTGTTCCGTGTCGCTACGCTGCGTGACGGCGAACTGGAGCGCGGTGAGCTCCTTCTTGAGCACGGCCTCGGACGGCTTCGAGGTGCGAATAGGACGCGCCGTCGTGGTGTCGGCGACGGCCATCGGTGTTTCTCCGGTGCCGCACGCGGCCGCGACGACGAGTCCGAGGCCCAGGAGCAAGCGACGCATGCTGTGCATCATGATCGAGCATACGGCGCAGGAGGCCGATTGGTTACGGGGGACTTCACGGTTCCGGGAAGCGGTCGATGCACCCCCTAAATGTCCCTCCATCCCGTTGTTGAAGGCACCTATCGAGAGATCGAGGCCGAGCTGGGCTTCGGCATGGTTCCGAACGTGTTCCGCGCGATGGCCGTGAAGCCTCACTTCCTCGCCGCGAACTGGAAGCTGTTCAAGTCGGTTGTTCTGGAGGGCCGTCTGCCGCGCGTACTGAAGGAGATGGTGGGGATCGTGGTGTCGTGCGTCCATGACAGCCCCTACGCCCGCGACGTGCATCTGCACAGCCTGACGGTGCAGGGCGTCGATCGCGACGTCCTGGCCGTGCTGAGCCGCGGCGAGCGTCCCGCGTCCGGACTCGCCCCCGCCCAGCAGGCGGTGCTCGAGCTCGCGTACGCGGCCGCCACGAAGCCGGGCGCCATACCGGCGGCGGCCTTCGCGGCCGTGCGTGACGCCGGGCTCGACGACGAGGAGGTCTTCGAGGTCCTCACGGCCGTCCAGCTGTTCACGGCCGTGAACATGTTCACGGACACCGCCGCGGTGAAGCTCGACGCCCTGTGACGCAGTCACCCGCCGCGCGGCTCCCGACGGTTGCTTCGCTCGCCACGCTCGCGGAGCTCACCGCGCGGTGTACGGCGGCTCCGGACATCCCGAGCATCGCGGCGATCCTGTCGACGTCGGCGAAGTGGGTCGTGCCCGCGCACCATGTCTCGCTCGTCGTGCGCGACGGGCGCGGGGGCTTCATGGCGTGGCCTGCGGGCACGTCGATCGTGCCGGTGCATGCGCTCGCGCTCGCGCTGGAGCGGCGGACGACCGTGACCACGGGGACCATTCCGCCCGAGGTCGCGCCGCTCGCGGTGCCTGGCATCACGACCTGGCTCGTCGTGCCGCTGTTCGACGGCGCCATCGACGTGATCGGAGCGCTGATCCTCGGTGCGCGCGCCGAGAGCTACCTGACCACTCTCGATTCAGGCGTGCTCCACCTCCTCGCCCTCAACGTGGCGAGTGCCGTTCGCATGGCCGAGCTCCTCACGAGCGAACGTTCGGCGGTGCAGTCTCGTGATGCGATGGTGGCTACCGTCGTTCACGACCTGCGCAATCCCCTGGCTGCGGCCTCGGCGCTGGTCGAGATGATGCTGGAGGATCAGCCGACGGGGTCGATGATGACGTCAGACCTCGTGGCCGTCTTGCACTCCCTGGAGAGCATGGGCGGCCTCGCCGAGGAGATGCTCGATGCTGCGCGGGCGGCCGCGGGACACGCGATGACGTTGCGCCGGACCGTCGGTGACCTCGGTGCGCTGTTGAGCTCGGCGCTCGCACAGGTGCAGCGCAACCTGCGTAGCGGGTTCTCGCTCCAGCTGGACCTGTCGAGCGAGCCGCTCCCCGGCTCGTTCGACGCGAGCCGCGTCCGGCGAGTCTTCGACAACCTCCTGTCGAATGCGATGAAGTACTCGCGGCCGGGTGGCCAGATTCGCGTGCACTCGGGGCGGGCCGGGCCCATGGCCGTCGTCGAGGTCGCCGACGCCGGTATCGGCATCCCCGCCGCGGACCTGCCCAACGTGTTCAAGCGCTTTCATCGCGCCGGCAACGTCGGCACGATCCGCGGGACCGGCCTCGGCCTGGCCGGTGCAGCCGAGATTGCCCAGGCGCACGGCGGCTACCTGACCGTCGAGAGCATCGAAGGCGTGGGTTCGACGTTTCGGCTCGCACTGCCACTCTAGAACCGGCGCCCGAAACGACAGCGGCCGCGAGCCAGGTTGCCCCGGTCGCGGCCGTTCGAGAACAGCGGCTCGCTAGGCGCGCGCGCGCTCGACGACGACGTCCTGGTTCTTGTGGGACGTGCCGTTCACCTTCGCGATGATCTTGTCCGCGAGGTTCTCGGGGACGCGGACCGTCGCGTGGACGTCGCGCAGCGACACCGAGCCGATGTTCGCCTTGTCGGCGCCCACGGCGTCAGCGAGGAGCGCCCGGAGGTCGTCCGCGGAGATGCCGTGCTTCTTGCCGAGCCCGACGAACAGGCGCGCCTGCTCACCGGAGGCGACCGCGGGCGCGGCCTTCTCGGCGGCCTTGCCGCGCGCGGGCTTGTCGTCCTTGGCCTCGGCCTTGTCCGCCTTCGCATCGGCCTTCTCGGCCTTCGCGCCGCGGGCCGGGCGCTCGTCGCGCGCCGGCTTCGCTGCCGGCTTCGCCTCGGCCTTCACGTCGGCCTTGGCGCCGCGACCACCACGGTCCCGGCCCCGACGACCACCACGCTCGGCGGGCGCATCGTCAGCCGCGACGTCCGGCGCGTCCTCGGTCACGTTCGGCGCGGGCGCCTCGGCCTTGGCGGCCTTGGCCGGCGCGGGCGTCGGAGCAGGGGCGGGCGTGCGCGACGCCTTGTCGTCGGCCCACGTCTCCCAGAACTCGCGGCCCTCGGTCGCGGCCTCGGCCGGCTTCGCGTCACGCTTGCCGCCGCGGTCGTTGCGATCGTTGCGGTCGCGACCGCCGCGGTCACCGCGCGGGCCGCGGTCGTTGCGGTCGTTGCGGTCGTTGCGGTCGTTGCGGTCGCCGCGGTCGGCGCGCTGGAGAGCGGCGCGCGCCACGTCGTCGACGCGCGGCGTCTCGGTCTCGACAGCCGGGGCAGCCTCGGTGCCGACGGTGGAGACGGCCTCCACCGACGCGAGGCGCACCGTCGGCTCGTCGCCTTCGGTGGTTGCGGGCGTCGCGGCGGTCACGCCATTCGTGCCCTCGGGGTTACGGTGGTCGTCGCGGCGCGGGCCACGGTCGCGATCGTTGCGGTCGCGCCACTCGCGGCGCTGACGGCCATCGCCGCGGTCGCGATCGAAGGAGCGCTCGCCCCGGTCACCGCGCGGACCACGGTCGCCCCGATCCTCGGTGCCCGGGGTCGCGGTGGTGGGCACGGCCGGCGGC
>JALHPV010000191.1 GCA_022842285.1 Kofleriaceae bacterium
GCTTCATCGTGGAGATCAGCGAGCCATCAGGAGCGACCTCCACGATGTAGAGGTGCGCCCCGACGAACGCGATGCGCGAGCCATCAGGAGCGACCGCGAAGTCTTCCATGCGCCTCGAGATGGGAACCTCGGCGCCAAGCGTGCCCGTCATCGGATCGATCGCGTACAGGCGCTCGCGGCGATCGTCGACGATGGCCGCGTAGCATGGTGGACCGGTATCGCCGGCGCACCGCACGGCGAGCGTGGACAGCTCGTGGCGCCAGAGCGGCTTCGGCTCGCCGATGCGATAGGCGAGGACATCGCGCCCGTCGGTTCGACGGACCGCGGCGATGAGGAGGTCGTTCGAGCGCGTCGCGTTGATCGGCTCGCCGCCGAGCGCCATCCCGGTCAGCTCTACGCTGCCCGTCAAGCTGCGGCGCTCGATGGCGTCATTGGTGCGGTTCCAGGTGAGAAAGGCCGTGGCGGAATCCCAGACGAGGGGCGCGTTCGTGGTGCTGGCGTCGAGGTCCTGCGTCGACGACGAGTCGTCGTCGCGGCGGACCATCCGGGTGCGCGGCCGCGGTGCGAGGTCCACCATGTACAGGCCGGACCCGCCATGAACGAGGAAGCCGTACCAGCCCGAGTCGCCGGTGTAGATCACCTCGGAGGGGCCGAAGTGATCCGTCACGGTGACGCGGGTGAGCGTTGGCGTGGACTGCCCGGACGCGTACACGAGCGTGGTGCCGTCGATCCAGGTGAGCGCCGTCGCTCCCGCGATCGGCGCGGACTCGATGCACCCGGCCTCGATCACGTTGCAGACAATGATGCGGGCGTGGAAGCGGTCCACGTCGAGGTACGTGAAGCGTTGGCGATCGGGTGAGACCTCCAGGAGATCGACGGAGTGACGGGTCGGCCACGACCGGACGTCACCCTCGGCGCCGCGGATGGCGAGCCGGTGCGGGGGGGATGGTTGCGGCCGCAACACGAGGTCCCCGAGCACCGTGCGGCCGAACCAGTAGCCGCCGAGGTCGCCGGTGATCGGGACGAGCTCGCTGCCGCGATCCGCGTACTGCCAGCGGAACAGGCGGCGGTCGGAACGAAACGACACCAGCAGCGCGTCGTCCTGCAGGTGGATCGTGATCGGATCCGCGAGGCTCGGCGGAAGTGCCTGCGTCGTGGTCGTCTTCGCGACGAGATCGTAGACCTCGAGCCGGTCACTGGCGGTCGCGAGATAGCGTCCATCGTCGGAGATCGCGAGTGACGCCCGCATGGGGGCATCGAACAGGCGCCGCGGCTTCAGCACCGGGGTCGGGCGAGGCCACGCCGTGACCACGACGACGACGGCGACGATCGCGACCACCACGCTGCCAGCAGCCACCGCCACGAACCGCTTGCGCGCCCTCTGCGTCCGCGCCGGGAACGGGGTCATGCGCCGCACGCTCGCCGCTGCCGCCCGGTCGAGCTTGCCGGCGCCGTCGAGCGCCATCAGCAGATCATCCATGGTGGGCCAGCGTGCGGACACCGACCGGGCGAGACCGCGGCAGAGGACGTCGTAGATGAGGCGGGGGACCTCGCTGTCCGATGGGGGATCGGGCACCTCGCAGGCGTCCATCGCCGCCGCGAGCGCCGCGAGCGCACCGAGTCCTTGGGCATCGGGCGCGAACGGGCGCTGCCCGTACAGGGCCTCGTAGGTCGCGACGCAGAACGCGAACTGGTCGGACTTCTCCGTCGCCGGCTCGAGCGCGAGCTGCTCGGGGCTCATGTACGCGGGCGTGCCGACGAGCGCCCCCGTCGAGGTGAGGTCCATGAGGGTCTGCAACGACTCGACGGCGATGGCGGTGCTCGCCGGCGCGGGGGTGTCATTCAGGGTCGCGAGCCCGAAGTCACCGACGCAGACGCGTCCCGCCGAGTCGACGAGGACGTTGTCGGGCTTGAAGTCGCGGTGGAGCACGCCGCGCCGGTGGGCGGCCGCCAGCCCGCGCCCGGCCTCGATCATCATCGCGAGCCACTTCTGCCAGTCGCCGCGCTGCGCCGGGGTGCGCTCGCGCAGGAGCTGGCCGAGCGTGGTGCCGGGGACCAGCTCCATCGCGAGGAACAGGCGCCCGTCCACCTCACCGGCGTCGTGCACCGTGACCACGGCCCGGTGCGAGAGCTTGGCCATCGCGCGCGCCTCGCGCAGGAGGCGCTGCGACGCATCGACACTGCGGGCGAGGCGGGGGTGCACGACCTTGATCGCGACATCGCGATCGAGCTGCGGATCGCGGGCTGACCAGACCTCACCCATCGCGCCCGCGCCGAGCCGCGCGTTCAAGCGATAGCGCCCTAACGACGCGCCGGGTATGAGCTCCTCGCCCGCACCGCCCGGTGTCCCCACGAGTGTGGGCGCAACCGCGTCGTCCATCCCGCACCGAGCATAGCAAGTGATAAGGTCCCCCCCGCATGCCAAAGCCCGCCTACAAGCGAGTGCTCCTCAAGATCTCCGGCGAGGCGTTGATGGGGAACCAGGGGTACGGCATCGACACCGAGGTCCTGAAGCTCGTCGCATCTGAAATCGCCGACACCGCACAACTCGGGGTCGAGGTCGCGGTCGTCGTTGGTGGTGGCAACATCTTCCGCGGGGTGAGTGAATCCGCGCGGGGGATGGATCGCGCCAGCGCGGACTACGTCGGCATGCTCGCAACCGTGATGAACGCGGTCTCGCTCCAGGAAGCGATCGAGAAGCGCGGCGTCGTGACCCGCGTCCAGTCAGCGATTCCCATGTCCCAGCTCGCCGAGCCGTATATTCGCCGCCGCGCGATCCGGCACCTCGAGAAGGGCCGTGTCGTCATCTTCGGCGCGGGCACGGGAAATCCGTTCTTCACCACCGACACGGCCGCCGCGCTCCGCGCGATGGAGATCGGGGCCGAGATCCTCCTGAAGGCGACCCGCGTCGACGGGGTCTACGACAGGGATCCGCGCAAGCACGCCGACGCGAAGCGCTATCAACAAGTCACGTTCACCGATGCGCTCCGGCAGGACCTCGGCGTCATGGACGCGACGGCGTTCGCGCTGTGTCGCGACAACGAGATGGGCATCGTCGTGTTCGACATGAACACGCGTGGCAACATCCAGCGCGTCGTGTGCGGCGAGAACGTCGGCACGACCATCGTCAAGGACACCCTCGAGACCCGGTTCGCCGGTAGCCAGTAGGAAGAGGAGACCGCCATGATCAACGACATCAAGAACGACGCCGAAGACGGCATGAAGAAGGCCACCGAGTCTTTCAAGCGTGACCTGACGAAGATCCGCACTGGCCGCGCCAACACCGCGATGCTCGATGGCATCAAGGTCGACTACTACGGCACGCCGACGCCGGTGAACCAGGTCGCGACGGTGCAGGTCGTCGATGCACGCCTCATCACCGTGAAGCCCTGGGAGAAGGCGATGATCCAGGTCATCGACAAGGCGATCCGCGCCAGCGACCTCGGCATCAATCCCGTGGCCGACGCCGAGCTCGTCCGCCTGCCCATCCCGCCGCTGACGCAGGAGCGCCGCCGGGACCTCGCCAAGTCGGTGGGTAAGCAAACGGAGGAGGCCCGGGTGGCCATCCGCGCCGCCCGCCGCGACGCCATGGACATGATCAAGGACGCCGAGAAGGAGAAGCAAATCTCCGAGGATCAGCGCAAGGACGGTGAGAAGATCGTCCAGGACCTGACGGACAAGTACATCGCGATGGTCGACGACATCGCAAAGGCCAAAGAGAAAGAGATCATGGAGCTCTGATCCCGCTCGTCGGGACGGGGTATGCTCTGTCTCGATGTCGGGAATCCCGGCCGGTGCCGGGTCGCTACTCGGGAAGCGACTCGGTAAGTACGAGATCCTGGCGCTACTGGCGTTAGGTGGTACGGCCGAGATCTATCTCGCGCGAATCGGCGGCGCCGCCGGCTTCGAGAAGTACGTGGTGGTCAAATGCCTCCACGACCACCTCGCTGACGACACCGAGTTCGTGAAGATGTTCCTCGACGAGGCGCGGCTCGCGGCCCACCTCGACCATTCGAACATCGTTCAGACCATGGAGCTGGGCGAGCACGAGAATCGCTACTACATGGTGATGGAGTTCCTCGCCGGCCTCTCGCTGGCGATGATCGTCC
Source organism: Kofleriaceae bacterium (assembly GCA_022842285.1). Lineage (GTDB taxonomy): Bacteria > Myxococcota_A > Polyangia > Haliangiales > Haliangiaceae > JABFXX01. The sequence goes on from JALHPV010000191.1 coordinate 4,110, forward strand.
GCCGTGCCGGCGAGCGCCTGCCCGGGGGCCGCATCCCGGTGCCCATCGTCCTCAACATGATCGCGCAGAGCTGCGCGGGCCTGCACTACGCGCACGAGAAGATGATGAACGGGAAGCCGCTCAACATCGTGCACCGCGATATCTCGCCCCAGAACCTCGTCGTCAGCTTCGAGGGCGTGGTGAAGGTCGTCGACTTCGGGATCGCGAAAGCCGAGCTGCGGGAGACGCAGACGCGCTCCGGCACCATCAAGGGCAAGTTCGCGTACATGTCGCCCGAGCAGTGCGTCGCGGCGAACGTCGACCGTCGCACCGACATCTTCGCGCTCGGCGTGATCGCCCACGAGCTGCTGACGGGTCGGCGCCTGTTCAAGAAGCCGTCGCCGTACGAGACGTACCAGGCCGTGATCGAGTGCCAGGTCGACGTCCCGTCGAAGATGAACGTCGAGCTCGACCCAGCCCTCGACCCGATCATCATGAAGGCGGTCGCGAAGGAGAAGGAGAAGCGCTACCAGACCGCCGAGGCGTTCGGCGATGCGCTGATGAGCTACCTCCATCACCGCGCGAAGAGCAGCTCGCCCGGCGACGTCGCGCGGTGGATCGATACGAGCTTCAATCAGGAGATCGAGGAGCACGGCGCGCGCATGCGCGAGCTCATCAACGGTCGCGAGTTCGCGGCCGATACGAACTCCGGGTGGAGCGAAGAAGAGGAAGCGGAGGCCGCGGCCGAGCGCGCGAGTCGCGCCTCGATGTCCGACGGCATGGACGCCGGGTCGAGCAACGATGACGCAGGCCACGAGACCGGCGACGACGAGATTCCGGCCGACAAGACCCGCATCGAGTCGAACCCCCTCGAGCTCCTGAAGGAGCTGGTGGAGGGGCCGTCGGCGGCGTCGTCGAGCGGGATGCAGGCAGCGGTGACCAAGCCGCACAAGACGCCCTCGCCGCAGCTCACGAAGATTCCCTCCATCACCGGACCGAAGCCGGCCCAGCCCGTGCCGCGCTCGACGCCGCCGGGCGCCATCCCCAGCGTGGTGCCGGGGCGAAAGACGCCGCCGGCGATCGCCCAGGCGGAGGCGTCGGCGCAGATGCCCACGCCATCGGCCCAGTTCTCGGCGCAGATGAACGCGCAACAGGGCCCGATGCCGCCGACGGGGCCGCTCCGGCTGCCCGAGCCGCCGCAGGGGCCGTCGCGGGCCTCGGCCGCGCAGCAGGTGCAGGCCCAGCTCGCGAAGGTTCCGTCGGGGAAGTTCCCCGACATGGCGAACATGGAGACGGTCGTCCACGACGACGAGAAGTCCAGCCGGGAGACCGTCGAGAACGGGCGCCCGCTGCCGCCGGAGCTCGCGTCCACCAAGCTCGCCGGCGAGGTGGTCGATCCGAATCGCCTCGACCAGATGACGCGCGCTGATGGTCCCCGCGGACTGGCCTCGCAGGCGCGCGACGCGGCGTCCTCGATGGGCTACAGCGGCGCCGTCGATCCGAACGCGCGCACGAGCCTCGAGATGCAGGCCCCGCGGTCGCACACTCCCTCGCAGGCCCCCGTGCGCGGCAGCATCCCCTCCCTGCCGCAGCAGCTCCCGCACAGCTATCCGGTGATGGACTCGTCGATGAAGGACGCGGTGGCGATGGGCGCCAACGTGTTCCCGGGCCGTCCGGCCAACGTGCCGGCGTCGCAGTTCGACCGAACGTCCGCGCCCTACGGGGGAGCGGCGGCCGATCGGTCGTCCGGTCTCGAGCTCCAGAATCGCGACAGCGGGGAGCTCATCAAGGGCCCCACGACGGGACCGTTCGAGCCGAATCGTGCGGCCGACCTCGCGTCTCCCGTCGGTACTGGCTATCCGATGCAGGGTGACCAGGCCTGGGCGGATGCGGCCGCGTTGCCCGCGCGCGCGCTGCCGCCGTGGAAGCTCGCGGTCCTGTTCCTCTGCGCGATCGCCGCGGCGCTCGTGATCACGATCGTGATCGCGAAGCTGATCCGATGAGCTCGGCGACGCGGAAGCCCGCGCGCTCGTAGACGGCCGCGGCCGGACTGTGCTGCTCGGCGACGATGATCAGCGACGAGGTGCCCGTCGCGGCCATATCCTGGGCGGCCGCGCCGAGGAGCGCCGACGCGATCCCGCGCCGCCGGTGCGACGCTGCGACCTGGACGTCCTGGTACCGCGCGAAGCGCCAGAGGTTCGCGATCCCGAGGCTGCCCACGAGCGTATCGCCGTCGAAGACCGCCCAGAACGAGGCGAGCCGTCGGCGGACGAGCTCGGCCTGCCATGCGACGCGACGCTGGAGGAAGGTGCGATGGCCCTCCTCGTGGCTCGGGGCGACCTCGAACGCGAGATCGATCGTCAGCGCGAGCTCGGCCGGGGCGAGGGCGCGCATGACGAGCCCCTCGGGGACGGGGGTGGGCTGGAAGTGGTCAGCCCGCATCACCTGGCTCACCTCGACGGTGAAGCCCGCCGCCTCGAGCTCGGCCCGCGCGGGGACCTCGCCGGTCGTTCCGTCCCACTCGAGCGTCGTGTGCTTGATCGCAGGCGGCTCGCCGACGTCGGTGCGGAACCGCTCGAGCCAGATCGGAAGCTCACCGGGGGCGGGCGCCTGCGGAAGGATCAGCAGGTTGCCGAAGTGGTAGGTCGGGTCGTCGGGCGTGACGATGGCGAGGTGGGTGCCGTGGTCGAACACCTGCCCGCGCGTGCGGGCGAGCTCGATATCGGTCCAGAGCCCGAGGCTCTTGACCTTCATGGGATCGCACCGCCCTTCGGGGGCGGGTGAGCGCGCGGGCCAGCCGCGCCCGTCAATTGCGGACGAGGCCGAGCAGCTTCGACATCGTCTTCTCGTCGGCGGGCGGGAAGTCGTAGTCCAGGAACTCGCGCGACGTGACCCAGCGCAGGTCGGCCACGGTGGCCGGGTAGGGGCGGGCTTCGGCCGGGAGCTTGCACGAGTACATGGTCAGGTGGACCTGGTAACCCGTGTAGTCGTGGAGGTGCTCGCCGAGCTTGGCGCCCGCCTCGACGGCGACGCCGATCCGGCCCTGTACTTCGCGCAGGAGCGCCGCCGTCTCACTCTCGTCGGGCTCGACGCGGCCCCCTGGGAACTCCCAGAGGAGCGGGAGGACGGCATTGGCGTTGCGCTGGGTGATCAGGTAGCGGCCCTCGTGCTCGATCACGGCCGCCACGACCCGGATCACCTCTTTGGCCATCGCCGGGATTATCGATGCTTTGCCAGGGATTGCAACGCCAAGGGGGGACCTCTATCCTGCGCGCCGATATGGGCATCCGGTTCGTCGAGATCAAGCGCAGTGAAGACCCCGAGAAGCTCAACAACGAGTGGGTGATTCTCGAGAACACGGGCAAGAACGCCTTCAACACACGCGGCATGGGAATGACCGTCGGTCGTCGCGGCTCCGCGAAGAAGTCGTTGCTCGGCATCATCGACCCCGGCTTCATCCTGCAGCCGGGCGAGAAGATGCGCATGCTGACCGGTAACCCCGGCACGCAGGCGCACGGCGAACCGCCGCCCGAGGACGTGGTGAAGAACTACTTCCTGTTCCTCCCGCGGCCGTACCTCGCCGGCGGCGCCGGCACGGTGCTCACTCTCGTCCTTCGCGGCCTGCCGGTCTCGAAGGGTGAGTTCGATCCGGACGCCCCCGGCGGCGTCGCGCCAGACAAAGACAAAGACAAGAAGTAGCGGTCACGCGAGTCGCGCGTCGTGCGCGGCGAGCGTCGCCAGGTCCGGTAGCTGCGCCGGCGGCTCCGTCGTGTCGACGAACTTCTTCGTCGCCGGATCGAGCACCGCCTCCGCGTTGTGCCCGACGACCAGCTTCACCAGGGAGCGGCATCGCGCCTCGCCCTCGCCCTCGAGCTCCTCGCCGGAGATGCGCGTCCACGGCAGGAACCGCAGCGTTTGCCCCGACGTCGAGATGATGTCGACGAAGGGCACACCCTCGAGGTCCGGCGGCAACCGCCGCGCGGCCGCGCCCACGACTTCCTTCCACATCACGAGGCAGCTCTTGCCGTCCTCGCGCCGCGCATCGAGCCCCGCACGCGTGATCTCCGCGGAGAGCATCGCGTACGCGAGCTTCCCCTTGAACAAGGGAGGCATCCGCACCGACTCCTTCTTCACGCTACTGGCCACACTATCATCGCCGCCGTGGCATCGAGGAGGCCATCCTGCGTCGACTACCGGTGCGCTGCTCGCGAAGAGAAGGTCACTTGCGGCGCTCGATCGCTGGCGGGGGCGTCCCGACCGGACGGATCTCCACGAGCTCGCCGCGGTTCACCGTCAGCGCCGAGAGCACACCGAGCGCGCCGTAGGTGGCAGCCTTCAACAGGTCTCGTCCACCGGTGGAGGTCGAGAGCTGGTCATCGTGGAGGGGCGCAAGTGCAGTTGGATCGGACATGGTGGCGGCGGCTGCAGGTGCGATGCCTGGCTCGGCTCCATGGAATTTCGAGGAGTTCCAGAGTTCCCCGTGCCGCTCCTGGTCGACACCGCGCCTACCGGCGAGGCGCACTACTGGCCGAGTGGTCGACGGCCACCCGGGTCGCTCCCATACGAGTTCATTCCTGCAATGAAGGCCTTGGCGCTGCCGGTGCCGACCATGGCCGCAGGATTTCCTCTGGAGGTAACGGCCGCGCCGCCGGCACCTTCGATCCATCCACCGAAGGCCGCAATCGCAGCGCGGCTTCCGGGCCCTACCATGAGGGAGCGAGCATCGTTGCCCTTGAGGTTGGCGGCGGCGCCGCCCTGAGCCCATGGGGCTCCTCCCAGGACCAAGGACAGAGTTGACGAGTCGATGGTGCAGAGCGGGTCGGTCTTCGTGGTCATGAGGATCCTCTTCGGTCGAAGGGCTACACCGGGATCCGAGCAGGGTCGGACGCGGCATCGGGGCGCGCCAGCACGAGAATCCGTGCGATGCGCCGACGTGTTGTGCCGAGAACGAAGAGCAAGCTGCGAGCCAGCCGGTCGATGCTCAGAAGTACGCGAACTGGCGCGCGCGGCATCGCTGTCGCTGCTCACCACCGGAGCCGGTTCGTTGGCGCAAGTTGACAATGGGCATGGCAAGTGCACGGAGTTGCTCTTCAGCGGCAGCAAACGCCCTCATTCCCGCAGCGCGTAGACACTCGAGGCAGCCGCGATGTCCGGCCTCCGGACATTCCTTCGATGAACGTCACTGAAGAAAGGCGATGCCCCCCGCCTGAGATCGGGATGAGCCAAGGCACGTGTACCGATCGCTTCTTCGCGCTCCCGACCGCACTATCATCGCCGCCCATGGATCTACAGCTCGAGGCCGTCCCGTGCCTGGTCAGCGGCGCATCGCGAGGCATCGGTCGCGCCATCGCCATCGCGCTCGCTCGAGAGGGCGCCCGCATCCACGCTGTCGCGCGCGGGGCCGACGATCTGAAGACCTTGCTGCCCGAGCTCGCCGGCGCGGGGCATTCGTCGTCGACGGCCGACGTCACCACCGCCGATGGCGCCAGCGCCGCTGTCGAAGCGTGTGTCTCCGCCCAGGGCGGCATCGGCGTCGTCATCGCGAACGTCGGCAAGTCGTTCGCACGTGCGGCCGCCGACATGGACGACGCCGATCTCGCGAAGTCGCTCGATATGAACCTGTGGTCGACCGCGCGCGTCGTGCAGCGCGCCATCCCGCACCTCACCGCGCGCGGTGGCGGCTCGGTCGTGATGATCTCGTCGATCTGGGGCCGCGAGGCCGGCGGTGCGCCCGGCTACAACGTCGCGAAGGCCGGCGTCATCGCCCTCGCGAAGGCACTCGCCCGCGACTACGCGGCGCAGAAGATCCGTGTGAACACCGTCGCGCCCGGCTCGATCCTCTTCCCCGGGGGCGGCTGGGATCGCCGGCAGCAAGCCGACCCCGCCGGTATCGCCGATTTCGTGCAGCGCGATATCCCGTCCGGCCGCTTCGGTACCCCCGAGGAGGTCGCGAACGTCGTCGCGTTCCTCGCCTCGCCCTGCGCGTCGTGGGTGACCGGAACGACCATCACCGTCGACGGGGGCCAGAGCAAATCGTTCTAAGCACGGATCCGGAACTTCAGGTTCCCGGTTCCGCTTCCGGTTCCCTATTCGTCACAGCGAGCGCATAGCAAGCGCGAATGAAACGGCGCGTTCCGAGGTTTCGGATCCGCTAAGCTAGAGGGATGTTCGGTCGTGTCGCGTTGGTGGTGGCTCTGGCGGGATGCTCGAGCGAGCTGACGTTCGCGACGAAGCAACTGCCCGAGGGCAAGGTCGGCGTGCCCTACCACGTCGAGATCGAGTTCGAGAATCGCGAGACACCGCTGGCCAGCGTGCGGGCGGTGGGATTGCCAGCCGGGCTCACGCTCGAGTTCGTCGAGCACCGCCGGCCACCCTCGATCGAGGGCACACCCACGGCCGCTGGAACGTCGACGGTGACGATCGAAGCCAGCTGCTTTGGGACCAACTCCGCTGGCAAGCGCGGCCAGCACACCTACCAGCTCGTCATCCGGTAGCTACGTGCCGAGCAGGTCGGCCAGACACTTCTCCACGAGCCGCGCGCGGGTCTCCGGACGCTTGGCGCTCTGCAGGCGATAGAGGATCGAGTACCGCTCCATCGACTTGAGCTTCGCGAAGGCGGCCTTCGCCTTGGCATTCTTCGCGAGTGCCTGCTCGAGCTCGGGAGGCACCGTCGCGGTCTTCGGCGAATCGTAGGCCGCATCCCAGCGTCCATCCGCCTTCGCGCGCGTGACCTCGGCGAGCCCGGCGGCGCGCATGCGGCCCTCCTCGATCAAGCGGTCGACGCGGTCGCGGTTGATCTTCGACCACTTGCTCTTCGGGCCGCGCGGGGTGAAGCGCTGCAGGTGATAGCGGTCATCGAGCGACTTCGACTGACCGTCGATCCACCCGTAGCAGAGCGCCACGTCGACGGCCTGCGTCCAGTTGATCGACGGCTCGCCGGAGCTCTTCTTCGCGTACTTGATCCAGAGCACCGGCACGGTCTGGTGATGCTTCGCGAGCCAGCGCGCGAGCTCGTCGCTGGACGCGAAGGGCAGGACGGGCTCGCCCGGCTTGGGATCCACCTAGAGCTCCCAGGTGTGGCCCCACAGGGCCTGGCCACCGTCGATGCGCAGCGTCGTGCCGGTGATGTACTGGGCGGCGGGCGAGGCCAGATAGAGGATCGCGGCCGCGACCTCGTCGACGGTGCCGGTGCGCTTCAGCGGCGTCTCCTTCACGGCGCGGGTGAGGAGCTCGGGCGGATACTGCGCGGTGCCCGACGACGCGATGACGCCCGGCGCGACCGCGTTCACGAGGATGCCGAACTGCGACCACTCGACCGCGAGGGTCATGGTCATGTTCTCGACGCCCGCGCGGGCCGCGCCGGTGTGCACCATGCCGGGAAACCCTCGGTACACGTTGGCGGTCACATTCACGATGCGGCCGCCGTGCTTGATCATCCAGCGGTTCGCGACCTCGCGGCACATGTGGAACGTCCCGACGAGGTTGTTCTTCACGACCGCGAGGAAGCCGTTGGGGGAGATGTGCTGCGCGGGGGCGGGGAACTGGCCGCCGGCGTTGTTGACGAGGATGTCGATCCGCCCCCAGCGCTCGAGGACGGCGCCGATGAAGGTCTCGACCTGGGCGGGCTCGCGGATGTCGCAGGGCAGGGCGAGCACGCGGCTGCCCGTCGGGTCGAGGGTCTGCGCGGCGGTCTCGAGCTTGCTCGCGGTGCGGCCGCAGATGGCCACGGTGGCACCGAGCTCGAGCAGCATCCGGGCGGTGGCGAGCCCGATCCCGGAGCCTCCGCCGGTCACCACCGCGACCATGTTCTTGAACAGATCGGGCGCGAAGATGCGTTGTGACTCGGGAGAAGGCGTGGTCATGGCCAGGTGCTCGAAACGTATCGACTCGCCTCGTTGGGGGGAAGGTGATCCCAGACAGGTGAGCGGCCACCCCGCCTATTCCATGTGGGTGCAGGGGTTACAGCCCGGTAACCTGGGCGAAAGGCCCAACTTGTTCGATCAGTTGGCGACGGTACACCCGTTGCACTACTCTAGAGGACAGTGGCCGGGGCGACTGCAGTAGGACGGGCCCGCCCGTCTTCCGCCGGTGGCGGGAAGCGCGCAGGGGGACGCTACATCCTCGGCGAGCTTCTCGGTCGGGGGGGCATGGCCGAGGTGTTCGCCGGCTACGTGATGGGCGACCACGGCTTCCAGAAGCCGGTCGCGATCAAGCGCCTGCTGCCCGAGCTCGCCGTCGACCACGTCTTCGTCGAGCGCCTGATCGAGGAGGCCAAGCTCCTCGTCGGCATGCAGCACGGCAACATCGTGAGCGTCATGGACCTCGCGCGTGACGGGGACGACGTGTTCCTCGTCATGGAGTTCGTCGACGGGCCGAGCCTGCGCCAGCTCATCAAGGCGCGTGGCTCGCGCGGCATCTCGCCCGCGATCTCCACGTACATCCTCCAGGCCGCGTGTCAGGGCCTCGAGTTCGCGCACACCCGCAAGGGCGGCGCGATCATCCACGCCGATATCTCGCCGTCGAACCTCCTGCTCACCACCTCGGGCGAGGTTCGGGTCGCCGACTTCGGCATCGCCCGCCGCGAGGGTGGCGGGCAGGGCGTCGTCGAGGGCAAGTGGGCGTACATGGCGCCCGAGCAGGCGCGCGGCGAAGCCCTCGATCCGCGGGCCGACGTGTTCGCGATGGGCGTCGTGCTCTACGAGCTCCTCACCGGCGCTCACCCGTTCGGGCGCCAGGTGACCCACGAGGAGCGTGACTCTCAACCGATGCGCGTGATTCCGCCGCGCGTCGTGAAGCCGAGCGTGCCGCACGGTCTCGATGCGGTCTGCATGAAGGCCCTCTCGCACGAGAAGCGTGATCGCTACTCGAGCATGCAGAAGCTCATGGACGCGATCGTCGAGGAGCGCTTCGCGAATCAGTATCGCGAGGGCGCCAGCGATCTGGCCGCGGCGATCCGTGAATGCAATCCGCAGTCGGCCGCCCAGGCCGCCGGTAACCCTCGCACGATGATCACCGACCGTCCGGTGACCATCATGACGAAGTCGCTGTTGCGCGAGCTCACGCCGATGCGGCGCTCGCAGTCGCCGTCGCAGGCGCCGCAGCTGCCGGTGCCGCGGAGCAGCTCGCAGCCGCTGGAACCGGCGCCGCGCGCATCGTCGCCGCCGCAGCGCTCCTCGCGCCCGTCGTCGGCGCCGGTGGAGCGACAGTCACGCCCGTCGTCGGCGCCGGTGGAGCGACAGTCACGCCCATCGTCGGCGCCGGTGGAGCGACAGTCACGCCCGTCGTCGGCGCCGATGGAGCGGCCGTCGCAGCCGGGGCCGGGCTACGAGCAGCCGTCGCAGTCCAGCCAGTACAGCCAGCACTCGCAGGCCGCACCCGGCCAGGCAGTCGAGCGGCCGTCGGTCTCGCAATACTCGCAGCATTCCCAGCATGCGTCGCAGTCGAACGGCCGGCGGGCGTCG
>JALHPV010000192.1 GCA_022842285.1 Kofleriaceae bacterium
AGCTGCGTGACGGAGCCTATCGGTTCTCGTCGCGCGCCCGTGGGCAATCCGAGCTGATCGTCGAGGAGCTCATCGATCCGGAGGGTGAGACCGTCGAGTCCATCGCCGAGGTCGAGGGTGACACCGGCGCCGTCTCCCTCGCGCAGTCGCTCGAGCTCATCACGTTCGATACCTGGCTCTTCGGCCAGATCGGCGACAAGGAAGAGCTCGACCTCAAGTCCGAGGAGCACTGGGAGATCTGGTTCACCTTCGGCGCCTGGATCGGCGAGACCATCCGGAGGCGCCACGGCGGCCACTGGCTGCTGATGGGCGACGACCCCCATACCTGGCGTGTCGGCTTCTCCAAGGTCTTCCTCGAGATCGCCCCCTTCGTCTTCGCCGAGCAGCTCCTTCGCATGGGCTCGGGCGCGACGCGCAAGATGGTCACCGAGATCGAGCGCATTCGCACCCTGCACGTCGAGCAGGAGGCCCGCGATAACGGCAAGACGCTGGACCGGTTCGTCGCACAGCACTACATCCGCCTCCACACCGTGCCGCTGGGGCAGTGGATGTCGATGGACTTCAATCGCCTCGCCAAGCTCTGGAACGAGGAGCCGGTGGCGAAGCTCATCGATGCGCTGAAGGAGTCCGCGCCGCGCCTCGGGCCGCAGAACAACCAGATCGTCGATCAGGTCGTCGCCGCCATCATGCGTGCGAAGCAGGACCAGCCGATCGCGAAGCAGACGAACGATCGTGGACTCTTCGAGGCGATCGCCCAGATCGTCGCGCTCCGCCGCGCCACGGCCCCGATCGCGATCGACATCCTCGAGCGGGTCGTCATGCCCGCGATGCACGTCGGTATGCCGGAGAAGTTCCCGCCCCTGGACGAGGACGATCTCAGCAACCTGAACAAGGGCATCGAGCTGTTCGCCTTCTTCGTCGAGGTGAACCCGCACAAGTACCAGGCGGATGACGAGGGCTTCCTCGGCACCATCCCGCACGAGCAGCTCACGACGCCGTACGCGGACCGCAACGTGCTCGAGATCGGCAAGGGCGACTGGGTCGTCGTGAACCCCTCGCACTTTGCACCGATGCTCGCCGAGCTCGAGCCGCAGAAGTTCCTCGAGAAGTACGACGAGTTCGTGAAGTACCTGGCCTCGATCCCCGAAGCGCCGCGCCGCCGTGATGACGGCCGCATGCTCGCGGAGACGGCGATCCGCGCCCTGGCGGACCTGAAGGGCTGCGTGGCCGTTGCCGCGCAGAACCAGGACGCCCTGCTGTTCCGGCTCCTGCCCCCGCCGGGCTAACAGCCCCGGTAGTGAACCTCACAGGGGCAACGTCAGCACGAAGCGGGCGCCGCCGGTGGGCGCCTTCTCGCTGGACACCGACAGATCGCCGCCGTGCTCGATCGCGATCTTGCGGGCGATCGCGAGGCCGAGGCCGGTCCCGGTCACCTTCGTGGTGACGTAGGGCTCGAAGATCGTCTCGGTCTTCTCCTTGGGGACGCCCTTGCCGCGATCGTCGACGGTGATCGTCGCGCGGTCGTTGGTGCTCGACCAGCGAATCGTGACCTCGGCCGACGAGCCCGCTTCCTCGCCGGCCTGGATACCGTTCTCGACGAGGTTCGCGAGGACGCGCTTCAGGAGCAGCTTGTCGGCGCGCACCGTGACGGGCTTCGCTGGCGGCTCGAGCTGGACCTTCGTCGCGTAGGTCGGGTTCAGCTTGAGCTCCTCGATCACCTCGGCGAGCTCGAGCGGCGCGGCCTCGACCTTGGGCAGGGCGCCGAGGGTGCGGAACGTGTCGACGAGGCGGCGGAGGGACTCGATCTCCTCCTCGACGATCTCCTTGGTGTCGGCGAGCATCTTCGAGAAGCGCTCGGCGTTCGTGTCCTCGCCCTTGTAGGACGAGACGACCTGCTGCACGGCGAGCTGGATCGGCGTGAGCGGATTCTTGATCTCGTGCGCGAGCTGACGCGCGACGTCCTGCCAGACGCCCATGCGCTGCAGGTACGCGATCTGGCGGCGTGTCTCGTCGAGGTCGTCGAGCATCGTGTTGAAGGCGCTCCCCAGCTCGGCGAGCTCGTCTTCGCCCTTCAGCGCCACGCGCGCGTCGTGGTTGCCCTCCGAGACGCTCTGGGCCGTGGCGACGAGGGCGGCGATCTTGCGCGTGAGCAGCGTCGAGGCGAGGACGCCGATGCCGGCGGCGAGGATACCCGCGATGCCGATCAGCGCGAGGAAGGCGAGGCGATAGCCCTCGGGGAGCGCGCTCTTGATCTGGACGAAGGTGCGCGTCGCGTTGATCGAGTCCTTGAGCGCCTGGAGGTCGTCGTTGATCGTCGCCGACACCTCGAAGGTCAGGCGGAGCGCGCCGCCATCGGGCCCGAGGGCCTCGGAGAGCTCGATGTCGCGCCAGAGCGGGCCCGCGATCGGACGGGACGCTTCGGCGGCCACGGTGCCGTCGGGGCGCACGAGCTGGATGGCGCGCAGGCCGGGCTCGACCTGCACGACACGGGGCAAGTCGGTCGGTGCGAACGCGAGGAAGTCGGGGCGCGTGCCGAGGCGGCGCGCGATCTCGCGGTGGAGGTCCTTCGTGGTGCGGACGAGGTCGCGGTAGGCATCGATCGCCGCTTCGAGGGACTTCGTGCGGGCGGCGGCCTCGCTGGTGGCGACGTTGGCGGCGGTGCGGCCGAGCTGGCCGATGAACGACGCAGACACTGCGAGGGGCAGCATCACGAGCAGGACGAGGGCCACCGTCAGCTTGAGCTGGAGGGGGACTCGCTTCTTCTTCGTCTTCTTGGCCATGGGTCAGCGGTCCTTCGGCCGGTAGAAGGGCTGCGACTGGAGGCGAAGCGTGCGGTCTGCCTCGGGGATCTTGGGGTTCACGAACACCGACACGAACGAGCCGAAGAAGGCGCCGCCGCGGTCGATGCCGCCGCCCGTGCCTTGCGTGAGCCAGCGCCGGACCTCGGCGAGGGTCTCCTTCGAGACCGGGTTCAGCTCGACCTGCATCGCGAGGAGAAACTGCTGCTCGAGGGGGAGATCGGCGAGCTGCGCGATCGGCACGTCCTCGATGTTGGTGAGGAGCTTCAGGGCGTCGGACTGGCGCTTCTCCTTCACGATGGCCGGCTTGGTGCCCGGCTGACTGATGCGGATCTCGAACTCCTCGTCCCACACGTTGAACAGCGCCTTGCGCTCGAGGAGGACGAAGCTGATCGGCTCCTGGGAGCCCTTCGGGTAGACATACATCCGCACGACCACCGTCGAGGTGAAGCCGGTGGTGAGCTCCGCGTACGCCTCGGTGTCGAAGAGCTTGGACACCGACGTCGTGACCGTGAGGACATCGCCGCGCTCGATGAAGCGCATCTTCTGAAACGTGAGCTCGTCGTCATCGTCGTCGGCGCGCGCGACCCGGCCCGCCACCACGAGCGACGCTCCACCGAGGATCGCCGCACGGCGATTCACACCGCACCGCCTTCCGGCGGCGCTGCTCGCGAGCGTCCGCCCGCTCGCGATTCACCCGGCACCGCCCTCCGGCGGCGCTGCTCGCAAGCGTCCGCTTGCTCGCCTGTCATCGCAGTCGCCCCAGGGCGTTCGCGAAGGTCAGCTCGAACACGCCGACGTCGGTGTCGACGCGCAGACCGGCATCGATGTAGAGGTCGAGCGGTAAGGCGTCCCACAGGGACGTGTCGCGCGTCTGGAGGTCCCGCGATTCCGCGAGGCCCCACAGGCCGGCGCCGATGAAGATGTCACCACCGTAGACGCGCTGGATGCCGCGACCGCGGAAGAGCTGGATCGCGTACTCGACATTGACGATGCCGCCGAGGTCGCCGTAGAGAGGCTTGTCGTCGCGCGTACCGAGGATCGCGAGCGGGGCGGCGGTCGAGAGGACGAGCCCGAGCGCGCGCGGCGTGAGCATGCGGTCCACGTCGGCGATGTGGATGCGTTCGAAGCGCGGCGCATCGCCGATCACGACGCCGCCGGCAACCTTCACCGCGATGGCGTGCTTCTCCTGGAAGAGGGGCCAGTAGTGCTCGTAGCGGCCATAGATCGTCGCGTACTGGTAGTCGCCGCCGAACAGCACGGTGCCGATCTCGGCGGCGAAGGCGAGACGACCACCGGCGTGCGGGAGGATCGGATCGGGGCGCGTATCGCGGTCGAAGGAGAACCCTGCGGTGATGAGGCGGCTCGAGCCGGGGTCGAGGTGCAGGTCGATGGCGACGGGGGTGCCGTCCTCGTCCACATACGTCGGCGCGATCGGCAGCTCCGCGTCGATCTGCTCGATGCGGAGCTGGGCGCCGAGGCGGGTCAGCGAGCTCGCGTTGTAGTCGAGGCCGGCCCGGCCGCCGAGGCGCCGGTACGGAAAGGCGCGGAGCTCGTCGGGTCGAGGCTGCTCGCCGCCGCCACTGACCCGATACGGCTCGCTGCCGTGCACGAGCGTGAACGCCGAGGATGCGCCCCACTTGCTGCCGAGCACGGTGCGGTCACCGACCCGCAGCTCGGCGGCCCACTGCTCGCGGCTGCCCTCCACCTCGTCGTTGTTGGCGGCGTAGATGAATCCGCCCGCGACGCCGAAGCCGAGGCCGAGCAAGTTGCGCTCGCCGACGTCGAGGCCGAGCCAGTACGGGGTCAGGGATGTGTGGCCGAACCAGAGATTGTTGAGGACGACCGTGCCGCGTTCCTCGACGGTGACGACGAGGATCACCTGGTCGCGAGCCGAGCCCTTGTTCATCTCGAGCGTGACGTCGCGGAAATAGCCGAGGGCGAGCAGCTTGAAGCGGCTCTCGCGAAACCGCGCATCGCTGGCGCGCAGGGCGTCGCCGGGATGGATCGGGAGCGCGCGCCGGATCACATCGGCGGACGTGGCCGTGTTGCCGCGAATCTCGATCTGCTCGACGACGAGGACCGGACCGAACTCGTCGGCAACCTCTCCGCGAGCGGCCTCGGTCATCCCCCCGAGTGCAACTGCGCAGACCACCGCCGCGGCGAGGCTCCTCACTCCCGCAACCGTAGCGCGTTGCTCTGGCCGGGTGCTACCGTCACCCGGTGCTTCGCTGGCTGCTGAGCTGCGTGGTGGTCCTCGCGGCATGCAACGACCTGCGGGACTTCCGGGGGGCGTGGGAGGGGACCCGCGTTGGCGACCAGCCAGTCCTGCGCGTGGGGCCGGGAGAGCGTATGACGCTCGCGATCGACGAGATCACGAGCGCGGGCATCGCCGGCACCCTCGGGATCGACGGCCTGGCGACGGCGGTCCCGTTCCGCTCCGTCCCGGGCGCCGATGCTGACGCCATCGCCACGCTGACCTTCGCCGGCTCGCCGTTGCGCGTATACCTCGCCATCGTGACGCTCCCGGCGAACTCCACCCCCGCGGATGCCTTCGTGCTCATCGCCCTCTACGATGACCAGCGTATCGAGGCGCGCGTGATCCGCGGCGGGGAGACGCCGATGTACGCGATCTTCGCGCTCCAGGAGGCGCCGTAGGCCTATGGTGATCTGCCCGCACTGCCAGGCGCAGAACGCCGAGGGCGCGCGCTTCTGCGGCGCGTGTGGCAAGGCCACGCAGTCGACGCATCCGACGAGTGATCCGCACATCCAGGCCGAGCCGCCGTCACTCGTCGGGCGCGAGATCGCGGGCCGGTTTCGCATCCTCGCGAAGCTGGGCGAGGGCGGCATGGGGGCCGTGTACCGGGCCGAGCAGACGTCATTGAAGCGGGTGGTGGCGCTCAAGGTCCTGCGGCCGGAGGTCGCAAACAGCCCGCTCCTCGTGCGCCGCTTCACCGCGGAGGCGGAGGCGGTCGCGAAGCTGTCGCATCCCAATACGGTCGGCATCTACGATTACGGGCAGGACGCAGACGGGACGGTGTTCATCTCGATGGAATTCATCGAGGGCCGCTCGCTCCGTGCGATCGTTCACACCGAGGCGCCACTGCCCATCCGGCGGACCCTCGCCATCATCCTCCAGGTCTGCGCCTCGCTCATCGACGCGCATGGCCACAACATCGTTCATCGTGACCTGAAGCCCGACAACGTGATGCTGCAGGACCGCGGCCGCGCGCGTGATGTGGTGCGCGTCCTCGACTTCGGGATCGCGAAGCTGCGCGACGACTCGCGGCAGTCGCAGATGGCCATGACCCAGGCCGGAGACATGCTCGGTACGCCGCAGTACATGGCACCGGAGCAGATCAAGGGCGAACACATCGACGGGCGCGCCGACATCTACTCGCTCGGCTGCATGCTGTACGAGTTGGTGACGGCGCGGCTGCCCTACGACGCGCCGAACGTGATGGCGCTCCTCTCGAAGCACCTGATGGAGCAAGTGACGGCGCCGTCGCAGCGACGTCCGGACCTCATGATCCCGCGTGCGATCGACGACCTCGTGCTGAGCGCGATGTCGAAGCGTCCGGCCGACCGCCCGGCGACGATGGAGGAGTTCGCCGAGCGGGTGGCCGCCGTGCTGGCCAGCCTGCCGCCGGAGACCGTCGGAAGTCAGGTGATGGGCAACGTGAATGGCGCGATCCCGACGCCGGCTCACGCCCCGATGGCCTACGCGCACTCGCCCGCACCGGGCTACGGCACGCCAGGCGTCGCGGTGCCCGTACCGACGCCAGCCGCGAACTTTCCGCCGCCTCCCATGCCACCGCCGGCGGTGGGGTTCAGTGCGTCGCCCGCGGTCGCGGCGGGCCCGGGTCCGGTTCCGTCGCCAGTCGCCACACCGCCGGCGGCTCCGAACCGCACGGTGCTGTGGATCGTGATCGCGGTGGCCTTCATCGCCGCGATGGCCGGCATCGGCTGGTACCTCCAACGTGACGTGAAGCAGCCCACCGCTGACCCATCGGATCCGTGGAGCAAGACCGAAGACCCCAAGTCCCCCGACGTCGAGGAGACCGAGGTCGAGGAAACCGAGGTCGAAGATCCGCCCGAACCGATGGCCGCGGTCACGCCCGCAGCCCCGATCTCGAACGGGGCGGTCGCGGCGGCGAACGGCTCCAGCGCCGCCCCCAGCTTCGTCGTGCCGAACATCGACATGGAAGCGTACGGGGACTACATGCAGCAGGCGCAAGCGATGATGCAGGAGCTCGGGAAGGGCGGGGCCGCCGTACGGTTCAAGCCCGCGACCGGCTGGCAGACCTTCACCGTGAGCGGCATGCAGTACGCGCAGCGTATGGAGCCCCCGTTGACAATGAGTGTCGCGCCGAAGGTGATGCTGGCCGGGATCGCGGCCGCCGGCGGCACTGTCGAGACCGTCGAGATCCTCGGCGCACCGCGACGGGTCACCTTCGTGCCCGATATGGAGGGCTATGTGATCGAGATGTCCGGCGACGGGTATGACTTCGCGCTCCTGGTCATCGGGGAGCTCACGGCTTCGGCGCTCGTACCGCTCGTCGAGGAGCTCGTGCAATTGCCGCCGGGACAGCCATGACCGACATTCGCCTGACCCAGTTCGCGCGCGGCGGAGGCTGCGCCGCCAAGCTCCGGCTCGGAGCACTCACCGAGGTGCTCGCTCGCTTGCCCCGCGGTGACCGCGATGGGGTGCTCGTCGATCACGACTACTCCGACGATGCGGCCGTCGTCCGCGGTCCCGCCGGCGGTCGGAACCTGGTGCTCACCGCCGACGTGATCGCGCCGCTCGTCGACGATCCGGAGACCTTCGGCGCGATCGCGGCGACCAATGCGATGTCCGACGTGTGGGCGATGGGGGGTGAGCCGCGCTTCGCGTTGAACCTGGTCTTCTTCCCCGACGATCAGCTCCCGCGGGAGGTGCTCGACGCGATCCTCGCCGGTGCCGAGCGGGCATGCGCGGCCGCCGGGGTCGCCATCGTCGGCGGCCACTCGGTGCGCGATCCCGAGGTGAAGTTCGGCCTGTCGGTCACGGGCGAGGTCGCGCCCGACGAGATGTGGAGCAACCGGAACGCGCGGCCGGGGCAGGGGCTCGTGCTGTCGAAGGGCCTCGGCACGGGCGTGATCGGACAGGCGATCAAGAAGGGTCTCGCCAGCGAGCTCGCCGCGGCGGCCGCGATCACCTCGATGACGACGCTCAATCGCGATGCCGCGCGCGTGGGCCGCACGCACGGTGCGACCGCCGCCACCGACGTGACGGGCTTTGGCCTCCTCGGGCACCTGCGCAACATTGTCCGCGGCTCGGGTCTCGGCGCGCGCGTCTACCTCGAGCGCTTGCCGCAGCTCCCCGATGCGGTCATGCACCTCGCGGCGAAGGTCTGCCCGGCGGGCAGCATGGCGAACCGCGCATTCGTCACCAGCCTCGTGCGGTGGGGGGACGGGGCGCCGCTCGCCGCCGAGCCGGCGAACGACTCTCCGCTCGAGGTGCTCGCATCGCTCGCGTGCGATGCGCAGACCTCCGGTGGCCTCCTGCTCTGCGTGCCGATGGACCGCGTCGCGGGATGCGTCGACGAGCTGAAGACCCAAGGCTTGCCCGCGGCCTATATCGGCGAGCTCCGCGAAGGTGATGGCATCGAGCTCGCCTAGCGCGGCGCTCCTCGTGGCGTTGGTGGTGGCCCCCGGTGCGTGTGGCTCCAAGGCTGCGCAGGAAGCCCCGTCGCCCGCACCGCCCCCAAGCGACGCGGGGCGCGTCGATGCGCTGGCGGCGACGGATGCGGTGTGGCCCGAGCTCGCGGATTACCCGAGCACCACGCCCATCCGCACGATTCCGATCGCGACCAAGGCGGGGACCCCTCGCTTCGAGGTCGGCGGGCCAGCGCTGCTCGGTGATCTGGCAGTGGTGGCGTCGTCGCAGACGGGCTTTGTCGCTGTCGACTGGCGGCGTGGCCAGGTGATGTGGACCAAGCCGAGCGGGCCGCACGTGGCCCCGCCGCTCGCGACACCCGACGGGTTCGTCCTGGTGAGCGACTGCTTCTCGGCGCCTCGCATCCCGGCGGGCGAGTCCCTCCTGGGCTGCGCGCGCATCGTGACGCCGCAGGGCGCGGACCAGGCGTACTTCGCGATCCACGCGCCCTCCAATCAGACGCAGAAGTTCCGCGCCGAGATGGGACGGCAATCGCTGTGGCCCGACGGGGACCATCGCGTGCGCTGGCGCCGCGGGGACGAGGCGCTCTCGATCGACACCTATACCGGCGTGGCGAGCCCGGCGAGTGCCGCGCCGACGCCGCTGGCCTTCACCTACAAGTCTCGCGTGTGGACCGTCTCGCATCTGGACGGCAAGCTCGTCGGCACGGGGCCCACGCCGTGGAAGACCGAGCGCACGTACTCCGCGCTCATCGGACTGGTGTGGACGGCGGATGGCGCCCCCCTCGTCCGCGTGATGAACGCGACCGCCTACATGGGCGCACCGGAGCTCACTCTGTTCGACATCGACGCGACTGGCTCGCTGCACGCCCAGGTCGCGCGACCGCTGCCGGGCATCCAGGTACTCGCCAGTGCGACATCGTCGATTGGTGACGCGGCGATCGCAGCTCGCCTCGATACCTCGCTCGAGCGTGACATCGTCGCGGGCTACGCGGCGAACGCCCTCCTCATGTGGGTGTACCCGCTCCCTCGGATGCCGCGACCCGACCCGGTCGGCATCGCCGTCGCGCCGAGCACGCCGAGCGCGGATGGAGCGGTCGTGGTCTTCCACGACGGTGATACGGTCACGGTCCTCCCGGATCTGTCGGCACCTCCCACGGCACCCGGAGCCGCCAAGGCGCCGTCGGAAAACCCCACACCGTAAGTCAGCGAGATTCGTCGCCCGCGGCTGGTACGCGGGGTGCTCTAGGAGTTTGCCCATGAGCATCGCCCCGAAGAGCCTCGCTGCCCTCGCCCTCGCGTCTTCCCTCGTCGCCTGCATCCCGCAGAATGACGCCCCGGAGGAGCTGAAGACCTCCATCCCCACCGACGAGCAGGTGAAGATCAAGCTGCCCGCGAGCGCGGGTCGCGCGATTGGCGAGCTCGCCGACTGGTACGTGGCGACGCGCGACGTGACGGTGATGTTCAACGGTGGCACCGCGTGGGTGCTCATCCTGATTCACTCCATCGTCCAGTACCCGGTCACGAGCATCGAGGGCGACACGTACACGTGGGGCCCGTGGAGCGATGGCCCGCTCGCGCCCACCGAGTACCGCCTCGATGTCACGGACAACGGTGGCGAGTACGCCTACGCGCTCTCGGGTCGGAACAAGACTGTCGCGGGCAGCGAGTTCGAGACCGTCATCGAGGGCATCGCGCTCCCGGGCCCGACGGAGGAGACGGGCAACGGCTCGTTCAGCATCGACTTCGATGCCGGCAAGCGCGTGAACCCCGTCGACGGCGGCGATGATCGCGGCTCGATCCAGGTGAACTACGACCTCGCGACGCGCCACCTCGACCTCGGCATCATCTCCACCGACGACAACGGCAATCCGGTCTCGGCGGACTACGCGTACAACGAGGCGGCCGATCTTTCAGGCGACATGGTCTTCAACATCTTCGGCAACGCCGGCGGCTCCGGCATGGATGAGGACATCACGCTCCGCTCGCGCTGGCTGTCCACGGGCGAAGGCCGCGCGGATGCGCGGGTCACTGGTGGTGACCTCGGCGCCACCGAAGCCATCGCGTCGGAGTGCTGGAACGACCTCTTCCGCCGCACCTTCTACACGGACAACGTCAACTTCCAGGTCACCGAGGGCGTGGCCAGCGACTGCGTGTACGCCGACGTCGACCTCCCGGAGTAATCGGCGGTCAGCGTTGACTGTATTGTGCACCCCGGGGTAACACGATCCCCATGTCGGTTGCCCTTCCCAAAGACGCTCAGGATCTGTTCGACAACCTCGTCCCGAAGGGGCTCGCGGAGTTCCCTGACAAGGCGAACGAGCTCAACGCGATCTACTGCTTCAAGGTGACGGGCGATGGCGGCGGCGAGTGGACCGTGGACACGGTCGCGAAGCCCCCGACCTGCGTGAAGGGTGACTCGGGCAAGGCCCAGTGCACGATCGAAGTCTCCAACGAGGACTTCAACACGATGCTCTCCGACCCGAACGCCGGCATGCAGCTCTACTTCCAGGGCAAGCTCCGCGTTTCCGGGGATCCGATGCTGGCCATGAAGCTCCAGCAGCTGTTCGAGATCGCTCGCCCGAAGTGAGCGATCCCACCGCATCGCCATCTGGTGATGCTTCGGGCCGCGCTCGCGCGACCCTCGGTCTCGCTGGTGCCCTGCGGGGCATTCGCGTTCTCGATCTCTCGCGGCTCCTCCCGGGGCCGTTCCTGACGATGGTGCTCGCCGATCTTGGCGCGGATGTCGTCAAGGTCGAGGATCCGCGCGTCGGTGACTACCTGCGTGCGTTTCCGCCGGCCAAGGGCGGCATGGGTGGGCGCTTCCTCGCCGTGAATCGCGGGAAGCGCTCGCTCGCCCTGGATCTGAAAGCTCCCGCGGGGCGCGATGCGCTGCTGCGGATGGCCGAGCAGGCCGATGTGGTCGTCGAGAGCTTTCGGCCCGGCGTGCTCGACAAGCTCGGCGTCGGCTACGAGGCGCTGCGAGCGAAGAATCCGAAGATCGTGGTGTGCTCGATCAGCGGCTACGGCGCCACCGGGCCATACGTGCATCGCGCGGGGCACGACCTCAACTACATCGCCCTCGCGGGCGTGCTCGGCATGACGGGGGCGAAGGACGGAACGCCGGTGATGCCGGGCGTTCAAGTCGCTGACCTCGCGGGAGGCGCGCTGTGGAGTGCGACGGGCATCCTCGCGGCGCTGATCGGACGCGAGAGAACCGGGCAGGGCGCCCACCTCGATATCTCGATGACCGAGGGCGCGCTGACGTTGCTCGCAGCCGAGCTCGGCAACTTCGATTGTGGCGCGAAGCCACCGACGCGCGGCGCCGAGACCCTGAATGGCGGGCTCGCTTGCTACGGCGTGTACCAGGCGAGCGACGGGCGGTACCTCGCCGTCGGCGCACTCGAGCCGAAGTTCTGGCTCGCGCTGAACACGGCGATCGGTCGGCCGCCGGTCGCGGCGGAGCTGATCGCCCCCGATCAGGAACGCATCCGCCGAGAGCTGGCGGCGATCTTCGCGACCAAGCCCGCCGGCGAATGGGCGCACCTGCTCGCGGCCCACGACTGCTGCGTGGAGGTCGTCCTCGAGGTCGAGGAGCTTTCGGCGCACCCGCTCCATGTCGAGCGCGGCGTCTTCTTCACGATGGACGGCGGAGGCAAGGTCGGCCCCATCCAGCAGGTGCGCACGCCGCTCGGCGCGCCCACATCGCCCGCGCCGCCGCCCACGCTCGGGCAGCACACGGGAGAGGTCCTCGAGAGTTACGGGTTCTCCGCGGGCGAAATCGCGGCGCTACGCTCGTGATTCGCTAAGCGCCTGAAACTCCTTGGGGTCCTGAGGCGCCCCGTAACCCGACGCGGCTTCGGTGCATCCGATCGCCGCGCTCTGACGAAGCCTATAGTAGTCCCTCATGACGGTCGCCCCGAACGAACCCACCGCGGACCCGGAAGCGCTCAGCGCCGGTACGCAGGTCGGCGAGCACGTCATCGACGACGTGCTCGGGTCGGGCGGCTTTGCGAGGGTGTATCGCGCCCGGCATCCCGTGCTCGGGACCGAGGTCGCCATCAAGGTCATCACGCGTGCGCTCGCGCTCGATCCGGATGCGACCCAGCGCTTCATCCGGGAAGCGCAGGCCGCGAGCCGGATCGTCCACCCGAACGTGGTCCGCGTCGTGGGCTTCGGCCGGCTCGACGACGGACGCGCGTACCAGACGATGGAGCTCGTGCGCGGGCGCTCGCTGGCCGAGTATCTGACGACGCACGCGCCGCTGCCGCTGCACGAAGCGCTCGGCATCCTCGCTGCCGTGGCCCGCGCCCTCGAGGCCGCCCACGCCGCGGGGATCGTGCATCGCGACGTGAAGCCCGCCAACGTCCTGCTCGAGGGCACGGGGGCCGCGGTCCATGCTCGGCTGTCGGACTTCGGGATCGCGAAGGCGCTGGAGCTCGACGACGCTCCCAACCTGACGACGACCGGCGTCACCCTCGGTACGCCGAGCTACATGGCTCCGGAGCAGGCCCTGGGCCGCACCATCGGACCGGCGACCGATGTCTACTCGTTCGGCGTACTCGCGTTCGAGCTGCTGACGGGACGCGTGCCCTTCGAGGGCGAGTCCGCATTCGCGACGATGGTGATGCAGGTGCAGACGTCGCCTCCGGCCGCGTCGTCGGTCTGTCCGGAGATCGGCGACCGCTTCGACGCCGCACTCAAGGCCATGCTCGCCAAGCATCCCGAGGATCGTCCCGCGACGATCGCGGCGGCGCTGGCCAGCTTGCAGGTGGGCGCCCCACAGGGTCCAGCCGTGTCGTCGGTGCGCGTGCGGAAGACGCGGTGGGCCGTCACGGCCAGCATCACGGCCATCGCGCTCGTCGGGCTCGGCGTGGGGATCTGGTCGTGGAGCTCGCGGGCCGCGGAGGCATCCGAGGCGGCGTCGAGCACGGACGCGTTCGTCCCGGTCATCGGTCCCATCCAGGAACCTGTCGGGGTCGAACCCGTGCCTCAGCGCGTCCCCGATGCGGTACCCACCGTGAAGAGCCGCGCTGTCGAGCCGACCTCCAAGCCCCAGCCCCGCAAGCGGGTCCCTGCGGATGCCGCCC
>JALHPV010000193.1 GCA_022842285.1 Kofleriaceae bacterium
CGTGCACCCGCATGAAGGAGGCGCCCCCGAGCCCGATGATGGAGGACGCGGCCGGCGTGATCCGCGGCTGCTTGCAGCAGGCCGACTGCGCCGGCTGGGTGGCCTGCTCGATGCCGGTCGTCGAGCCGACGCTCAAGTAACGCCCGGCTACGTCAATAAGTTGCTGCGCCGGATCGGCGCGTGATACCCGCAAGAGGCTTGGCCGAGGACGCTCCCAAAGCTACCGGCGCCGGTCGCGGCGTCCTCTACATTGCGTTCGCGAAGTTCTACTTCATGTTCGCGGGGCTCGTGATCCAGGTTCGCCTCCCGGCGATCCTCTCGCGCACCGCGTTCGGTAGTTACTCGCTCGTCGCGGGCATCGCTTCGTTCGTGAACAACGTGATCGTCACGGGCACGATCCAGGCGGTCTCGCGCTTCTCGGCGCAGGAGCCGGGGAAAGCCCGCGCCGTCCAGCACGCCGGCCTGCGGATGCACGTGCGACTCGGCCTGCCGATCGCCGTCGGCTTCGTCGCCCTCGCCCCGATCGTCTCGCGCTACGTCCTGCTCGATCCGAGCAAGACCGCGCCGCTCATGCTCGCGGGCCTCATCGTCGGCGGGTACTCGTTCTACGCGGTGTTCGTCGGCACCGCGAACGGCCTGCACCAGTTCAACAAGCAAGCGGGCCTCGACGTCACGTTCGCGACCCTGCGCGTCGCGGGCCTCATCGGCATGGCCATGGCGGGCCTCGGCGTGCTCGGCGTCATCGGCGGCTGGGTCGCGGCCGTCGGCGTCATCCTGTGCGCGGCCATCCTGTGGATCGGGCTGCCGAAGCAGGGGCCCGACGCCGAACGTCTCCCGGTGAAGCCGCTGCTCGCGTTCTTCGCGACGGTGGCGCTGTACCTGACGCTGTTCAACGCGCTGATGTTCGTCGACAGCATCCTCATCAAGCGCTTCTCGACGCAGTACTTCGCCCTCCACCAGGGCGATCTGCTCGCGACGGGCAAGTCGCTCCTGCCGTGGGGCGCTCGCGTCTCGGGATTCGCGTACGACCCGAGCGCGCTCGCCGACGTGCAGAACGCCTACTACGCGGCGGTGCAGAACCTGGCGCGTCTCTCGTACCAGGCCATCATCGCCGCGACGTTCGTCGTGTTCCCGCTCGTGTCGCGGTCGACGTTCGCCGACGACAAGGAGACGACGAAGCGCTACATCGCCGTCACCTCGCGCTACTCGCTCATCTTCGCGATGATGATCGCGGTCGTGATGGCGGCGAACCCTGCCGACGTGCTCGGGCTCATCTACGCGCCCGACTACGTGGCGCAGGGCGCGGAGGCCGTGATCCCGCTCGCGTTCGGCAACGTCGCGTTCAGCGTGTTCGCGATCAACGGCACGATCCTGAACGGCTCGGGCTTCACGAAGGACGCGATCATCTCGGCGGCCATCACGCTGGTCGTCGCCATCCTCGGCAACTGGATCGCGATCCCGATGGCGGCCGAGTCGGGCCACATCCTCCTCGCGGCCTCGTCGGTGACGGGCGGCGCGATGATCCTCGGCGCGATCTTCTCGGGCATCGCGGTGTACCGCCGGCTCGGCGCCTTCCTGCCGATCGCGAGCCTCGTCCGGATCGGCGCGGCGACGGCGGCGGCGCTGGTCGTGGGCCGCGTCCTGCCCCTGCACGGCAAGCTCATGACGCTCGTCGAGGCGGCCGCCATCGGCCTCACGTTCCTGGGGGTACTCGTGGTGACGCGCGAGCTCGGCAAGCGCGATCTCGAATCGATCAAGGCCGTGCGGCGCAAGCGCGCCAGCGGCGAAGGGGATGCCTCGTGAAGAAGCTCATCGTGGTCGCACTCCTCGCTGCCTGTGGCAGCGCCCAGCAGCAGGACACGCTCGCGGAGTCGATCCGCAGCTACAACGAGGGAATCCGCTGGGAGCGGTTCGCGATCGCGGCCGGCAAGGTCCCCGTCGCCGAGCGCGGCGACTTCGTGGCCGACATGGACGAGCGCGCCGAGGATGTGCGCATCACGGACTACGAGCTCGTGCGCGTCGACAAGACCGGCGAGAAGGCCGCCCGCGTCCAGGTGAAGTGGTCCTGGTACCGCGATCGCGAGGGCACCCTGCACCACACCCACGCCATCCAGCAGTGGGAGCGCCAGGGCAAGGAATGGCTCGTGGTGGACACCAAGCGCCTCCGTGGGGACGAGATGCCGGGGGTGCCGGACCGTGGGGAACCGACCAGCCGTGGCGCCGCCGACGCGATCAACCCCGAAGTCCCGGACAACTTGGAAGTTTCCGAGTCGTCGCCAGCAGTTCCGTAGTGACTCCCGGCCGGGGTAACATGCCCGGCAGGAGTGTCGCAGAGCGACTTCGTCACGCGTGGCCAGGCCCTGGTCAGCGCCGGTCAGTACCAGGAGGCAGTCAAGGTCTGCCGGCTGGGGCTGCTCGGACGCCCGACCACGGTCGATGGCCGCGTCGTGCTCGGACAGGCCCTGCTGGCGCTCAAGCGCTTCGACGAGGTGATCGCGGAGATGCGCGTGACCCTCGAGCTCGACGGCTCATCCGTCGATGCGCAGGTGCTGAAGGGCGAGGCGTTGCTCCGCAAGAAAGACTTCGCGCAGGCGATCGACGTCCTGCGGATCGTGCGCTCGCAGGCGCCGACGGATCCCCGGATCGCGAGCCTCTACGCGGAGGCGGAGCGGGGCGGCGGCAAGCCACGGATCACGGCGAGTCATCGGTCGGTGGGCTTCGTGAGCCCGAGCGCGCCGAGCGTCGACGATCGGGGGAGCGACGCCTTCACGCGCGAGAAGGAGACGCGCGAGAAGGACACGCGGGCGAAGGTCCCGGCCGGGAAGGCCCGGCCGCCGATGTTCGACGATTCGGATGACTCCGACGCCGGGACCGATGACAACGCCGGGAACTACACCCGCCCGACGTCGCTGGCCGCTCCGGGCGCGAAGAAGCGCACGCCAGCGCCGCTCTTCGGCGGGGCCGCCGCCAAGCCCGGCCGGCCCGGGACGGACGGCACCTCCGAGGTCGATCTCGAGGAGGAGGGCATCGAGATGGACGAGGACGACGACGCGCCCGCCGCGCCGCCCGTGCCTCGCAACGCACCTCCCAACAGTGCCGGCGGTGAGCGGGGCCGGGTCATGCCCGCCCAGAAGGCAACCGCGATGGGCAGCGCGGCGGCGCCGAATATGCCGGCCCCGGGCGGGCCCCGTGCGAAACTTCCGGGGCCCAATCGCAATCGTCCGCCGACGGCGGCGCCGCTGTTCGGAGGGGGAGCGCCCGCACTGGCGCCACCGCAGCCCGCGCGCAACGAGGGCAGCAGCACGCACGAGCTCGACGATGAAGAAGTCATGGACCTCGAGACCCCGGAGCCGGTTCTGACCGGACCGAAGAAGCCGGGGCCGCGCACCGCCGCGCGTAACGCCGTCCAGATGCCGTCGGGACCGATCGATATCTCGCCCCAAGGGGCCCCTCCACCACCGATGCATCCGCCGCCGGCGGCGCATCGCATCACGGAGCAGGAAGCGGCGACCGCACATCATGCGGGTGGAGCGCCCGTCCCCGCGCACGTCGCCGCGCCGCACCTCGCGCAGATGATCGCGAACCAGCCGCACCTCATGCACGTGCAGCCGTTGCCGCAGCTGCCGCCCCAGCTCGCCCCCAACGAGCAGGCGATCCGTGCGGCCATGCCGACGGCCGCGGCCATGCCGATGCCGCCGTCGATGCACCCGGTGCCGACGGCTCCGCCGCTCACGCAGGCGCAGGCCGAATCGGCCGCGGTCGTCGACCAGCTCTTCGGCGGCCATACCCCGAACGACCCGTACGGCGTGCCGAACATGGGCGGGCTCTACGGCGGGCAGGGCGGCTATCCACCCCAGGCCCCGTACGGGGGCCAGGTGCCGCCGCACATGATGCAGACCCAGCTGCCGTACGTCGATCCGAACCAGCAAGCAGCGCTGGCGGCGGCCCAGGCGCAGGCCGAATACGAGCGCGCGTCGATGGCCCAGATGGCCGGCGGCGGGTTCGAGCATCAGCCCCAGGTGCAGGCCGTCTCGCTCCCCGACTACGGGATGAGCCAGAGTGGCCCCGGCATCAAGACCGGCGTGCGGCGCCGCTCGAAGGCGATGCTGTTCGTCTGGATCCTCCTCGGCGCGGCGATGATCGGCGGCGGAGTCTTCGCGGGGTTCAAGATCCGCGCGATGCGGCTCGAGAAGCAGATCGGCGAGGCCCGCGCACAGGCTGTTGCGCTCGCGCAGGACGACGCGTGGAAGGGCTGGGTCGGGGCGCGCGATCGCCTCGCGGGAATCGCGCGCGCCTCCGGCACGATCGAGAATCGCGCCGCTCTCGCACGGGTACGTGCTCTCACCGCCTTCGAGTTCGGTGATGGGTACGAGGAAGCGAAGCGGGCCGTCGAAGGCTTGAACGGGGAGGGCGGGCTCGATGGCGCCGTCGCCACCGCGTACCTCGGCCTGGCGGGCAGCGACGCGAAGCTCGCCAAGGAGGGCGCCGAGCGCGCGCACGAGCGGGCGCCAGCCGATGCGGCCACGCTCTACGTGCGGGGGCGCGCCGCGCTCCTGAACGGTGACCTGAAGCTCGCGCTCACCTCGATGAACGAGGCGATCGCCGTCGAGGCGCGCCCGCTCTACCAGATCGGCCTCGCCCACGCGCTCGGCGAGGCCGGCGAGTGGGACAAGGCCCTCTCGATCGTCGACAAGTTGCTCACCGACTCGCCCGAGCTCGCCTCCGCGATCCTCGAGCGGGCCCATCTCCTCGCCATCTCGGCCCGGCTGGCCGCGAACTCGCCCGCGACCCAGGACATTCGCGCGCGGCTCCTGAAGATGGTCAGCGAGGGCCGCAACGCGCCGGGCGAGCAGTCGGTGCGTGGGGTCTCGCCGTCCCAGGTGGCGTACGGCTACGTCATGCTCGCCCTCGTCGACCATGCGGGCGGCCAGAATCCGAACTCGCACATCCAGAACGCCATCATCCTCACGCGCGACCTCGAGCTCGACGACCAGCGTTTCGCCGAGACGATGATCGACGCGCTCTACTCGGTTGGCCTCGTGCCCGCATCGCGGCGCGCGGCCCAGTCGGCGTTCCAGCGCTGGCCGACCAGCCTCACCATCACGACGGGCCTCGCCCGCGCGGCGCTCGCCGAGGGTGATGCGAAGGCGGCGCTCGACGCCTTCAGCAAGATCGATATCTCCGACTGGCCGCAGTCACTCGTCGTCCGCGCGCAGGCGAAGTACGCGCTCGGTGACACCGATGGAGCACGTACGGACTACGGTTCGGCGCTGAAGAAGTCGGCCGGTTATGAACCAGCCCTCGTCGGCCTCGCCTGGCTCGAGCTCAAGGCGGGCGACATCGACGAAGCCCGCACGCGCATCGAGGCCCGCCTGCCCAAGGGGGACGTCCTGCCGAGCGCGGCCCTCGCGACGGTCTATGCGGCCACGCTACGCGCCGGCGGGGATGTGAAGGAGCGCGAGCAGGCCCGCGACCTCATGCAGAAGATCGTGAATGGTCCGCCGACCACCGACCTCCCACGGGCCCAGCTCGAGCTCGCACGCATCTACCAGGACCTCGGCGACCTCGCGCAGGCGCGCACGATGTACGGCATCGCGGCGACGAAGGGGAACCCCGAGGCTCGCCTCGAGATCGGCCTCCTGCTCCTCGAAGATCGCGACGCCACCGGCGCGGCACAGACGTTCGCTCAGCTCGTGAAGGAAGCCGGCGATGGAGCCTCCGCCAAGCTCCTGCTCGAAGCGGCGCGGGTCTCCATGCTCGCCGGTGATCACGTCTCCGCGCAGGACTACCTCGAGCGCGCCGACAAGCGCCCCGACGTCGTGCGCTGGCACCTGCTCCGCGAGCGGGCCCGCCTGTTCTCGCGGCGCGGCGATGCCACCGGCGCCGCCGAGGCACTCGTGCTCGCGCTCGACCAGAGCGGCAACGACGTCGAGACCATGATGCTCGCCGCCGAGGTCGCGACCTCCGACGATCCGCCGCAACCCGCCCTCGTCGAGAAGGTCCGCACGCTCGCACCTCAGCGCCTCACGAACCTCCCCGAGCTCGACATCGCGCTCGGCAAGATCGCGCTCGCCACCGACAAGATCGACGAGGCCGTCGTGCGCTTCACCGCCGCCGAGCAGGCCATCATCGCCGCGAAGGGCGGAGGCCGGCGTCGCGCCCAGGCGACCTACGCTCTCGCGTACATCCTGTATCAGCGCGGCGAAGACGTGCGCGCCGAGAACGCGTTCGGTCACGTGGTCTCGCTCGACCCGACCCTGTACCCGGCCTACCTGTACATGGCGGATCTCAAGCGCAACACCGATGCGAAGAAGGCGCTCGAGCTCGCCCAGACGGCGATGAAGCTGAACCCCGACAGCGTGCGCGGCTGGTTCCTCCTCGGCGTCATCGCCGCGCAGGCCGGCAACAAGAAGCTCCTCGACGAGGCGATCACGCAGGTGAACGAGATCGCCCCGGGCAGTGAAGGTCTCGCCGAGCTCCAGCGCCTGAAGCGCTAGGTCGTTCGCGTTGGCGTTCGCGTGAACGCGCGATCGCCCGCTAGGTCATCACGACGATGACGACGACCGCGCTCACGATCGCGAGCACGGCGCAGATGAGCAGAATCGGGAGCCACGGCGGGCCGCCTTCACGCTTGTGGAGGCCGGTGCGCTCGGGTTCGAGCATCTGCTCGAGGGATTCGATGTCGCCAGACGCCGGTGTGGGCACGTTGCGACTGGTGCCGGGGCTCGGTGCACCCGGGCGGTTCTGCGGCGGCTTCGTCGCGGGCTTGCCACCCTTGCCGCGGGCGGGCTGCTGCTGCGACGCGAGGCCGAGCTCGCCGACCCAGCCGGACGTGTCGACGAAGCTGCCCGGGTCGAGGGAGGCGGAGCCTTCGCCGACGCCGCCGCTGCCTTCCTCACCGTCGACGAGCGAGGTCATCTTCTGCATCTCGTCGAGGATGATCGCCTCGATGAGCGACTCCTTCGGTTCGTGCGAGCGCTTCCGCATGATCTCGACCTGCGTGTCCTTCACGAGGTTCGAGATGTCGCGGGCCGTCACCTTCATGCGGCGCGAGAAGAGGAACTGGGCGAGCGCATCGGCGAGGTCGTTGGCCGACTGGTAGCGCTCGTCGGGATCGCGGGCGAGGGCCTTGCGAACGACCTGCTCGAGCTCGGGCTCGATCTCGGGGTTCAGCGCCTGCAGCGACGGGACGCGGGCCTGGCGTACGAGCTCGACCGTCTGGTAGTCGGTGTCGCCGTAGAAGAGGCGCCGGCCGGTGAACAGCTCCCAGAGGATGATGCCGACCGCGAAGACGTCGGCGCGCGAGTCGACATCGAGGCCGCTGGCGGCCTCCGGGGAGAGGTAGCTGAACTTGCCCTTCACCACGCCCGGGTCGGTCGACTCGATCTGGCTGTTGGCCTTCGCGAGCCCGAAGTCCACGAGCTTCACCTCGCCGTTCTTCGACAGGAGGATGTTCGGCGGAGAGATGTCGCGGTGGACGATGCCGAGGGGCTCGCCGGTCTCGGGACTCTCGAGGGTGTGCGCGTACTGGAGGGCCTTGCAGCACTCGATCATCAGGTAGATCGAGTGGGCGAGCTCGATGCGCTTGTTCTTCTGCTTCTGACGCTCGATGAGTGCCTTGAGGTTGCACCCGTCGACGTACTCCATGACGAGGAAGTACGCGTTGTCAGGCGTCTTCGAGATGTCGAAGACCTGGACGATGTTGGCGTGCTGCAGGAAGAGCGAGAGCTTCGCCTCGTCGAGGAACATGGCGACGAACTTCTCGTTCTTCGTCAGGTTCGGAAGGATGCGCTTGATCGCGACATTCTTCTTGAAGCCGGCCATCGACTCGGCGACGCCGCGAAACACCTCGGCCATACCGCCGTGGTCGAGTCGCTCCGTGATCGTGTAGCGGTCGCGCATCCCTCGACGGGCAGAATCCTACCAGAGCTTGGCGCTACCTAGCAAAACCACAGGCGAAAGGGCTTTGCGTAGCTACTCGGGGCGCTCGTCCGCCTCGACCTGCTCGCGGGCTGACTTGCATTCGAAGCACAGCGTCGTGACCGGTCGGGCCAGGAGGCGCTTGTAGCCGATCGGCTCGTCGCACTCCTCGCAGACATCCAGATTCCCCGCCTCGAGACGGATCATGGCCTCGCGGACCTTGCCCAGGAGGAAGTTCTCCCGGTCGGCCAGGCGGAGCTGGGTCGAGTAGACCTCCTCCTCGGTGGCCTCGTCCATCGAGTCGCGGCCGATCCGGTCCCGGTCGCGGTCCATCGTGAACTCGAGGGTCGATTGCGCATGGTCGCCGAGCCGATCGAGGTCCGCCTGCAACTTCGCCTTGATCTCCTGGGTCTGCTCAGCCGTCAGCATGGATCCAGTCTACGGAGCGCCCCTACGAGGTCAACGGCTGGAGGCGGGCTCAGCGTCCCGTCTTTCGCCGATCTGGCTGAGCGGCGCCGCACGGCGGGGCGAACGCCGAGCCGAGGTAGGGAAGCGGGCGCGGGCGCGCGACTGCGACCGCGACCCGCGACTTCGCGCATCGCCACGCATTGAAAGACAGGAACCCGAGCTGGTCCGGGGTGTCCTGGCAATAGACCGTAACCTCGACGCGTTCGTTTGACACAGCCCGTTACAGAGGGAGTCCGCTGATGCCGATTGCGCCTACGACCCGTTGGAAGATTGCTACCGGCCTGTTTGCGGCCGTGGCCGGCTACGCCGTGATCACCAAGCATGTGGGCGGGGATAGCGGCTCCAACAAGGCCGTCCCCGTGGTCGCGGCGGAGCGTGTAGGTGGAGTCCCCACGCACATCCGCCGCCCCCTGCGCATCAGCGCGAAGGCCGCCGGGATCGACAAGGCGGACGTCACTCAGCGCATCCTGGCCGCCAAGAGCGTCAGCGACGTGAGGCTCCTCGCCGAGAAGCTCGCCATCATTGGTGATGACGAGACCGTCGACTCGCTGAAGCCGATGCTCGAGGACCACCGCCGCGGTGTCCCCGAGGCGATCCTGGGCGTCATGGGCAAGATCGGCACGGAGAAGGCCGTCGCGGCCATCGTCGACCTGACCAAGGATGACCGCCCCTCGGTCCGGTACGCGGCCATCAACGCTCTCAGCTCGACCCAGAGCGAGCAGGCCGAGACCATCCTCCTCGCCATCGCGAAGAAGCCGTCGGATCCGGCGCAGTCGAACGCGATCAGCGGCCTTGGCGAGATCGGCAGCGAGCGCACGGTCGCGGCCCTCATCGAGCTGGCCAACAGCCCCGACTACAGCACGGCATCGTCGGCGGTCTTCGCCCTCGCGACCGCCGATACCGAGGCCGCCAACGGCGCCCTCCGCAAGCTCATCGACTCGCCCGACACGCGCATCGCAGCGTCGGCGCTGAACGCGATCGAGGACATCGACGAGGCGCTCTTTGCCAAGCTCGGCACGCTGGTGAAGACCGGCGACTACCAGATGATCAGCGCGGCCCTGAGCGCACTCAGCAAGGCCGGCGAGCCCGCGCTCCCGATCCTGCGCGAAGCAGCGCTCACCGGGAACCCGAACACCCGCTGGTCCGCGGTCAACGCGATCGGCGAGATCGCGGGCCCCAAGGCCCTCGAGCTCCTTGGCGAGATCATGCAGTCCGGCGACCGGCAATCGGCGATGGCGGCAACCAGCGCCCTGGCCTGGATCGGCGGACCCGAGGCGCGGCAGATGCTGATCGAGGCCGCGATGGGCGAGCGCGCGCAGCAGACCGGCGCCCTCGCGCAGCTCGCGCAGCTCGAAGGCGAGGACATCGACGCCGCGCTCCTCGCGGTGGTCAAGGACGGCACATCCGCCGACCGCCGGGCCGCACTGCCGCGCCTCCTGAAGTCGGGCAACCCCGAGGCGATGACGCTCGCCGTCGAGCTCGCGAGCAAGGGCTCGCGCAACGAGCGCTGGGAAGCGATGCGTATGCTCGCCGACTCGGGCTCGCAGAAGGGCTACGACGCGCTCCTCACCATCGCCTCGGAGACGCGCGGCAACTCGCGCACGCAGGCCTTCGAGATGCTCGCGCAGACGCGTCCGGCCGATCCGGCTCTCGCCCAGCTCCTCTCTGACTCGCTGTTCTCTGGCCGCCGCGAGGAGGCGATGTCGGCGGCCTCTGTCCTCGGCCGCATTGGCACCGAGGAAGCGCGCACCGCGCTGGTCGCCGCCCTCACCGGCGACGACAAGCAGCTCGCGTCGGCCGCCGCGGGCGCCCTCGGCCAGGGCGCGCTGACCGACGCCGTGAAGACCTCGCTGCTCACCGCCGCCAACGGCAACGAGCAGGTCAAGATGCAGGTCGTCCACCAGCTCATCAACTCGGGTGCCGCCGAGGGCTATGCGCTCGCGCAGGAAGTCCTGAACGGCAAGAACCCGGGCGCGGCCAGCTCGATCCTCTATGCCCTCGGAAACCAGGGCACGCCCGAGGCTCGCAAGATCATCGACCGCGCGCTCATGTCCCAGGACTCGCAGGTCAAGCAGGCCGCCATCTCGGCCCTCGCGTCGAACCCCGACGACAAGGCGACGGACCAGCTCCTCGCCCTCGCGCGCGACCAGGATCCGGACACGCGCCGCGCCGCGCTCAGCACGCTCGGCCAGCTCGGCTCCGAGAAGGCGCAGGCCGCCATCATCGACGCCACGCGCTCGGGCAAGACCGAGGACCGCGTTGCGGCCATCAACAGCCTGTCCTCGATGGACGACTCCCGGGCGTCGCGCCAGATGGCGACGCTCATCCGCGACCAGGACGAGCAGGTCGCGATGGCCGCGATGAGCTCCTCGTACAACGGTGGCCCGGAGGTCGAGGCCGCGATGATCGCCATCGTCAATGACCCGGCCGCCAAGGACTCGCTGAAGTCCGTGGCCGCGAGCCAGCTCCGCGGCCGCTCGATCGACCTCGACGAGGCGACGGAGAAGGCGGTCACGGCCCTCGCTGGCCCGGCCTACAACAGCTACGGCGGCTACGGATACGGCGGGAACTACGACTACTACCCGCGCTACTTTCACTGAGCGCTAGCGCAGCGGACGGTCGAGCGGCTTCATCACCCCGACCCGGGCCATCACGTACCGAGGCACGCCGTAGGCGAACTTGGCTAGGCCGGCAGCTAGGCCGGCAGATAGACGCGGAAGATGGTGCCGCCCGCCGGCCCGTCCTCGATGTCGATCCAGCCGTCGTGCTCCTTCACGATGCCCGAGCACACGGCGAGGCCCAGGCCCGTGCCGCCCTGGCCCTCCTTGGTCGTGTAGAAGGGATCGAAGACCTTGTCGCGGATCTCGGCGGGGATGCCGACGCCACTGTCGGTCACGGCGAGCATCACGAAGTCCTGCTCGGCGCCGCCCTCGAGACCGGGCCGGGCGCGATGCACCGGGCGGGTCTCGACGAGGAGCGAGCCGCCATCGGGCATGGCCTGCGCGGCGTTCAAGAGGAGATTGATGAGCACCTGCTGGAGGCGATCCGCGTCACCGGCGATCCGCGCCAGGCCCTCGGTACGCTCGAGACGGGTCTTCACCTTCGCCGACGAGAACTGACCGGCGAGCAGCTCCATCGTCGTGAGCGCGAGCTCGTTCAGGTTGACGGCGCCCGGCGCGGTGACGCCGACCTTGCGACGCGTGAAGTCGAGGAGGCGCTGGATGATGCGGGTGATCCGCGCCGTCTGCTCGGCCACGATGAGCGCGTTCTTCTCCACGGCTTCCGGGTGCGCGGCCTTCTTCTGGATCGACCGGGCGCGAGCGGCGATCACGTTCAGGGGCGTCCCGACCTCGTGGGCGATCTCGGCCGCGAGCTGACCGAGCGTCGCGAGCTTCTCGGTCTGCCCGAGGCGCTGTTCGAGCGCCAGCTTCGACTCGTTCTGCCGTGCCGTCTCGGCGCGCGACTCGCGCAGGGAGAACGTCATCTCGTTGAAGCGCGTCGCGATCGACCCGATCTCGTCGTCGTGCTCCGAGAGGATGACGTGCGAGAGGTCGCCCTTGGCGACGTCGTCGATGCCGCGCAGGAGCTTCGTGATCGGTCGGCTGACGAAGCGGCTCGCGAGGACCCCGACCACTGACGTCGATACGATCACGATGAGCAGCACGAGCACGACTGCACGGAACCAGTCGCTCCCGGTGGCGGTGAGCGCCGTCGCGGGCTTCGAGAGCTCGAGCATGCCCATGACGACGACCTCGCTGCCGTCGTCGGTCCGCGCCTCGGTACGCAAGGGCAGGGCATAGAAGTAGCGGTCACCCTCCACCGCATCGAAGGTCAGCTCCGGCACCTCGACGAGCGTCCGCAGGCGGGTGAGCTGAGGCTCCGACAAGTCGGGGCCGGCTGCATCGCTCGCGCGCTCCCGCGGGATCACCTGGACCTTCCAGCCGCCCGTCGCCCGGACGAGTCCCGCGAGCTCGGCCGCATTCGGCGAGCGCACCGACGACGGCCGGGCTTCGAGCCCCACGCGCAGCGTACTCGCGACCGCCTTCGCCTCGCGCTCGATGGCGGTGCGCCGCTCGTCGACGCGGGCCCGCAGATCGAGCGCCGAGTACGCCGCGGACGCGATCGCCACGACGACGGCTGTCGCCACGGTGATCCGGGTCGCGACCTTCACCGCCGCACTATACGGCGGAGGCGCAGTAGCAGATGCCCACACAGCGCCGCCCCAATCGTGATCGCGCCACAAAATTTCGGGTGACAAGTCACATGCGACTCGTCTAGCGTTGAATTGCAGCGACGATCACGACACGCAGGAAACTCTCTCGCAGGAGGAGCGTGAAGAAGACGATTCGCGACCGGGCAGGTCCTTCGGGCTGAGCCCACGACTGAGTTCTCGGCCAGGCGGGCACGACGACGCTCGTTGACCCGCGCCACGAAACGGCAACCCCCGCGCGAGCGGGCTACGCAAAGCCACGGGACTCCTCGAGTCAGCCGGGCTACCGACGGAGGATGCGTTGCACGCACGAGACGATCCGTAGCGACCAAGTCACAGGCGCGAACCGCGCGTCCATGTGAATTCGACTGCCAGTACCGCCCCGGCTCTTCGCCGGCTTAGCAGGCTGGTGCCGATTCTCGTGGGCCCGGACCCCGCGCGAGGCTGCGAGCCTCCCAAGCATAACCACGTCCCTCCTCGCCTCCGTGCGATCGAGGGACTTGGTGTTTTCGGGGCTCTCGTCGCCCTGTGCAGGGTCTCGTCCGCGCGGCTGTCAGGTCCCTGCGCAGGGACCCAGTTGCCTTCGGTCGCTCGTGGGCGCATCCCACGACGCGACGTTTGTGCACGAGGGCTAGTGCGTCGTCGTGCTACCGAGCGAGGCCGGCGTCGGAACGGAGTCGGAGTCGCCTTCGGCGTCGCGGCGCGCGGCCACCGGCTCGGAGCGCTCCTTGCGGATCGCGGCACCGGGGATTCCGTTCACGGCCGGGTTGTTGCCGTTGCCGTTGCCGTTGGGCGCAGCCTCGACTGCCGCCGCGGGCTTGCCCGGACGCTTCTTGGCGTCGGGCTTGTCGGACGCGCGGTCGCGGTCCTTGGCGTCGGCCTTGTCGCTGCGGTCGACAGCGGCCGCGCTGCGCTCGCGGTCTC
>JALHPV010000194.1 GCA_022842285.1 Kofleriaceae bacterium
TTCGGCACGGCTTCGCGCGCCCGTCCGGCCGCGCTCGTCGTCGAGTCTGGTAAGATCGAAATCTGATGGAGCTGACGTTCGCGGCCGCGACCGATATCGGTCGGCAGCGCACGCACAACGAAGACAACTTCCTCATCGACAAGAAGCTCCGGCTGTTCCTTGTCGCTGATGGAATGGGCGGCCACGCCGCCGGTGAGGTCGCGTCCTCGATCACCGTGCACGAGGTGCGCGATGCCGTTTACAACAACCGCGACCTCATCGAGCGCTACCGCGTCGACCACCCCGGCGTGCAGGCGTACGAGATCCTCCAGGTGCTCGAGCACGCGATCCAGGCCGCGTGTGGAGCCGTACATGCGCGCGCCCAGTCCGAGCCCGACAAGCGCGGCATGGGCACGACCGCGACGGTGTTGCTCCTCGCCGGATCGAGCGAGCAGCTCCGCGGCTTCATCGCCCACGTGGGCGACAGCCGCGTGTACCTCGCCCGTCAGAACCAGTGCCACGTCCTGACCGAAGATCACTCGCTCATGAACGAGCTGGTGCGGCGCGGCAAGCTGAACCGCGAGCAGATCGAGAGCTCGCCGTACAAGCAGTACAAGAACGCCGTCACGCGCGCGGTCGGCGTCTACTCGAGCGTCGAGGTCGACACGTTCGACTTCGACATCCTCCCTGGCGATCGGCTGCTCCTATGCTCCGACGGGATGTACGCCTACATCGACGAGGCCGAGCTCCCCAAGCAGCTCGCCGAGGGCGACATCAAGGAAGTCCCCCGCGCGCTCGTCGACATGGCGAACAAGGGCGGCGGTCACGACAACATCACGTCCGTCGTCATCCGCATCGGCGACTCGGGCCCGGCGCAGCCGCAGCACGATGTCTCGCTGAAGCTCGAGGTGCTGAAGGGCATGCAGATGTTCCGCTACCTCTCCTACAAGGAGCTGGTGCGCGTCACGAACATCACCGACATGATCGAGCCCGCTGCCGACACCGTCATCTTCAGCGCCGGCCAGCCCGGCGATGCGATGTACATCGTGATGTCTGGTGCCGTGCGCCTGACCAAGGGCGACACCACCGTCGCGCAGCTCGGGAAAGGGCATCACTTCGGCGAGATGTCCCTCGTCGACCGATCCGTGCGGTCCCTCACCGCCACCGCGACGGAGGCCACGCGTCTCGTCGTGATCCGCCGCAAGGACTTCTACGAGATCATCAAGCGCGAGCCCGCCCTCGCCACGAAGATGTTGTGGAGCTTCGTGCAGACCCTCGGGCAACGCCTCCGCAAGACCACGAGCGACCTCTCCGACGCACTCCATGGTGACCGTCACGGTCAGGAGACCGAGGCGGAGAACCTCTTCCAGGACTAGCCCATGAGAAATCCCTTCTCGGTCGAAGATGTCATCGAACCCACCGGCGCCGACGTCGAGGCATTCCTCGCCGCGGTCAAGCCGAACGCCGTGCCCGCGATCGACGAGAACGCGCTCGCATGGGTGACGACGGCGACCGGCGAGGAGGGGCTCGACGGCGCCTGGGCGAGTCGCTGGCGCGAAGGCAGCAACCCCTGGCATCAGGGCGTGGCGTCGCTCCGCGTGTTGGGAGATCGCGCCTTCATCCTCTACCGCGACATGCACACCTACCTGATCGAGGCGCAGATCCGCGGCGACAAGCTCGTCGGGCGCTACGTGAACCTCGGCAACGCGAGCGACACCTCCCCGTGGATCGGGCTCATCGTCGATGGGTACCGCATCGACGGCTACTGGAAGGGCGGCCGCTGGGACCTGCGCCGCTGTAGCCCCGACGAGCGCCCCGAGCCCATCGTGGCCGCGCTCGTCACCGAGGCGCGCCAGCTCGCGCCGGCGGAGCTCCGCGAGCTCCTCGTCTTCGCGCGGTTCCTGCGCTGGCGCGGCACCGGCGGGAGCGGCGAAGGTCCGGGGACCCTGTGATGCGCCCTCTCCTCCTCTCTCTCCTCGTCGCGTGTGGTGCCTCGTCGTCGGCCCCGGCGCCATCGAATCCCGGGCCCACCGAGCCGGCGCCCGCCGAGCCGGCGCCCGCCGACACCACGTGCGACGGCGCTGCCACCAAGCAGGTGCTCACGCCTGACGACTGCACGTGCCTCGGTGGTCGCATGAACGCATCGATCGGCGGCGGCGCACAGGACCACTGCGCCCCGCAAGAACAAGAGATCGCGCCGGTCCGCTTCGGTCTCGAGGGCGGCTGGTGCTGCCGCTCGGCTACGCCTGATTAGCGACCACGTCGGGCGGCGCCTGCACGAGCTCGATCAGCACGCCCTCACCCGAGCGCGGAAACTGGTCGTTGCCCTTGGGGTGAATGAAGCAAACGTCGTGACCGGCAGCGCCCTTGCGGATGCCCCCCGGCGCGAAGCGCACGCCCTGCTCGGTCAGCCACGCGACGGCGGCGGAGAGGTCATCGACCCAGAGGCCCAGGTGGTTCAGGCGCGGCTCGTGGACCTTCGGAGACCTCGTCTCGTCGATCGGCTCCATGAGATCGATCTCGACCCCGGCGAGCGACAGGATGTCCTCGTCGACGTTCTCGCGCTCGCTGCGAAACGTCCCCGTGACCGGGATCCCGAACAGCTCCGACCACAGGTGCACGAGCGGCCCCTTCTTGGGCGCCCCGATCGCGATCTGCTGGACGCCCAGGATCTTGAAGGGCCGGGTCACTGCGCGCCTCGCACGTCGTCGAGGGTACGGAGACCGGGGCGCGGCGAGTTGACGAGGATGGCCATGTTTCCCGAGGGGTGCTGGTTGTCGCGCATGAGCTGATGGCACGCACCGGTCTCGGCGAACGGAAACGTGCGCGCGAGGCACGGGTCGACCTTGCCGGCGATGACGAGGTCGTTGGCGCCCTTGCACTGGGCGTCGTTCGCGAAGTGCGAGCCCTGCAGGCGCTTCTGGCGCATCCAGTGGTACCGGAGATCGAGCGTCGCGTTGTAGCCAGTCGTGCCGGCACAGATGACGACCATGCCGCCCGTCTCGCACATGAAGCAGCTCGTCGGCAGCGTGGTCTCGCCGGGGTGCTCGAAGACGATCGCCGGATTCTTCTTCTCGCCGAGCGCCTCCCAGAACGCAGCCCCGAAGGCGCGAGCGCCCTTGAGCCACAGGTTGTACTCGATGTCGTCGGACCAGCGCGGCAGCTTCCCCCAGTGGT
This sequence comes from Kofleriaceae bacterium, assembly GCA_022842285.1. Classification (GTDB taxonomy): domain Bacteria; phylum Myxococcota_A; class Polyangia; order Haliangiales; family Haliangiaceae; genus JABFXX01. The sequence continues at coordinate 3,157 of JALHPV010000194.1, forward strand.
CGAACTTGCGGCGATCGATCACACCGACGGCCCCGAGCTGCTTGCAGAAGTCTGTCTTCGAATCGCCCGACACGACGGCCACGGGTCGCGCACCGGCCGCACGCGCGATCTGGATCGCCATCGAGCCGAGCCCCCCCGCGCCGCCCCAGATGAGTACGGGGTCACCGGCCTGGAGGGTGTTCCCCGACCAGCCATGGAGCATCCGATAGGCCGTCGCGGCGACGAGCATGTACGACGCCGCCTGCTCCCACGTGAGGTGCGCGGGCTTCGGCAAGCACTGGTGGTCCTGCACCTTGCAGTACTGCGCGAAGCTCCCCCAGTTCGACTCGTAGCCCCAGATCCGTTGTGTCGGGGCGAACATCGGGTCCTTGCCGGCGAGCACGTGCGGATCGTCGGGCTCCCACATTCCGCAGTGCACGACGACGTCATCACCAACCGCGACGTTCGTCACGTCCTTGCCCACCGCCCACACGACGCCGCTCGCGTCGGAGCCCCCGACGTGAAAGTCCTCGGGCTCCCCCTTCTTGTTGCGCGTCTTGATGACGTCGATGGGGATGCCCATCGCGGCCCACACGTTGTTGTAGTTGACGCCCGCGGCCATCACGTAGACGAGCACGTCGCGTGGTCCGAGCGTCGGTATGGCCAGCGCTTCCTCGGCGAAGGCGTCGGTCGGCTCGCCGAAGCGCGACGCGCGGATCACCTGCGCGAGCATCTTCGTCGGCACGACGCCGAGGTCGGGAACAACACCGAGCGGAAGCAAGTCGGCGGTCACGCGGCAAGGGTACGCGATCTCGCGCCCCTCGCTCCGTGAGGCGACGGTTCGTTGCGGAAGGGCGATCGCACTCCCGAACCTGGTTCGCCGTCGATACTTACAGCACGGGATGCGTGCGCCGCGGGCCCAGCCGCCCGTGGCCGTTCCCGCCCTCGCCGTCCAGCTCGAGGTCCGCCTCGGCGAGCGCGGCACTCGTGGGGCCCTCGGCGCCGAAGCCGCCGAACGACACGACCCGCGCCGGATCGATCTGCGAGAGCTTGTACAGCTCCTCGTAGGCCTCGAACAGCGCCGGCGTCTGGCGGAGCACGCTGTACGCGCGGCCGACGGCCTTCAGGCTCTCGGTCTTGGCGCGAGCCTCGAGCTCCGCGACCCGCTGCTCCGTACGCGCGAGGAGGAGAGCGGCGTCGGTGCGGCCACGCTCCTCGTACTCGGCCTTGGCGATGTCGAGCTTGGCGGCGACGGCCTCGAACATCTGGCGCGCGACCTCGTCGCGGAGCTGGACGTTCATCATGCGGGCCTGCGCGATCTCGATGCCGTAGGTCGCCATGCTCGTGCGCAGCGACTCGGTGAGCGCCGACGACAGCTCGGGGGCACAGCGGAGGAACAGCTCGCGGTCCTTGCCGGCGAGCTCGGCCGCGGCCTCGTGCACCGTGGAGCTCTCGAGCGCCTCTTCCCAGTTGTCGACGCCGAACAGGGCCTTGTTCGCATCGACGATCCGGAAGGTGACGCGGACGTCGACCTGCACGCTCGTGCCCTGGGCATCGTTGGACTCGATGTTCTTCAAGATGCGCTCGTCCCACTGGCGCGAGACCTCGATGAAGCGCTTCCAGGGCAGGAGGCGACCGGGCCCGACGAGACCGGGATCCCGGTGCGTCTTGACGAGCTTGCCGAAGGACAGCTCGAGAACCTCGTGCCCCTCGGGGACGGATACGAAGAGCGTCTTGAACAGAAAGATGATCAAGCCGAACGCGGCGGGCGCGATCGCGAGGCCGATGAGGAAGTTGGTATCGATCTTCACGACTCGCTCCTCGCGACCTTGGCGGCCGGCTGCGTCGATGACGACGTGGACGTGTGGTTCAGGTACAGGCGACGCGAGCCCCCCATGACCTCGGCGCGGCGGCGCTCGACGTATTCTCGGAGGACCCCGTGCTGGTGCAGCGTCGAGAGCTCGACTCCGACGGTCCGGATCTCCTGCTCCTGCGCTGCCGCGCGGGCGCTCGCGATGGCGACGGCCTGCTCCGCCGACAGCGTACGCTGCGTGGACTGGAGCTCGGTGCGGGAGACGAGGGCGTTGGCCTCGGACTCGGCCGTGACGACCGCGTTGAGCGAATCGACGAGCTCGTCGGGCGGATCGATCTGGAGGAGGTCGACGGCCACCACCCGGATGCCGTACTCGCGCAAGGCCTCGTCGGCGATCGCGCCCAGCGTCTTCTGCTGGAGCTCGTGCATGCGGAGACGCAGCGCCGTGTAGCTCGAGAGCTCGTTGCCGACGAGCCCGAAGCGGGCGAACTGCTCGCGCAGGTTGGCGCGGAACAGGCCGTAGAGATGGTCGAGTGGGTCCTTCGCGTCGGCGAGGAACGTCGACACCGAGGTCGACTCCACGCGGAAGCGCAGCCGCGCGTTGACCTTGATGCGGGTTCCATCGCTGGCCAGCACCTCGATGGGCTCGTTGCCGGGCTTCAGCGAGATGCTGCGCTCCGCGAGCGAGACGGTGATGGCCTTCGCCCAGGGTGCCTTGCCATGCATGCCGGGGCTGAAGGTCTGCACCGTGCCGTTCCGGTCGCGCATGAAACGGCCGAACACGGTGAGCACGGCGACGCTGCCGTTCTCGACGCGAAAGGCGGCGAGGTAGAAGACGACCAGGGCCACGAGGCCCAGGCCACTGATGAGTCCGAGAGTCAGCATGGAAGGCTCCTCAGAAGGGCTTGAGGGAGAAGAGGGAAGCCGAGCCCTTCGACAGGTCCTGGCCGGTAAAGTGACTGTGCGAGAGCGTCGAGCGATGCGAGCGCTCGTGTTCGTGCGCCGCCGCCACGCGCGCCTCGTCGGCGGTCTGATCGGAGTGCTCGACGTCCTCCTGCCGCGCGTAGGCCGCAGCGAGGCCGCGGTTCACGAGCACGACGTCCTCGTTGAAGTGCGAGTGGGCATGTTCGACCATCGGCAGGTCGCGCACCTTCTCGGGCGAGTCGATGACCATGCCGGGTGGCACGCGGCGGCGGGGAGGCAGCTCCACGCCCACGACCATCGAGCCGTGACCGATGAAGCAGCCCTCGCCGACGATCGAGTCGTGGACGATGGCCTTGAAGCCGATGAACGTGTGCGCGCCGATCATCGATGGGCCGTGGACGAGCGCCTGGTGCGCCATCGAGACATCGTTGCCGATGTAGATCGCCCACCGGCGCCCCTCGACGGTGACCCACTTGTCCTTGAGGGCATGCAGCACGACGCCGTCCTGCACGTTGCTGCGATCGCCGATATAGAACGGCGCGCCTTCATCGGCGCGGACCGACGTATCAGCGGCGATGTTGACCTCACGGCCCACCTCCACCCAGCCGATGACGGTGGCCGCCGGGTGCACGAACGCCGACGAGTGCACCTTTGGCTTCGTCCGCACGTGGCGGTTCCAGACCGCCTGCTCCTGCAGGCTGACGCGCTCGCCCTCCTGGACCTGGCCGCTGCGCGCCACCACGGCGCGGATGTTCGGCGTCGGACGGATCTGCGTGGTCGACTTCGAGGCGTGCTTCTTCTGGAGGTAGTCGTCGATGAAGACGAGGGCGCAGCCGATGAGGAGGCCGGTCATGAGGTAGCCGAGCACGGTACCGACGGCCGCCGCGACGAACGCGAGCGCATGCAGCTTGCTGTGCTTGAACTCTTCGTAGAGCTCGCCCCACTTCATGAGGCGCCACGCGATGATCACGAGGAGACCAGCGAGGGCCGCCACCGGGATGACCGAGAGGGAATGCCCGAAGAAGTACGTGGCGATGATCAAGAACACGCCGTGATACATGGCCGCCATGCGCGTGCGGGCGCCGGCCTGCTGGTTGACGCTCGAGCGCACGATCACCCCGGTGACGGACATCGCCCCGAACGCGCCCGCCATCAGGTTGCCGATACCCTGACCGAATAGCTCGGTGTTCGCGTTGAAGGCGCTCTTGCCGCTGGACAGCGAGTCGACGGCCTTCGCGGAGATGAGGGACTCGGCGCAGGACAGGAGGGCGAGCGGCAGCGCGACGAGGACCAGGCCAAACCAGCTCGTGCCATCGGCGAGCGAGGGCAGCCCGAACGCGACATCCGAGATGTCGACCTCGCCGACCTTGGCGATGTCCCAATCGAGCTCGTACGAGATGAGCGTGGCGATGATGATGCCCAGCAGCGCCGAGGGGAACGCTTTCAGGTGGGCGAGACCGACGGTCACGAGCGCGACGAGGAGTCCGCACACGACGGCGATCCACTTCACCTCGCGCAGCCACTCCATGGCCCAGAAGTCCGAGATGATGTGCCACAGCGCGGTGTCCGAGCCGAGGAGAATGGGGACCTGCTTGTTGAGCAAGGTCAGGCCTACGCCGGTCGTGAAGCCGGCGAGCACGACATGTGGGATCCGATCGGCGATCTTGCCGAACCCGAACATCCCGACGAGGATCGAGACGACGCCGCACACGAGCGCCGCCGCGGCGGCACCGCCGGGTCCGAACTTCGCGACGATCCCGAACACCATCAGGTTCAGCGCCGCGGCCGGCCCGCTCACCTGGTAGTTCGAGCCGCCGAACATCGCCGAGAAGAACCCGCCGATCGCACCGGAGAGGAGCCCCGCGGAGGCCGGCAAGCCCGCCGCGATCGCGAGCGCGACGTTGAGCGGAATGGCAACGGTCGCGACGGTGAGGCCGGCGAGCAGATCGTGACGCGACAGCCCCTGCTGCGCGACCTCGGCCCAGCGCGCCGCGAGCGTCTGCCTGATCTCCTGGCCGCCGGCCTGACGGCGCGACTGCTTGGTGACCTTCTTGTTCGTCTTGAGTGAGTCGAAGCGCGTCTTGGCCGACGCGGCCTCTCGGGCCATGGTGCGCTTCACAGGCTGCGCACCATGCGAGCGTGCTGCTGCATGGTTCCTCGGGATCGGTGAGTTGCGTGGACGGAGGTCTGGATCGACCGGAGCCGTCGCGAGCTCATATCAACCGACGAACCGACCAGCGGGCGGGATGCGCCAACGATGGACACGCGGGGATTGCGGACCGCCCCGTGGAATCCACGCAGCGATTCGCTCCCATCGTGATCGACACGGGAGACTCGAGGCCCGAACGCGGGGGCGGAGCTGCGAACAGCTCGGCCACCTCGCGCTCGATGCGCTCGTCGTGCTCCTCCCTCTCCTCCTCGAGGACCACGACCACGCTCTGCGTGCGGATCGCCGTCTCGTACACCACCCACGGCGCCCCATAGACGAGGAACAGCGCCCAGAGGGCACTCATCCAGGCTTGGGGACGAAACCGTGGGAGCACCAGCCACACGTTCTAAGACATGGCGCGTCATCTGGCAAGCGCGCTGATCCGGTGGCCAGTCGGGAATAACCTCGGCTAATCAGCAATATCGGGCTCGACGAAGCTCCAGCGCACCGCCGGCACGCGGCTCTGGAGCCGCTGCTCGAAGTCGTTGATGACCTCGATCATCCGTTCGCCCGAGAGGCCGGCCTTGAACTTGAGCTTCATCGCCACGACGACCTCGCCCGGCCCCTGCTGGATCGAGAGCATGCGGAGCATCGCCTCGATCTCGGGCGTCTCCGCCACGAGGACCTTCACCTCGGCCTGGAGAGCCACGTCATCACCGGCCTCTCCCACCAGGAGGCTCTTCACCTCGCGCCCGAGGAAGACAGCGACACCGACGAGCACGATGCCGATCGCAATGGACCCGGCGGCATCGAAGCGGCCGTCGCCCGTGGCCTTCGCGAGACCGATCGCGATGAGCGCGAAGACGAGGCCCAGGACGGCGGCGCTGTTCTCGCCGAAGACCACGACGAGGTCCGAGTCCTTCGTCTCCTTCAGATAGCGCAGGAAGGGTACGGAGCCACGGCGGGCGTTCATGACCTTGATGTTGCCGAGCGTGGCCCAGCTCTCGAGGACGATCGCGAAGAGGAGGATGCCAATCGCGATGCCGATGTCGCCGACCGGCTCGGGGTGCTGCAGCTTGTGGATGCCCTCGTAGATCGAGAACACGCCGCCGCCCGAGAAGAGCAGCAGCGCCACGATGAACGAGTAGAAGTACATGTTGCGCCCGTACCCGAGCGGGTGCTGCGCATCAGGCGGCTTCTGCGACTGCTTGATGCCGCGCAGGAGGAGGAGCTGGTTGCCGCAGTCGGCAAACGAGTGGAGCGTCTCGGCGAGCATCGCGCCCGATCCCGTGATCGCCGCGGCCACGCCCTTACTGCTCGCGATGACGAGATTGACGACGAGCGACTTGATGACTTCGCCAGCGGACCCAGCCATGGCTCCCTTTACTTGATGATCTTCGACAGCGACTTGAACTCGTCGGTGCCGGCCTTGCCGAGCAGGTCGAACACGACGACCTCGGTGGAGGTCGGCACGGCGCCGACCCGCGCGGCGAGATCCATGCCGGTACGCCAGTTCGCCTTCGTACGGCTCGCGACGGCATCGGCGACGACGTGAACCTGCGGCCCGTGGCCGACGAGGTCCCGTACTGTCTGGTAGACGCAGACGTGAGTTTCCTCGCCGCACACGATCCACTGATCGCGGCCAGGGGACCGGGGGAGCTGCGCGAACGCCGGCGCGGCGGCCGCAGAGAACTCGAGCTTGTCGAAGCGGTGCACGGGCGGGCCGGAGACGGCGGCGAGCGCCTCCTCGACAGCGGCCACCGTGGGGCCGAGGCCCTTGGGATACTGCTGCGAGACCACGATCGGCACGCCGAGGCGACCGGCCGCCTCGATCAAGATGCGCGTGTTCGCGATCATCTTCGTCGCCTGCGCCTCCGGCATGGCTGCGGTCAGCCGCTCCTGGATGTCGATGACGAGGAGCACGGCGCGGTCGCGCGAGAGCGCCTCGACTGGCGAGGTCACACTTCGCCCTTCAGCACGGCGATCGCGTTGCCGATGTCGATGATCTCGCGCTGGGTCTTCGCGACACGGTCACGGAGCTCGGCCACGACCTCTTCCGGCGCGCGGCTGACGAAGTCTGCGTTCTCGAGCTTCGCGCTGAAGCCGGCCACGTCCTTCGTGGCCTTCGCCGCATCCTTGGTGAGACGCGCGATCTCCTTCGCCGGATCGACGAGGCCGCCGCCGAGGGGCATGCGCATCACGACGCCCGCGCCCACCAGCCCCGTCGCGTACATGGCGCCCTTGCGGACGCCCTCGGACAGCACCGACTCGTCGACATCGCCGTCGGCGGTGTGGATCTGGAGGCGGAGCTTGCCGAGACGCTCGATGACGGGCTGGTACTCGCGCAACACGCCCTCGCTCGCGGACGAGACGATGAGCGTGGGCTCGACGGTCTGCGCGGGCGGGACGCCGTACGTGGCACGCAGCATCCGGGCGCGCACGATCGTGTCCTGCACGAGCTTCATCTTCGCTTCGGCATCGGCATCGATCCACTGCTGGTCGGCGCGCGGGAACACCGTGATCATCAGCGAGCCGGGGAGCTGGGGCGGCTTCGGCAGCTTCTGCCAGATCTCCTCGGTGACGAACGGCGCGAACGGATGGAGGAGGCGCATCGTCGTCTCGAGCGCCGTGGCGAGCACGCCCTGGACGATGTGGCGGCGCGCCGCCTTCACCGGATCTTGCTCGAGCTCGTCACCCTGATGCAGGTGCGGCTTCGCGAGCTCGATGTACCAGTCGCAGAGCTCGCCCCACACGAAGTGGTAGATGGCGTTCGCGGCGTCGCTGAAGCGATACCCCTCGAGCGCGGAGTCCACCTCCCCTGCCACCGCCTGGAGACGCGAGAGGATCCAGCGCTCGGGCATGCCGAGCTGCGCGCGGCCGGCCGGTGTTGCCAGCTGCGCCTCGAACCGCTCGGCGTCGAAGCCGTCGAGGTTCATGAGGGCGAAGCGCGAGGCGTTCCACAGCTTGTTGATGAAGTTGCGGTAGCCCTCGACGCGATCGATCGACAGGCGGATGCGCCCGGGGTTGTTCAGCGCGGCGAGGGCGAAGCGGAGCGCGTCGGCGCCCATCGCGGGGATGCCCTTGCTGAAGTTCTTCCGGATCTGCTTCTTCAGATAGTCGGGATCGACGGGCGGCTTCTCGATGTCGACGCGCTCGAGGAGCTGCTCGATCGTGGCCCCGTACACGACATCGAGGGGATCGATGACGTTGCCCTTCGTCTTGCTCATCTTGTCGCCGGCTTCGTCGGTGACGATGGCCGAGAGGTAGACGGTGCGGAACGGGGCCTTCCCCATGAAGTGGAGCCCGAACATCATCATGCGGGCGACCCAGAAGAAGATGATGTCGGGGCCCGTGACGAGCGTGTTCGTCGGATAGAACGTCGAGAGCTCGCGCGACTTCTCGGGCCAGCCGAGCGTGGAGAACGGCCACAGCGCCGAGCTGAACCAGGTGTCGAGGATGTCCTCGTCCTGCACGAGCGGCTGTCCGGTCTCCGGACAGATGCCACCGTGGGGCACGTCGCGCGACACGTAGATCTTGCCGTTCGGCGAGTACCAGGCGGGGATGCGATGCCCCCACCAGAGCTGACGCGAGATGCACCAGTCCCGGATGTTGGTCATCCAGTGCATGAACGTCTTCGTGTGGAGCTCGGGGAGGAACTTCGTCTTGCCGGCCTCGACGGCGGCGACGGCCTTCTCCGCGAGCGGGGCGGCCTTCACGAACCACTGCTCCATGAGCATCGGCTCGATGACGGCGTTCGACCGCTGGCTGCGGCCGCGCGGCACCTTGTGGTTCTTCACGTTACCGAGGAAGCCCTGCTCCTCGAGGTCGGCGACGACGGCCTTGCGCGCCTCGTCGACGGTCATGCCGATGTACTTCGCGGGGGCCGGCGCGCAGATCTTGCCGGCGAAGTCGATGACCTGAATGATGGGCAGGTTGGCGCGCTGGCCGACCTCGTAGTCGTTCGGATCGTGCGCGGGCGTCACCTTCACGGCGCCCGAGCCGAACTCGGGATCCGGCCACGGGTCGGCCACGATCGGAATCTGGCGGCCCGTCAGCGGCAGCGTCACGAGCTTGCCGTGCAGGTGCGTGTAGCGCGTATCCGACGGGTTCACCGCGACGGCGGAGTCGCCGAGGAGCGTCTCGGGGCGCGTGGTCGCGACCGTGATGTGGCCGCCCCCGTCGACGAGCGGGTAGTTGATCTCCCAGAGCGAGCCGGACTCCTCGACGGAGTCGACCTCGAGATCGCTCACGACCGTCTGGCTCGCGGGGTCCCAGTTGATCATCCGCTTCGCGCGGAAGATGAGGCCCTCCTCGTAGAGCCGCACGAACGCCTCGTTGACGGCGCGGTTGGACTTCTCGTCCATCGTGAAGCGCTCGCGCTGCCAGTCGAGCGAGAAGCCCATCAGCTTCTCCTGCTCGCTGATGCGATTGCCGCTCTTCTCCTTCCAGGCCCACGCCCGCTTCATGAACTCGTCGCGGCCGAGGTCCTGGCGGGTCTTGTTCTCGCGGCGCTTGAGGTCCTTCTCGAGAAGGACATGCACCGCGATCGATGCGTGATCGGTGCCCGGCATCCACATCGCGTTGAAGCCCTGCATGCGCTTCCAGCGGATGAGAATGTCCTGCAGCGTCGAACCGAGGGCGTGCCCCATGTGGAGCGAGCCCGTCACGTTGGGCGGAGGGAGTGTGATCGAGTACGGAACCGTCGGACTCGACTCGTCCGCATGGAAGAAGCCGTTCTCGTTCCAGAAGCGGATCCACCGCGGCTCGACGTCCGAGGGGTCGTATTGCTTCGGCAGCGCCGACGACGTAGTCACGCGCGCACGCTAACAGAAACTGCGCGGCGAGCGAATCAGCTCGGGCGCTTCGACGCAGTGAGCGTCTGGAGGTTCTCGCGGATGATCGCCTCGGCGAGCTCCGGGACCACCTCCCACACGATGCGCTCGACCACTTCGGTCGACAGCTTGAGGAGCGCGAGCAGCTCGGGGCTCCCCGCCTCGAGGCCACTCGCCTCGGCCAGACGCGCCGCCATCTTGGCGAGCGTGGCTTCCACCAGCTTGGAGCGCTTCGTCGGGGTACCGCTGATCATCGGAGCTCGATTCGTGCCACTGATCGCCAGGGCGGGCGCGGCCGGAGCCGGAGTGGAGGCAGGAGTCGGTTGAGAGACAGGAGCAGGGGTCGGCGCGGGAGCCGCCGGCTTGGGAGCCGCCGCGGCCGGCGGGCGCAGGCCCGGGGCCGCACCGGCGTTGCCCTGGTCGGCGGCGATCGGCGGGACGGCCATGACCGTCGTCTTGGCCGGACCCGGCGCAGGCGTGGACGCGGACACCACCGGAGCGACACCGCCCGGGAGCTTCACCGTCGGCATCCCCATGATGGTGGCGGAGCGAGGCGGTTGCTGGGTCGGCGTGGCGGCCGCAGCGGCGGCCTTGGCCGCGGGGCCGGGCGCAGCGGGGG
>JALHPV010000195.1 GCA_022842285.1 Kofleriaceae bacterium
CGTGCGCAGAGGCACGACCACATCGCAGCGCCACGAATCGACGGCGCCGAGAACGGCCTTGGCATCGGCCTCGCCGAGCGCGCGCCCGAGGCTCGCGTGCCACAGCATGTAGAGGAGCCACGCCGTCACGATCTGGATGTCGGGCTCGGCGCCCTCCTGCTCGAGGAAGCGCTGCAGGCCGTAGTTGCCATCGCCTTCCGTCGTCATCGCCCAGAACTCGCCGATGATGCCGACGCGCGGCTTCGGACGGGTCCGGTCGACCTTCACCGCGCCGAGGGTCTTGCGGACCTTGTAGAGCGCGACCGGGAGCGACGTGTTGTTCTCGAACGCGGTCGCGATGATCTTCTTGGAGACCTCGAGCGCGTGGTCGGTGGCGCCGGCCTCCACCTCGTACGGGCGGATGCGGTAACCGAGCGCGTTCAGGACGTCGCCGATCAGGATGCCGCGGACGACGCCCCAGAAGAACGTCGGGTTCATCTCGAGGCCCACGCCCTCGCCCGTCGCCTGCTTGAGGCCACCGGTCTGCTGGAACAGGAGGACGCGGAAGCCGTCGAAGCCGGAGTCGCGGAGCGCCTTGCGGTACTCCGTGACGTAGGTGCCGAAGCGGCACGGGCCGCAGGCGCCGGCCGTGATGAAGACGTGGCTCTTGACGATGTCCTGGGTGGACTGGCCGCGCTCGCGAAGGCCGTCGAGGTACTTCACGAGGTTACCGACGGTGAAGTACGTCGGGTTGCACTGGCCACGGTTGCCGTACTCGCGACCGTACTGGAGCGCGTCGTTGTCCGGCGTGTCGAGCGCCATGACCTTGTAGCCGATGCCGCGGAGGGCCGACTGGATGAAGAGGTCGTGCGCCATCGTCAGGCCCGACACGAGGATCGTCGTGTGTGCGCGCTGCTCGCGGGTGAACTCGCGCGGGACCTCGTCGATCCAGTGCTTGCTCTTCTCGGTGGGGAGGCCGAGGCGCTTGCGCTCCTCGATCTCGAACTGCTCCAGTTGCGCCTCGATCGCCTCGAGGGACATCGCATCCAGGTTCATACCTTCGGTGTTGTTGGTCGTGCTCATTTTGGATTTCCTCGAGGTCCTAGTTACTGGGCAACCACGTTGAGACCGGCGGGGCGCTTGCCCTTCGGCTTGTTATCATCAGCCGCGCGCCACTCGGCGCACTTCGTGGCGAGGTTCAGCACCTCGCGGTCGAGCTTCTCGTCCGTACGGCCCGCGCTCGCCAGCTTGCGCTGGAGGGTGACCATCAGCTCGAGCTTCTTCTCGGTGACGGCGCGGTCGAGCTCGACCTGCTTCGTCGCCTGATCCTCGAGCTTCTCGCGCAGCAGCATGAGCGTGTGCGCGTACGTCTTCACGCGGATCTTGATCGAGCCGCTCGGCTTGTTCGCGTCGATGTCGTGCAGCGCCGAGTACGCCTTACCGGCGGAGGCGATGATCGAGTCGATGAGGCCGTAGGTCGGCGCGTCGTGGCCGCACTTGAAGCTCGAGAGGTCGATGCACGCGATGTTCGGGTGGCGGGACGCGTACTTCGCGGCCCACACCTTCTGCACCGAGTTCGTCGAGTAGTTCTCGGGCCACACGTCGGTCACGTCGAGGCCGTGCTCGATGATGCCCTTGCGGACGTCATCGCCGAACAGCTTCTCGAGCGAGGCCGGGTCACGCGGCAGCGAGCGCATCGAGAGGATCGGGTAGCCGAGGGCCTGGAACTCCTCGAGGACCGAGTGATTCATGCCCGGGTCGTTGTGGTACGGGCGGCCGAGCATGACGAGGGCGACGCGGTTCTCGCGCTCGATCTCGTCGACGATCTCCTTGCCCTTGCGCTCCATCTCGTCCTCGAACGCCTGGACGGCCTTGAACGCCTCATCGACCGCGAAGTTGTTCTCGTCCTCGGTCAGACCGAGGAGCGGACCGAACTCCGTGAACATCTGCTTCTTGCACATCAGCGGCTCGTTCAGCGTCACCGCCGGGTCGAGGTAGCTGATCTTGCGCTCGGCGAAGAAGTCCGTCTCCTTCGTGAAGGCCGCGCGGATGACCTTCGGCGTACCCGACACGACCGGGCAGCTCGCCGTGTCCATCTGGTTCACGATGAACGTCGGGATGTGCGTGATCGCGGGGAAGAAGATGTAGTCGAGCTTCTTCTTCTCGTGGTGCTTGAAGAGGAGGTTGTGGATGTGGGCCTGGACGACCTTGCTCGGATAGCAGGGGTCGACCGAGCCGTACTTGCAGCCTGCCTGCCACATCTCCTCGGAGGTCTCGTCGGAGAAGACGATGTTGCGCGAGTCGACGCCGATGGCCTCGAAGTACGCGCGCCAGAACGGGCCGGTCGACCACAGGTTCAGGACGCGCGGGATGCCGATGCGCGTGTCACGGCGCTTCGCCCAGTTCTCGGAGGACGAACGCTGGAACGGACGCTGGACCTGCTTGTGGCGAACGGCGCCGAGCAGCGTGCGCTTCACGACCACGTCGTCGACGGGCGTGCCGTGCGCGGGCATCGGCGCGGTCTCGTAGAAGCTCTTGAACGCGAGCTTCGCCTCGTAGTCGACGAGGTTCGGGTACTTCTTCATGCGCGCCTGACGCTCCTTGTTGAGCTTCTTCAGGGCGTCCATGTTCTCGACCGTGCCCTTCTCGCAGCTGAAGCCGGAGATGTAGCGGGCCGTCTTGCCGTCGAGCGTCTTCGTGTCGATGAACGTGCGCGAGCAGTTGTTCGGGCAGAAGTTGCAGCGCGTCTCTTCGTTGTTGATCGAGACGTACTCGATGTCGACCGCCTGATCGAGGCCGACGAAGCTCGTCTTGCCGCGGCGGCGAACGACGCGGAGGGCCTCGAAGGCGGCGCCGATCGCGCCGGCCTCACCCGTGTGCGGGTGGAGATAGACCTCGGCGTTCGGGACGCGCTTCTCGATGTAGTCGACCTGCGCCTTCAGGGCGGCGAGGTTCTTCTGCGTGCCACCCTGGAGGACGAACACGCGGCCGAGCTCGGCCATACGCGGGATCTGGACGACGTACTGCCAGATGTTCTTCGGCAGCACGAGGGCGAGACCCGCGAGCAGCTCCTCCTTGGCGTAGCCCTCCTTCTGGAAGTTCACGCGGTCGGAGTCGAGGAACACGGCGCAGCCGTAGCTGAACTTCGGCGCGAGGCGCGCCTCGAAGGCGACCTCGGCGTACTGCTTCACGGGGATGCCGAACTGATCGGCCATCGCCTGCAGCAGCATGCCGTTACCGGCGGAGCAGCTGTTCGACAGGCGGAAGTTCTTCACGTCGCCGTTCTGCATGAACATCACCTTGATGTCCTGCCCGCCGATGTCGCAGATGACGTCGACGCTCGGGAACCAGCGCTTCGCGCTCATCATGTGAGCGACGGTCTCGACGATGTTCGCGTCGGCGCCGAGGCTGCGCTCGAGGACGTCGCCGGCGTACCCGGTCACGCCGAAGCCCACGACCTCGAGCTTCGCGCCCTGGTCCGTGGCCCACTGGCGCATCTGGGTGAACATGTCCTTCATGTCCTGGATCGGGTTGCCCTTCGAGAGGGTGTAGACCTTCTTCAGGATGTTCTCGTTCTCGTCGATGAACACGCACTTCGACGAGGTGGAGCCACCGTCGAGGCCGATCACGCCGCGATAGGTCTTGCCCGTCTCGAGGAGCGAGTCCGCATAGTGCGGCTCCTTGTACTTCTCGACGAAGGCGTCGCGCTGCGAGGGCTGCTCGACGAGACCCGGGCCGGCGCTCTCACCGAGCTTGCTCTTGCGGCCGTGGTTGATGAACTCCTCGAGCGGGTCGAGGCCGCGGTACTTGCCCACGGTCTCGGGCTCGTAGAGGCCGAAGAGGACCGCGCCGTACGCGGCGTAGAGGTCGGAGTTCTTCGGGACGAAGATGAGCTCCTCGATCGGAACCGTCTTGTCGTACTCGTAACCGCGCTCCGCCCAGGCCTCGGGGATGCGGAGGCGCCAGCACTCCTGGAGGAACGGCAGGTACGTGTTCGGACCGCCGAGCAGCAGCACCTTGCTCTTCAGCGTGTTGCCACGCGTGAGGACGGCGAGGTTCTGCGAGACGATCGCGTCGGCGAGCGAGTTCATGATCTCGTTGCGCGGGATGCCGCTCTTCACGAGGTTCACGATGTCGGTCTCGGCGAACACGCCGCACTTCGCGGCGACGTGGTGGAGCTTCGTCGGGTCGAAGCGCAGCCCGGGGACTTCCTCGCGGGGCATGCCGACCTTCAGCACGCACTTGTCGATGGTGGCGCCGGTACCGGACGCGCACTTGTCGTTCATCGAGGTCTGAGCGGTCTTGTCGCCCGTCTCCTCGTTCTTCTTGAACATGATGATCTTGGCGTCCTGGCCGCCGAGCTCGATCACGCTGCCGACGTCGGGGTGGAGCTGCTCCACCGCCATCGTCACGGCGTTCACTTCCTGGACGAACTTCGCGCCGAGCTGCGGCGCGATCGGGCTGCCACCGGATCCGGTGATGAACACGCGGATCTGGTCATTGCCGAGGGTCGGGAATGCCGCGTGGATCTCGCGCAACATCTCGCGCGTCATCTCGGGCTGACGCGTCTCGTGACGCAGGTACTTCGACCACAGGATCTCTTTCGTCCCCGGATCAACGACGGTCATCTTGACCGTGGTGGATCCGACGTCGATGCCGATGACGACTTTCTCGGGCGTGCTCATCTGGGACTCCTTACGAGCGGCGACTATAGCTAGACTGACGCGTCAGTCTAGTCCTAGAATGACGTGTCAGTCTAGTTTGTAAGTCCCCGCCCGGACAGATCTCTTTGCCTGCGTAACGCAGTGCGCACATGCGAACGGCCGGACGCACCCCGCCCGTCATGCAGTGCCGGGGGGGCCCGGCGCGCCCTGCCCTACGCTCGAATCAGGGGAGCGAGCACGTCGACGAGCAGGTATCGCCGTCGTCGGTGTTGCCGTCGTCGCACGCCTCCGTCGACTGCAAGTAGCCGTCGCCACACGCGAACAGCGTGCAGTCCGGGTTGCACGTGAGTGGATCGCCGTCGCACGCCTCGGGCGCCTCGATCATGCCGTTCCCGCACTCGGCCACGTAGTGGCAGGTGGCGTCGCACGTGGCGGAACCCGGCATCTCGCAGTCTTCGGTGACGTAGTTGACGTAGCCGTCGCCGCACTCGTTGAAGGTGCAGTCGCTATCGCAGCCGTGGGTGTCCTCGAGCGTGTCGCACTGCTCGCCCGCGAGCGTATTCACCATGCCGTCGCCGCAGGTCGGACGGGTGCAGTCGCGATCGCAGTCCATGGCCTCGCCATCGCACGCCTCGCCGGAATCGACGGCGCCATTGCCGCACGTCGGCCCGATCCGGAACAGCCCCGATGCCAGCTCGGCGCGCACGGCCGGGATGCCGTTGCTGACCAGCTCGCCGTTCTGATAGTCCGCGGGGGTGACGGTCGCGGCGAGCCGCAGCGTGTAGAAGGCGGACACGCCGAACACCTGCGCCGGGATCGCGATCTGGGTGTTGGCCGTCTGGAGCGTCGCGATCGTCTCCGCGCTCGTGTTCGCCCCCGAGACCACGAAGCGCGAGACGATCAGCTCGTAGGTCCGGGCCCCGCTCACCGCTGACCACGACATCTGGATCGGAGCGGCGTCCGCGACGAGGATGCTGCCGCCGAGGGTGAACGGCTGGCCTCCGATCATGACGTTGGTCGGGATGGTGATCTGCGGCCCGAGGTCGGGGGTGCCTACGAGTTGCAGCGCGGCCGTGTAGCCACCGAAGCTGCCGTAGTTCGAGATGTCGTCGACGGAGAAGAACCGGAGCGTGCCGTAACGAACCGTCACGTAGCGCTCCCAGTCGGCGGGGAAGGGATCGGCGTACGGTTCGTCCCGGTAGAACGAGAAGCTCGCGCCGTGCGACCAGTCGTCGAGGTCGTACGCGAGCAGCGAGATGCCGTCGCCGTCGTTGTTCGGAACGGCGGACGCGTTGACGCCGACCGAGAGCCCGCCGTTGTAGGCCTCCGAACCGGCGAAGGCGGCGTCGTACAGGACGCGGTCGATGCTCGTCAGGAGTTGCTGGTTCGCGGTCACGGCCGCATACGTTCCCGTGACGGTCGCCGGCGTGCCGTTCGCCAGCGTCACCCCGGTCGCCGCCATCGTCTCGAGCAGCACGGAACGCGACATCGTCTGATCGGGGCTGAACTCGCTGAAGGGCTCGCGCGTGGTCCGATGGTGCGTCACCGTGAGGTCATCGCCCGCGGCCTGGTCGACGAGATACGGTGGGACGTCGTTGAAGCGATTGCTGGTGAGCCAATCGAGGGTGCGCGCGGTGCCCGTCTCCCCATCCACGGGCGCGTCGAGACTTGACGAGTAGGCGAGCGCCGTCGACGCGACCCGATACGAGTCGCGCGTCGGCCGGTTCTTGGTCTGGACGATCGCCGGGGTCGAGCCCGTCACTGCCAGTGTGACCGGGGTGGCCACGTCCGCGACCGCGGCCTGTGGATCGCAGCGCGTGGCCATGTCCCAGTGCAGATCGAGGAGGTGCTGGGACGTGACGTAGAACGCGTTGTCGAGCGCGAACGTGTACTCGACGCCATCGGGGACGTTGTCGATGCGGAACGTGCCGTCCGTCGTCCCCGTGCCGAGGGAGGTCCGGAAGCCCGACGGATCGGTGGCGTCCGGGATGAGCGCCCGAATGCTGGCGGCGCTGAGGTCGCGCGGCTGCTCCACGAAGCCGCCGATCTGCAGACACCGGGTCGCGGCCGTCCCGATCACCGTGTTCGGCGGTGCCGTCTCCTCCGTCACATCCTCGATGCCGAGCAGCGAGGAACACCCTGCGCACAGGACGATCAAGCCGAGCGCGCGCATCAGAAGCGCCCCACCGCGGAGAGGCCCGCGTGCTCGTCGGTGATGACCGGCACGACGGCGAGGCTGCGCTCGGACCGCGACGGAGCAGTGACGACCAGGACGATGCCCGCCACGACCGCGACACCGCCGGCCACCACGAGCACAGTCGAGATCGTGGCCGCCGCGCGAGAATCGTCGACGAGCGCCTGCCCGGCCGCGACGTCATCACGGGGACAGACGAGATCGCCGCCGCAGAGTTCCTTCGCATCGTTCAGCTTGCCGCTCGCCCGGGCGCCGAAGACGAGCCCCACGCTCGCGATCGCGAGTCCGCCCACACCGACGGAGACGCCGATCAGGCGGCGGTTCGAGCGGGGCGCCGGGGCATCGATGGGCTGCCCCGCCGTCATGACCGTCTCGGGCACGACCGGCGCGGGCTCGAGCGGCGGAATGGCGTAGCTGACACCCTTGGATTCGACGGCCTCCACGTCGTGCTCGTGGGCCACGAAGCCCGGCGCGGACGCCTTGATGTGATGTGGTCCCGGGTCGACGTAGATGCCCGTCCCGAGCTCGGCCGGCGCGATCACGACGCCGTCGCGCTCGACGACCAGGCCGGGGGGCTCGGGGCTCGGCGGGAGGAGCATCAACTTCGGGAGAGTGGGCTCGAGCTTGGCAGCCGACTTCTTCGCCACGGCGAGTCGCTTGTCGCGCGTGCGCGTCGCTTCCTCGATCACCTCGCGGTACAGGCCCCACGCGGAGGCGGGCTTCCCGATCCACTCGTAGCAAGCGGCGAGGTTCAGCTTCGTGCCGATCGCGGGGTCGTACTGGAGGCTCGCTTCGAACTTTGGGCACGCTTCGGCCCAGTTTCCGGCCTTGGCGAAGTCGCGGCCCTGCCGGAAGAGCTGGTCCGCGAGCGTCTTGGTATTCGTGGGCTGCGCCGTCGCGGCCGAGGCGACCAGGAGCGGCAGGATGATCGAAGCGCGACGCATCATGTTCGCTGGTCCATCAGGTCGTCGGAGGTCGGGGTCTTCTTCTTCCGCCTCGGCACCTCGGGCGCCGCATCCGGCAGGGGCGGTGGAGGCTCGACGGCATCGGGCGGTGCCGCCACCGGAGCGGCCGCATCGGGGGGCGCAGCGAGGGGGGCCGCCTCCGGGGGCACGACCGCTGCCGCCGTCGGGGGCGGCGGAGGGACAGCGGTCGGCGTCGGCAGCGTGGGCTCGACGGGCATCGTCGCGGCCTTCGGCGTTTGCTTGCGCCCCTGGGTGACCGCAAAGGCGACGAGGGCGATCACGACGACGGCCAAGGCGCTCACGCCCACGATCACGCCCGTCTTGCTCGAGCGGCGATTCGGCACCGTGACCGCCCCGCCGAACTGCCCGCTGCTCCTCGACAGCGTCGAGGGATTCGCGCTCGTCGCTTGCTGGTGGAGGACCGGGAACGACGCCGAGCCGAGCGCGCGGTTGATGCGCTGGACCGAGATCGACGCCTGGGCCTGGAGCCGCGCGAACGGAGCGAGGGCGTCCGCGAGCTCGCCCACATTCCCGAACCGTCGCGCCGGATCCTTCTCGAGGCAGCGATACACGATGCTCGCGAGCGCGGGGGGCAGCTGAGCGGTCAGCGGCGGCAGTGGATCGTTCGCGACGCGCAGCACCATCGCCGTGAACGTGTCGCCTTGAAATGGCTGCCGGCCCTCGAACAGCTCGTACATCACGATGCCGAGCGACCAGATGTCGCTGCGTGCGTCGACGTCGCGCGACGACCGCATCTGCTCGGGGGACATGTACGCGGGCGTCCCCATGACGGTACTCGTGGCCGTCAGGTTGCCGTCGGTCGTATTCGACTGCTTCGAGATCCCGAAGTCGAGGATCTTCAGGTGGAGCTCCCCGTCAGCGCCGTTCGTGATGAAGAAGTTCGCCGGCTTGATGTCGCGATGGACGATGCCGATCGAGTGCGCTTCCGCCAGCGCGTCGCAGGCCTGCATCATCAGGTCGACGACCTTGCCGATGTCCAGCTGATCGCGGCGGAGCTGGGCGAGGTCGGAGCCGTTCAGGTACTCGAGCACCATGTACGGGACCTGGTTGTCGAGGGTTCCGACGTCGAGGACGCGGGCCACGTGCTCGCTCCTGAGCCGCACGGAGGCCTGGGCCTCGCGCAAGAACCGCTGCACGACCTCGGGTTCCGCCAGCGACTCCGCGTGCAGGAACTTCATCGCGACCGGCTGCTGGAGATGGAGATGCGTGGCCTGCACCACCCAGCCCATACCGCCGTTGCCGAGGAGCCGCTCGACCCGATACTTCCCCGCGAGAATCGCCCCCGGTGCGATCATCCGCGGCGATAGTACCGTAAGGTCGCCTCGTGCGGAGTCTCGTTGTGGTCGCGGCGATGCTCGCCGTCGCCTGCCCCCGCATCGCCGCGGCCGAGCGCGTGCTCGTCGCTGATCCCGACCCCGAGCTCGCGCGCGCGATGACCACGAGCCTCGCGCCGTGGAAGCTGGAGATCGTGATCACGCCGCCCGCGCCCGCGAGCACCCAGGAAGCGGAGAGCCGCGCCGTCGCGGGTCAGGCGCGGTTCGTGGTGTGGCGACGGGGGGGCGACATCGTCGTCTACGATCACGAGCGCGGGGCCGCCGAGTTTCGCGATGCCCCCGACGGACCGCTCGATCCGGCGAGCGCCATGGCGGCCGCGCTGTCGGTGAAGACGCTGATGCGCCTGCCCGCGCCCGGCACCACGCCGGTCGAAACGCGGCCGGGCCGGTTCCGGATCCAGGGGCAGATCGGCGGACGCGTGGTGGGCGACGGCGGACTACGCGCGGGCGCCTCCATCTTCGTACGTCCGCTGGCTGCGCGGTCGTGGCGGCTCGGCGTGGCCCTCGAGATCGGTCCGGGCAGCGACGTGGAGGCCATGAGCTTCAGGGGGACCTATCGGGATGCGTCGTTCGTCGCCCTGGCGAGTACGGCCTGGCTTGTCGGGCCCGTCGAGCTCGAACCCTTCGTCGGCGCGGGCCTCATCTCGACCGCGCTCACCGGCAACGAGGGCCCCGACCTGCGCGAGGAAGCGACGACGCTGCCGCTCGTGCGCGGTGGGCTCATGGCGCGGTATCGGTTGGGCGGCGTCTCCATCGGGGGCGCGCTCGCGGGTGACGGAGTCTTCGGCACACCGACGTACATGAAGCGCATGGGCTCGGGCGTCCTCTTCGCGGTGCCGTCGTTCGCGCTCGCGATAAGTGCGCTCGTCGCCTTCGATTTCGACCTGTAGAAACCTTGCGACCTTTTGCCCGGACGCGCCCACTCAAGGGGGGTGGATGCGGCTCGGGCACGTTCGCGCGACGAAGATCGCGAGCTCGCACACCGCGCCGCGTCCGGAGAGCGGACCGCGCAGCGCGAGCTGTTTCATGCCCAGCGCCGCGGTGTCCACCACGCGCTGTACCGCGTCCTCGGCGCGAACCGCGAGCTCGAGGATCTGCTGCAGGACGCGTTCGTGACCATCTTCCGGGCCCTCCCGTCGTTCCGCGGCGAGTCGTCGCTCGATCGCTGGTGCCAGACCATCGCGATGCGCACGGCCTTCCTCGCGTTGCGCCGCAAGAAGCTAACCCCCGTCGAGCTCGACACGATCGAGGAGGTACTCGCGGGCCACGACGACCTCCCGGCCGAGGCGCATACGCGCGAGGCCATGCGCCGGCTCTACCTCGCGCTGGATCGTCTCGATCCGAAGCAGCGCATCGCGTTCGCGTTGTTCGCGATCGATGGCCGCGCGATGGAGGAAGTCGCGGAGCTCACCGACACGACGAAGTTCGCGGCCAAGACCCGGGTGTGGCGAGCACGCCGCGAGCTCCGGGCACGTGCCGCCAAGGACCCCGTGCTCTCCACCTACCTCGAGGAGCTCGTCCCATGAGCCGCGTCCCCTCCGTCGAGCCGCTCGACGACCTCGCCTGGACCCGGGTGGAGCGCGGCGTGTTCGCGCGCCTCGATGCCGGCGAGCCGGCACCGGCGCCGATCGTGGTCTCGCGTCGGCCCTCGGCGTTGCTCGGTGGGGTGGCCATCGCGATCGCGGCGATCGTGATCGGCGCGATCTTCATCAGCCGCGGGACCACCCCGGCCCCGATCGTCGCGATTCCCCACGACGCGCCGGTCGACGATCACGCACCACTCCGGTTCGAAGCGGGCCCGGCCCCGTCCGAAGTGACCGTGGGGCCGATGTTCGCCCTGCTCGACGCGCAGGCGACGCTGCTCGTGACGCGCGATCCGCAGGCGCCCGTGGCCATCCTCGATCAGGGCGCGGCGTGGTTCACGATCGCATCGCGCGCGGGCCGCCCGCCATTCGTCGTCGTGGCCGGCGACGTCACCGTGCGAGTCATGGGCACTCGCTTCCGCGTGGCGCGCTTCGCGACCGGCACCGAGGTCGCGGTCGAGCACGGCACCGTCGAGGTCGCATCGCGTGGCTCGACCCGGCTCCTCGGTGCGGGCCAGCGCTGGTCCTCCGTCGAGCCCGACCGCGTGGCCCCGCCGGTCGATGCGGCCCCGCCGGTCGAATCAGCACCGCCGGTCGATGCCGACAAGCAGCTCGAGCCGGTCGCGCCCGTGAAGCCGGCCTCCCCCGTCAAGCCGGTCACGCCCGGGAAGCCGGTCTCCCCCGTCAAGCCCGACCAGCCAGCCACGACCGACGAGCGCGCCCGCTTCGAGGAGCTCGCCGCCCTCGAGGTCTCCCGGCCCGACGCCGCGATCACGGGCTATCTCGTGCTCGCGCGCGGCACCTCGACGTGGGCACAGCTCGCGCTGTTCGCGGCCGCGCGCCTCGCCGCCGACCGCGGAGACGCGCGCGCCGTCTCGCTCCTCCAGACGTATTTGCGCCGGTTCCCGTCGGGCCCGAACGCCGACGATGCCCGCGAGCTCCTCCGTCAACAGAAAGGACCGCCGTGAAGCCTGCGCTACTCGCCTCCCTCGCCCTCCTGGTCGCGACCGCGTGCGGAGACGACAGCAGTAGCGGAGGCGACACGGCCGACGCTGGCGATGCCGCGGATGTCGATGCGGATGCGCCCGATGATGGCGATGCGCCCGACGATGGCATTCCGATCGACGCCCCTCCCACGCCGCCGCAGGGTTGCACCGAGCCCGTGCCCGGCAACCCGCAGTGCTCCAACTGCATCGACGACGATGGCGATGGCTACATCGACGTCTTCGACATCCAGTGCTCCGGTCCGCTGGATAACGACGAGGCGTCGTTCTCGACCGGCATTCCCGGCGACAACGTCGACGCGGTGAATCAGGACTGCTTCTTCGATGGCAACAGCGGCGCCGGCAACGACGGGTGCAACATCCACGTGTGCTGTCTCCTCGGCGCGGCGACGGTCGACGCCTGTCCGATCGGGGCGAACCAGTACGATCCGATGGAGTGCCCACCGCCCCTCGGCACCGAGCCCCTGTCGCAGCAGTGCATCGAGACCTGCGGCACGCTGACCCCACCCGGTTGTGATTGCTTTGGGTGCTGTACCGTGTGCGATCCTGCGGATCCAAGCCAGTGCTACGACATCATCACCAACCCGAACGTCTCGCCGAACTGCACCGAGGACAACCTCGACGATCCGACGCAGTGCGTGCGCTGCACGCAGACGGAGTCGTGTGGTCCGTCGGAGTGCGGTGGCGACACCTGCATCCTGTGCCCGGGCCAGTCGCCCGACGACCTCCCCGACACGTGCAACGCGACCTCGTGCCCCGAGGGGAGCGCGAGCTGCGCGGATGGCGTGGCGTGTCCGGACGGATCGTACTGTGGCTCGAGCTTCTGCTGCATCAGCGTGGTCGGCCGTCAGCAGTGACCGTCGGCGTGTTCGCACTGGCGCTCGCGGTCGCGGCCTGCGGCTTCAGCGGGAGCCAGGCAACGGATGGAGACTCCGATACCACCGACCTGCCGGGCGATGCGGATGACGATCCGGCGGACGACGCCGACGACATCCCCGCCGGTCTGTGTGAAGTGCTCGAGGCCGCGTGCAAGGACGAGGTCACGTTGCGCGCGTGCGAGGTCATTGGCGAGCCGCCCGTGGACACGACGTGTGCGTGGGGCTGCCTAACCACGCCGGCGGCGCATTGCGGTGTATTGGTTCCGACGGCCGACGGCGCGACCAAGGACGACGTCACGAGCGATCGGTTCGAGACCCTCGAGGAGGTCGTGATCCCGGACGGCGCTGTCGTGAACGGCGACGACAACCCGATGCTCGGCGATCAGCCGCCAGGGGGCTACGATACGTTCACCGAGGGGGATGGGGATCACGTTCGCGTGTTCCGCGCGCGGTCGTTCACGTTCGTCGGGAACACGACCCTGCGGGGCGATCGCTCGATCCAGTTCGTCGCGGACGAACCCATCATCGTCCGGGGCATCATCTCGGCAGTGGGCCCCTGCGGCACGGGTGATGCCGCCAACGAGGCGGGCCCCGGGGGCTACGCGGGCGGACGTGGCAATATCGGCGGCCGCGGGCTGCCAGGCGCCGGACCGGGTGGTGGCGGAGGCGGAACTGACTCCGCCACGACAGGGGGCGGCGGTGGTGGCAATGGCGGTGCCGGTGGCAGCGGCGGCAACGTCGCGATCGACATCGGCAATGGCGGGGTGGCCGATGGGTCCGCGATCCTGACGCTCAG
>JALHPV010000196.1 GCA_022842285.1 Kofleriaceae bacterium
GCCCGCACTTCGTCCTTCAGGTGCTTGTTCTCCGCGAGGCGCTTCTCGAGCGCCGCGAAGATGGCCGGGGCCTTGGCCGCGACCGGAGCCGCTGCCGCCGCCGGAGCCGCTGCCGCTGGAGCGGGAGCGGCGCCCCCGACCCCACGGCGCTTCGCGATGACTTCCACGGCCTTGCTCGGATCGAGCTTGCTGAGGAAGTTCAGCTTCTGCGAGGCCATCACGTTGCCGCTGATCTTGAGCTTGCCGCCCGTGAAGAGCTTCATCGCGTCGGCCTTGCCCTGGGTGAGATCGAGGAAGTCCTGCTCGGCGAGGTCGAGCGTGCACTCGGCCGCGCCTTCGCCCTCGGTGACCGAGCCCGCGCCGCTCTTGAGATCGAGCAGCCAGCGCTTGTCACCGATCTTCCACTGGTAGACAACGCCGACCTTGGCGGCCAGCTCGGGGTTCTGCTTCAGGTACTCCTCGATGACGGCGAACACGTCGGCCGTCGTCGGCACGTAGTCGCTGGGGACCCCCGCCGCGGCCGTGGGGGCCGCACCGGCGCCGCCGCCGCGCTTGGCCGTCTCCGCCGCGACCATCTCGGGCGTGAGCTTCTTCAGGAAGCCGAGCTTCTGCGACGCCATGACGTCGCCGCTGATCTTCAGCTTGCCCGTCGAGAACAGCTTCATCGCATCGGCCTGGCCGGTGGCCATGGCCATGAAGTCGGCGTCGCTCATCTCCAGCGTGCACGAGCCCTTGCCGGCGCCTTCGGTGACCGTGCCGGGCGGCGTGGTGAGATCGATCGTCCACGCGCTCTCGGGACCCGACAGCTTGAAGACGAACGCCGTCTTCACCTTCTCCGCCGTCGCGGGATTGCCCGCCACGAACGTGCCGATGGCCTTGAAGATGTCGCCACTGGTGGTCTGCACCTTGGCCGCCCCCGCGGGCGTTGCCGCCTTCGCGCTGCGGTCCTTCGGCTTCGGGATCTCGGTGAACAGCTCGACGGCCGCGTTGGAGATCACGGTCTCGCCGCGCTCCTTCACCTTCACGCGGAAGAGGATCTTCGTGTCGCTCTCCTTCCACATCTCGGTGACGAGCGTCTCGCCGGGGAGCACGGTGGAGGCGAAGCGCACCTTGATCGACTTCACGTAGTCGGGGTTGCCGTCCTTCGCGAACGCGTTGATCACGTGGCGGGTGGCGTATCCGAACGACGCGAGGCCGTGGAGGATCGGGCGCTGGAAGCCGAACGCCTTCGCGAAGCCGGGGTCGGCGTGCAGCGGGTTCCAGTCCCCCGAGAGGCGATAGAGGAGCGCCTGGTTGTCGGACGTCTTGTCCAGGGCGATCTTGTCGGCGGCGCGCTCCGGCGGAACGTTCACGTCGGCCGACGGGCCGCGATCTCCGCCCCAGCCACCCGCGCCCCGCACGAACGTCGTGAGCTCGTTGCGCACCAGCTCGTCGCCGTGCTCGTCGTAGGTGATGAAGTCGGTGACGACGACGGCGCCCTTGCCCTTGTCGTAGATGTTCTTGACCGTGGCCTTGGTCGTCGTCTTCCCCTTCGTCGGCAGCGGGCGCTTGAGCTCCGTGTACTGCTCGCCGTGGAGGATGCGGTCGAGGCCGAAGTTGAGCCCCGGCGCCTGCACGCCCTGCTTGCCCTGCGTGAAGACCATGTTGATGGCCGGGATCACGCCAAAGCTCGGCAGGACCTTCATGCCCTTGCCGGAGAGCTCGTACACGAGCTGCAGGTCCTTCTCGTCCGTCGGATCCTTCGCGGCCCCGACCCCGAGGGCGTAGAGCGCGACGTCACGCTCGTCGTACTTGCTCTCGAACTCGGGGTACTTGTAGCCGAGCGCGGCGTCGACATCGATGAACTGGTTGCCGCCCTTCGACGGCCCCGCCTCGACGTTCTCCATGATCGGCTGCATCGACTCGGCGACGCCGCCGGGGTGCGTGGTCTTGTCGAACTGCGTGATGTCCTTCCACGACGCGTCGACATCCTCCGGGGAGAGGTTGCGACCGAGGCGGAACGTCTTGCCCGTCGAGCGCTCCCAGCGCAGCTTCGCGTAGAAGCCACCACCGACCTCGTACAGGCCGCCCGTGTCCTCGGTGGACTCGTGGACGAGCTTCGCGACGAGCGCCGAGACGTACTCGGGCTTCAGCGCGTCGAGGAGCTCCTTGGGGAGCACCGTCTCGGTCATGCGCGAGCCGGCGATGGGGGCGATGGTGTTGACGACGATGTTGCGCTTCTTGCCCTCGAGGGCGAGCGTCTGCGTGAAGCCGTGCGTGCCGAGCTTCGCCATCGCGTAGTTTGCCTGGCCGAAGTTGCCGTAGATGCCGGCGGCCGACGCGGTGTTCACGATGCGGCCGTAGCCGGCGTCGCGCATGTAGCTCCACGCGGCGTGCGTGACCTTGAAGGCGCCGAGCACGTGCACGCGATAGACGAGGTCCCAGTCGGACTGCGTCATCTTCGGGAACGAGACGTCGCGCAGGATGCCGGCGTTGTTGATGACGATGTCGATCTTCCCGAAGGCATCGATCGCGGTCTTGACGATCTTGTCGCCGTCTTCGACCGAGTCGTAGTTGGCGACGGCCTGGCCGCCGGCCGCCTTGATCTCGTCGACGACCTTGTCCGCCGCCGAGGCCGACTTGCCTTCGCCGGTATGACTGCCGCCGAGATCGTTGACGACCACTTGCGCGCCGCGTGCCGCCAGCAGCAGTGCGTGGGAGCGACCGAGGCCGCCACCTGCGCCCGTGACGAGCGCGACCTTGCCATCGAACCTGAGCTCTTTCGTCATGATGATTTGCCCCTACGTTTCGTCGTCGTTCCGCGATCCAACCGCACCGCCATTCGGCGCTGCTGCTCGCGAGCGTTCGCTCGCTCGAGTTCCAAAACTTGCGGAAACAGGGCCTTCCAGTCCTCGATCAGCTCGTCGAGGCCCCGGTCGTGCCCGTGCAGCACCGCGGTCATCGCGGCGCCGACCATGAGCTGGAGGGTGAGATCGAGCGCGCGCTCGAGGCCGCGATGCTCGGCGACATCCTTGCCAAACAGCGTGCGGGCCTGCGCGATGATGCGCTCGCGCAGGTTGCGCTCGGCGGCGACGAGCACCGGCCGCAGCTCCTCGTCCGTGCGCGCGGCGGTGCGCAGCTCCATCGTCACCTGGAAGAAGGCGCCGGAGAAGCACTGCCACAGGAGCGTGATCACGGCATCGGTGCGCGCGCGGCCCTCGGGCAAGGAGCTCGCCAGCCGCTTGAGCTCGCGGGCGCGCATCTCGGCGAGGTGGTCGACGGCCGCGACGAGCAGCTCCGCCTTCGAGGGGAAGTGATGGAGCAGGGCGCCGCGCGACACGTTGGCCCGCCGCTGCACCTCGAGCGTCGTGGTCCGGGCGAAGCCGACCTCGATCAGCGACTCGACGGCGGCATCGAGCAAGGCCCCACGAGTCTCGTCGCGACGCTGCTGCTGCGTGCGCGGAGCTCTCGCGACCTTCGCGGCCACCGTCATCGACCGAGGGTGTACCGCCCAAAAAACAGTCAGTCAAGACGGTTTGTTTCTGGTGATCGCGGCGGGAAGAACGGCGGGGCGGGGGTGGTTTCCTGGGGGTTCCCGAGGCAAGGTAGGCGCCCCCGTGTCGTATGAGATGAAGCTCGGCTGGCGCTATCTGTATAGCGGCAAGTTCGATCGCTGGATGCTTGCACTCGCGGGAGGCGCAGCGGCCATGTGCTTGATCGGCCTCGCGATCCTCGTCGGGACGGGCGGGGGCAGCACCCTCGGCGTGCTGATGTTCGAGGTGGGCCTCGTGTCGACGGCCGTGTTCGCGCTGATGGCCATCTTCAGCGTCTTCGTCAGTGTCTCCGTGTTCGGCGTCGCGCTCGGTGTGGCCGCCCTGACGGTGGTGCTGGCCGTCACGACCGGGTTCCAGAAACAGTTCCGGGACAAGGTGCTCGGCGTCAACGCCCACGTGATCGTGCTGAAGAACCAGCACACGTTCTTCGAGTACCGGGAGACGATGGAGACGGCGAAGAACATCGACCCCGATGTGCTCGCCGTGCAGCCGTTCATCTTCGCCGAGATGCTGGTGACGCGTGGGCTCGGCGATTCGTCCGGCGTGGCCATCAAGGGCATCGATCCGAAGCTCTTCCGCGGCGTGCTCGATCTCGAGAAGCACATGATCGCGGGGTCGGTGGACTCGCTGGCCATCGAACCGAAGGAGGGCGAGCTGTCCCCCATCATCCTCGGCAAGCAGCTCGCGTCGAAGCTGAAGGCGAAGGTCGGCGACACGGTGACCGTCGTCGTGCCGCTGTCGAACCTCGATCAGGACACGGGCAAGGCCGTCGCCCCCCGCACGCACAAGTTCCGCGTCACCGGCATCTTCTACAGCGGCTTCGACGAGTACGACCGCCGCCTCATGTACACGTCGCTCGTCGCCACCCAGGAGCTGGTGGGCCGCGGCGATCAGGTGATGGGCATCGAGATGAAGGTGCGCGACGTGGATCGCGCGGCTGACATCGCCCGCAAGCTCGAGCGCGAGCTGAAGTCGACGCAGTACCAGGTCCAGGACTGGTACGAGCTGAACCACAACCTGTTCACCGCGCTGAACCTCCAGAAGATCGTGCTGGTGGTCATCCTGTTCCTCATCATCATCGTCGCCGCCGTGAACATGGTGTCGGCGCTGATCATGATGGTCACCGACAAGACGCGCGAGATCGCGATCCTGAAGTCGATGGGCAGCACGAGCGGCAGTGTCGCGGGGGTGTTCCAGGTCGTCGGGCTCGCCATCGGCGGCGTCGGCACGATCATCGGCATCGGGATCGGGCTGGCGACCTGCTACGTGATGTCGTCGTACGGCTACCGGCTCGACCCGAAGGTCTACCTGATCGATCGCCTGCCCATCGAGGTGAAGCACTTCGAGGTGCTCATCGTGGCTGGCGTCACGATGATCATCAGCGCGGTCGCCACGCTCGTTCCTGCGTCCAATGCGAGCGCCCTGCGCCCCGTGGACGGGCTACGCTACGACTGACGTGACTGATCCGTTCCTCGGAACCCAGGTCGCGCGGTACCGGATCGTGCGTCTCCTGGGCGAGGGCGGGATGGGCCGCGTGTATCTCGCGGTCCACCCCGAGATCGGCAGTCGCGTCGCGATCAAGGTGCTCTCGGCCCCGTCGGTGAGCAACCCCGAGCTCGTGCAGCGGTTCTTCGACGAGGCGCGCGCGGTGAACCTGATCGCGCATGACCACATCGTCAGCATCATGGATCTCGATCGCCTGCCGAACGGCACGCCGTACATCGTCATGGAGTACGTGCACGGCAACACGCTGCGGACGCTCGTCGACCAGGGGCCATTGCCCGTCGCCGGCCTCTTGCGGGTGGGGACGGAGGTGCTCCAGGCCCTCGATGCGGTCCACGCGGCCGGCATCGTTCATCGCGATCTCAAGCCTGACAACGTGATGGTCACCCTGACCGGTCACGCGAAGGTCCTCGACTTCGGCATCGCGAAGCTGACCCGCGATCGCACGACGGACACTCCGCGTACCCGCACCGGCGCGATGGTCGGCACGCCCGACTACATGGCTCCCGAGCAGATTCGCGGCTGGGCCGTCGACGCGCGCACCGACCTCTACGCCGTCGGGCTCCTCCTGTACGAGGCCGCCACGGGCGTGCGGCCCTTCACCGGCGACTCGGACTTCGAGGTGATGGACAAGCACCTACGCGAGGAGGCGCCCGATCCGCGCGCGCTGCGTCCGGACCTGCCGTCCCCGCTCTCCGCCGTGATCCTCGCTGCGCTGAACAAGGCGCCCAACCAGCGCTTTCAGAGCGCGCGCGCGATGGGCAATGCGCTCGCCGCGATCACGCCCGGGACCTTCGTGACGTGGGACGCGCTCGCGAGCCAGACCTGGCGCGCCGATGCCGTCCCGCTCGACGTGGATCTGCGGAACGCGCCCACGATCGGCGAGCGGCCAGCGCGCAAGCCGAAGCAGCGCGATACGAATGTCCTGCGCTACGTGCTGATCGGCGCGATCGTCGCGAGTGCGTGTGCGATCACGTATGCGATCGCGCGCCGGCCCTCGGCGCCGAGCGAGGCGCCCGCCGCGTACGAACCGCCGCCCGCTCCTCCCAAGGCCGTGGCCGCCATCGATGCGGGCATGCCTGCGGATGCGTTCGATTGGGTCGCGCATCAGGAGGTCCAGATCGCCGCCGGGTGGCCCTCGTTCCCGACGAAGCTCGATCCGGACGCGCGCAAGATGGCCATGTTCGCGAAGGACTACGATCCGGCCACGCTCGATCCCACGGCGTACCTCCCCCGGGCCATCGAGCACGCGCGGGCCGCGTTCCCGGACGCGCAGCTTCACTCGATCGGCTGGTTCAACGTCACCGCCGAGGGGCGCATCGACTTCTCCCTCGATCGCAGCGCGGCGGTCTACAGGTTCGAGTCGGAAACCGCTCGCAGGGCCGGACCCGTGAAGCAGGCCTGCCAGGTCGTGCTCGCCCTCTCGGCCTACGGAATCTCTGTCTCGTTCGACGACGAGTGCGAGGGCCTGAGGGTGAATTTGCGCTGCACCGCGGCCGAGATCCACGCCCGGCTCCAGGCACTCGGGATGCCGCGCGAGATTCCGATCTCGATCACGCTGTACCCGCATGGTCCCGGGAGACCCGCGCCGACGTTCAGCATCCTCGCGGATGCATGGAACCGGGAGGAGATACCGCGCGTGCCGAACGACTGCCGGCCCTGAGCACTCGAAGCAATTCGAGTTGCGTTCGTGCAACTAATGTTGTCATGACGCAAATTCGCCGAGATCTTCTCCTCGGGATCTCAATGGGTTACCCGCACCTACATTGGCCCTCTCCTTGTAATAGGGGTTGCCAACAACATGCGTAGCTTCAACTCGCTCCTGACCGTCCTCGTCCTCTCCTTCTCCTCCATCGCCGCCGTTGGCTGCGCGACGTCGGGGGCCGATGACGACCTCTCCGAGGTGGACGGCGAGGCGGCCGCTGCCGGCAAGGTCGCCATCTGGCAGTCCACCGATGGCCAGTGGCGCTTCAACCTGAAGTCGGGCAACGGCTCGATCCTGCTGACGTCCGAGGCGTACACGTCCCGCACCGGCGCCATCAACGGCATCCTCTCGGTCCTCGACAACGGCGTCGACCCCGCCATGTACAAGGTCTCGCAGTCGGCGACGGGCTACGTCGTCCACCTGACGGCCCCGAACCACGAGATCATCTCGTTCTCCGAGGTGTACTCGTCGAAGTCCAACGCGACGCGCGCCATCGCCTCGTGCGTGAGGGCGACGACCTCGTACCTCGACAAGCGCGAGGGCCAGACCACGGGCGCCCGCGTCGAGATCCGCCGCGGCGAGACGAAGTTCTCCTTCGCCTTCTACGCGAAGAACGGCGAGCAGGTCCTCGCGTCGGAGGCGTACGACTCGCACGCCGCCGCGCTCAACGGCGCGTTTGCGACGCAGGCCGCCGGCAACTACAACCTGAAGACGGCCGCGGACGGCAAGCACTACTTCACGATCACCGCCGCCAACAACCAGGTCGTCGCGATCTCGCAGATGTACACGACGAAGGCGTCGGCCCAGCGCGCGATGGACTCGATGAAGACCCTCCTGCCGACGATCTCGGTGCTCTAAGACTCCACGCACACCGCGACTCGGCCTGCAAAGCCGAGAGGGGGACGCGGTGTGCGCTTCATCTTCAACACTGCTCGCCGATGATCCCGATGAGGATCGCGAGTCCCAGCAGTGCGAGCTGCGCCCACGTCTGGTCGTAGGTCTCGAACCACGAGTACAGGCGCCAGCCGCGCGGCTCGTTGGCCAGCGCGAGGTCACGCAGCACGCTCGTACCGCGCCGGCGTAGCAGTCCGAGTGCGCGTCGCGCATCCGCACGGTGATGCTTCCAGTGGGAAGCGAGGATCGGCGAGGAGACGCCGTGCGCGAGCCCCGCGAGCGCGCGAGCGTACGCGACCACGGCGGTGTCGGGCAGGTCGTCGGCCAGATCCAGCAGCTCGCGCGCGCCGGCGTAGCGAACCACGACGTACCTGCCGGTATCGCCATCGAACCGAGGCCGTTCCTGCTCGCGCCGCCGGGCGGCCGGAATGTCGAGGCGGCCGAGGTGGCGTAGCAGCTGGGCGACATGGCCCTCCAGCCCGGTCGGACTCCCGCGATGGGCTCGGAAGTGCGGACCCTCCCAGCGCGAGTCGTCGTCGGATCCCACCATGATCCAGTCTACTGGTCGTCGCTGCGAATCGCACGCCCGAGATGCAAGCCCCGGCGCTTCAGCAGGCGATAGAGGGTCACGGCGTTGATGCCGGCGGCGCGGGCGGCCGTCTTGACGTTGCCGTCGTGCTTCGCGAGCAGGTCCGTCAGGTACTGCCGCTCGAGGGGCGCGAGCCATGACTCGCGCGCCTCCTCCAGGGTCTGCGCCTTCGTCTTCACGACGGGCGACCGCGAACGCTCCTGCAGAGGCTTGGGTAGATCCTCGAGCGCGAGCTCGTCACCGGCGCAGAGGATCACGGCATGCTCGATCGTGTTCTTGAGCTCGCGGACGTTGCCGGGGAAGTCGTACGCGGACAGACGCGCCAGCACCGACGGGCCGAGGCGCGGAGCTCGCTTGCCGTACTGGTTCGACGCCTGCTCGAGGAACACGTGGGCGAGCGTCTCGAGGTTGTCCTTGTAGGAGCGGAGCGGAGGCAGCTCGAGCGTCATCACGCTGAGGCGATAGAAGAGGTCATCGCGGAAGTGCCCCGTCTTGGCCATGCCCTCGAGGTCGCGGTTCGTCGCGCAGATGAGCCGAACGTCGACGCGGTCGGGCGGCTCGTTGGAGCCGAGCGGCTGAACCTCACCTTGCTCGACGGCGCGCAGCACCTTGGCCTGGAGCATCACCGGCAGCTCGCCGACCTCGTCGAGAAAGAGCGTCCCACCGTTGGCCTTCTGGAACTCGCCGACCTTGTGGAAGCTGGCGCCCGTGAACGCCCCCTTCACGTGACCGAAGAGGATGCTCTCGAGGAGCGTCTCGGGAATCGCGGCGCAGTTGACGACGATGTACGGCTTCTCGGCGCGGCGGCTGTTCCAGTGGATCGCGCGCGCGACGAGATCCTTGCCGGTACCGCTCTCGCCGCGGATCAGGATCGGCGCGTTCGTGGGAGCGGCGAGCTCGAGCTTGCGTTCGACCTCGTGCCACGCCGGCGACAGGCCTTTGATCATCAACGGGCGGCCGGTGGCATCGCGCGAGAGCTTGTCGACCTGGACGCGGCGCAAGAGCGGCGCGGCCACCTCGGCGATGGCGGCCAGCGCATCGAGCTGCTTTCCGCCCAGCCCGCGCGGCTCGCGCGTCGACACCGTGATCACGCCGATGGTGCGCTGCTGCCACTCGAGCGGGGCGGCGGCGATGGCGCCGACATCGATGAGGTATCGCGTGTAGCGCGCGTCCTTCGCCGTATCGAGCGACAGGTACGGTCTCCCGGTCTCGTACACGTGCAGGGCGATCCCCGCCTTCGCCGAGCCCTCGGGCTTCACCACGCGGGGCAGGGTGACGGTGACGCCGCCGACGACGTGATGAACCAGCACGAGGCCTTCGGCCTGCTTGTCCCAGACGAAGAGCGCCCCGTGCTCGGCGCCTGTGGCCTCCATCGCGATCGCTACGAGCTCGGCGTGGATCGTTCCCGCCGGTGCAGCGTGGAGACGCGCCTCGTAGTCCACGGCCTATCGTCGCATGCCGAGGCGCTGCGCGAGCTGGACGGCCGCGGGGAGCGTGGGATCGGCGAGCAGGGCGTTACGGAGGTGCCAGCGCGCGGAGTCCGCGTCGCCGCCGGCGGCGCAGATCAGGGCGAGGGCCACGAGGGCACGGGGCCACGGGCGGCAGCCGAGGAGGAGGTCCTCGACGAGCTTGCGCTCGCTGACGGCCGCCTCGGCGCGGTCGCGGCCCGAGCCTACCTGGACCCGGTAGCGGGCCCACGCGAGGCTGGCCTCGTACTCGGGGTGGCCGGGGACATGGCGGCACGCCATCGCGAGCTCGCTCATTGCCTTGTGCACGTCACCTTCGCCGAGCGAGGTCTGGCCCCGCACGTACGCCTCGGCGCCCGCGGCGAGGGCAGGCGGATCGACCGCCCAGCTCGTGCGTAGCTCGGGGAGCTTCTGGCGCAGCCAGTCGTGATAGCGGCCGCGCGCGGCGTGATCGACGAGGACGCTGCGCGCCTTCTCGACGAGCTCCCACATGGGGGCGATCACCGGGGTCAGATCCGTCAGCTCGTACTGCGAGAGCACCTGC
Organism: Kofleriaceae bacterium; assembly: GCA_022842285.1. Lineage (GTDB taxonomy): Bacteria > Myxococcota_A > Polyangia > Haliangiales > Haliangiaceae > JABFXX01. The sequence continues at coordinate 10,235 of JALHPV010000196.1, forward strand.
GGGGAGAAGCGCGACGCGACGAGCTGGTACGCGGCCTCGATGTCCGAATACTCGGCGGCGGGCGTGATCTCGAGGACGTCGTAGAACGTCGAGCGCTCGAGGCGAGCGGCGCGGGCCTTGATGTGAGCGCGCAGCTCCGCGAGCGTGCGCCGGGCGACGGTGTTCAGGTCATGAACATCGGGCGTGAACACGAGCGCGCCCAACGATCCGAGCGACCACAGGAGACGGGCGGCGTGCATCGGCTCCGGGGGACCGAGCTTGACGAGCGACTGCACCGTCCGCGTGCCATCGATCTTGTGGATGAGCTCGAGCTCCGTCGGCGTGAACAGGCGCATGCCGATCAGCTCGTCGAGGCGCGGCGTCGCGGTCGTGTAGTGCGCGGCGTGCCAGCGGAGAGCGGTGCGCGGAATCTCGATGTCGACGTTGCGCGCGCCAGCGAGCGTCGGTCCCCACGCGGCGGCGGTATCCGGCGCCGGCGGCATTCCGACGGCGGCACGCAGCACCGCCCACCGCATGCCAGCCGCCAGCCTCAACTTCGCTGCTTCCTGGATCGCCGAGACGATGGTCGCGACCTTGGCCGTCGGTGCGAGCAGGGAGCAGTGGGCATTCGGGGCGTGCTGGCGAGCGGCCGTCGAGCTCCCGATCGCGACGATGCCCGGTACCGAGGGACCGTTGCGCCAGGCGTCCGCGACCTCCGTGAGTCGGGACCCGAGATGATCGGCATCGACCAGGACCACCGTCGCGAGGGTGCCGCCCCGTGGCCCCGCCGCCTGCGACGCATCCCATTGCGTCTTCATGCTCGCGGCCGCGAGCTGCTCCTCGAGCTGGACACCTGGCCCGACGTCAGCCAGTGCGATCAGCACCGAGATCACGCCGAAAGCGTATCAGACGCGTCACCCCCGTCGCCAAGTTGTGGACGTCACAGCATCGCGCGGATATCGGCGGCCAGCTCGTCGACGGCGGCCCGGGCCGCTTGTACGGCCCCGCCCAGGCTGAGAAACCCGTGGATCAAGCCCGGATAGCGACGATGACGCACCGTGACGCCGGCCCGCGCGAGGGCCTCCGCGTAGGCATCGCCCTCGTCCTCGAGCGGGTCGTAGCCGGCGGTGGCAACGATCGCGGGGGCGGCCCCCGTCAGGGATGCGAAGTAGCGCGGCGAGCTGGCGCGTTGATCGTCGGTTGGGTTCAGGTAGTGGTTGCGGAACCAGTGCATGAGCGCCTTCGTCAGCAGGTAGCCGCGCGCGTGGCGCTCGATCGAGGGCGACGTCAACGTCAGGTCGACGATCGGGTAGATCAGGATCTGGAGGTCGGGCGCCCGCGTGCCTGCCGTTCGGGTCGCGTGATCGACGTGGGCGGCCAGAAAGCCGCCGAAGCTATCGCCGGCCACGCAGACCTTGGCCCCGGCCGGCGCCTTCGCGGCGAGCGCGGTGAACGCGGCCACCGAGTCATCGATCGCGGCGGGGTGCTTGTGCTCGGGGCCGAGCCGGTACTCGACGGACGCCACCGTGCAGCCCGTCTTGGCGGCGAGGTAACGCGTGGCCGCCTCCGAGCTCTCGATGGATCCGATCACCCCGCCGCCGCCGTGCAGGTACACGATCCAGTGCGGTCCGGCGTGCTTCGGGACATACAGCCGAACCCGGATGCCGCTCACCGTGATGTCCTCGACGCGCTCCATCGTCTGGAGCGGCACGTCGAGGATCGAGAGGCCCTTCGAGACGTGCTCGCGTGCCGCCACCGGCGTCATCGACTCGACGGCCGGATACTTCAGCAGCTCCTCGAGCGCGAGCACGGCGGCGATCTGGCGATCGAGTCCCTGCGCCTCGCCCCTGCGCATGCGCCGCGCGAGCAACGCCGACACCGGGCTCGTCATGGCGAGCTTGACTCCCCATGTCATCAGGACCTGCTTCGCGCGACCCATGGCTAGCTTCGGCGGCGACGCCAGACGAGCGCGAACGCGGCCAGCGCCATCATGGCACCGGGCTGACTCGTGGCGCAGCCGCCACCGTCATCATCGGTCGGCTCCTCGATCGGCGCGGCGGCGCGCGGCCAGCACACCTTCTTGCCGGCGTCGGCGGGACGGCAGTAGCTTTCGGCGTCGCAGTCCGCATCGGCGGTGCAGCCGAACGTACAGATCGCCTCGTCCGCATCGCGCGCACAGAACGTGGTGCCGCAATCGGCGACGGTTGCGCACGTCTCGCCGTACGCGCCCGGCGTGCTGACGGTGATCGACGACGTCACCGTACGCTCCGCGGCATCGACCGCCGTCACCGTGAGCGTATGCGAGCCACCGGAGATCGTCTCCGGTCCGACGTAGATGCCGAGCGCGGCGCTGACCGGCTCGATCGGCGCGCCGTCGAACGTGATCGTGAGGGTCTTCAGTGACGCCGGCCCCGCGAACGCCGGGATGATCCGGAACCCGGGGGCCACGCGCGCCCCGTCGGCGGGCTCGGTGATCGCGAGCGTCGGCGGCGCGAGATCGGGCGCGAGGCCAAACAGCCCTTCCAGATACGTGAAGCTGTTCTGGGTGTCGGAGCCGCACCAGCACTGACGGGGGCTCGCAAGTCGCTCGCCGCACCGCGGCTCCGAATTCTGGAAGCGCTTCGGGCTGCCGAGGTCGAGGTACGTCATCGGATCCTTGCGATCCAGCGCGTGATCGAGCCCCCAGACGTGGCCGGCTTCCTGGGCGACGGCCGCACACAGGTACGGGATCGCGCCGGTGGTCCCCGCGAACACGAAGCTGATGACATTGTCGTCGCTGCCGTCGCAGCCGATGAAGGGCGCGACGCCGCCCGCCGTCGGCGGCATGAGCCCCCCCGACACGAGCTCCTCGAACGTGCCGCCGATCATCACCTCGAAGTGCGAGGCCTGGCCCGGATCCTCGGTGACGATGTCGATATCGAACGGCGCGAACGTCTCGCGCACGCACGCGACGAGCTCGTTCCAGTGCGCCTCCCCGTGGGTGTAGGCCGAGAGCCTCGACGGCTCCTGCGCGATCGACGAGTGATTGGACCGCGAGTCGTCGAACCCAGGCTGCACGAGGCAGCCGTTCGGCAGGCAGTCGTTCAGGTAGAGCGTGTGCGAGATCGGCACTAGACGTGGCGGCGACGCGACGAGACGAGGAGTGCACCGAGCATCAGCAGACC
>JALHPV010000197.1 GCA_022842285.1 Kofleriaceae bacterium
CCGCCGCCACCGCCACCACCGCCACGGTCACGGTTACGCCGCATCTCCATCTCGGCGACGATCTCCTGATCGTCCTCGGCGGTCAGCGAGGCGTTGGCCGCCGCGAAGATCGCATCCTCGCGCGCGACATGAGCGCGGTGGGCATCCGCGAGGCGCGACGCCGCTTCGAGCAGCGTCTTGCCATCACCGGGGCGGCCGCCACCTGCTTCGAGGGCGCGGACGGCCGCGGCGACCGAGGCCTGGAGCGAGACCTGCGCGGGGTGCTCGGCGGAGAGCTGGGCGAGCTCGGCCGCGAGGTCCGGCCGGCGCGTCGAGAGGCGGGGAAAGACGGAGCCCTCCTCGTCGCGGAAGTGACGCGTCACCGCGCGCTCGAAGAAGCCGATGGCATCGGTGAGGATGCGGTGATCGTCGGGCTCGGGCCGGCCCGCGGCGAGGCGGCGCGAGGCCTCGACGAGCTCGTGGATCACCTCGTCGTGACGGCGATGCGACCGCTCTAGCTGAGCGAGCGACGCGAGCTGCATGGGGCGAGAATCCCGCACCGGCCGACCTGCCACAAGCTCCGGGCGGGGGTAGATTCCCGCCGCATGAGCGAGAACGTCGTCATCATCGGTAGTGGTCCGGCGGCCCATACGGCGGCCATCTATGCGGCCCGCGCCAACCTGAACCCGGTCATCTTCGAGGGGTTCATGGCGGGTGGGATCGCGGCAGGTGGCCAGCTCACCACGACGACCGACGTCGAGAACTTCCCGGGCTTCCCCGAGGGGATCTCGGGGCCCGAGCTGTGCGATCGGTTCCGGGCGCAGAGCGTGCGCTTCGGGACCCGGATCTTCACCGAGACCGTGAACAAGGTCGACCTCTCCCAGCGGCCGTTCAAGCTCGTGGCGGACGAGCAGGAGATGTCGGCGAAGGCCCTGATCATCGCGACCGGCGCGACGGCCAAGCGCGATGACATTCCGGGAACGCGTGACGGCGAGCTGTGGCAGCGCGGCGTGTCGGCGTGCGCGGTGTGTGACGGTGCGCTGCCGATGTTCCGCAACAAGCCGATGTTCGTCGTCGGCGGCGGTGACTCGGCGATGGAGGAAGCGGGCTTCCTGACGAAGTTCGCGTCGAAGGTCTATCTCGTGCACCGCCGCGACGAGCTGCGCGCATCGCAGATCATGCAGGACCGCGCGAAGGCGAATCCGAAGATCGAGTTCCTCCTCTCCCACAAGGTCGTCAAGGTCGAGGGCGGGCAGGGCGTCGAGAGCGTCACCGTGCAGGACCTCAAGACGAACGCCGAGCGCACCATCGCGGCCGCCGGGTTCTTCTTCGCCATCGGCCACGTGCCGAACACGGCGTTCCTCGGCGGCCAGCTGAAGACAGACGAGGCGGGCTACCTCATCACGACCCCGGGCACGACCTATACGTCGGTCGAGGGCGTGTTTGCGGCCGGCGACGTTCAGGACAAGAAGTACCGCCAGGCGATCACCGCCGCCGGCTCCGGCTGCGCTGCGGCCCTCGAGGCCGAGCACTTCCTGTCCTCACACTAGATCAACTGGGATTTCGCTCCACCCCAGCGTGAGAGAACGACAACGCCAGGGAGCCCGGCGTACCTCATGATACGGTCACCGCATGAGGGAGTCCGTCTGGGCGTTCATGCTCGCCACCGTCGCCGTGCTCGGCTGCGGCGATGACGGCGGTCAGCGCCGCTTCGAGGACGCGGCGCTTCCTGACGACGCACCCGTGCCGAGCGACGCCGGAAGCGACGCTGCGGTCGATGCCGCGCTGCCCGCGTCGGCGAACGAGATCACGAGCGCGGCTACCACCGTCCAGGGCGGTCGCTTCAAGGCCGATGTCCAGATCGGGCACCCCATCGGGCAACAACCCGCGACCGGCAACGGGACGCGCATCGAAGGAAACTCGGCGGTGAAGCCATGAACGAACCGGGTAGGAGGCATATGACCAGGCTGCAGCGCTTCGCCGTACTCACCCTCGCGCTCTTCATCGTCAGTTTCGCGACGCCGGCTGCGGCCGTGCCCGAGACCGTCAGCTTCACGGCCCGGCTCTCGGAGAACGATGTCCCCACCGAGGGGAGCGTCACGCTCGTCATCTCGGTGTTCGATGCGCAGCAGGGGGCACGCTCATGTGGGACGAGACCCAGACCGTGGTCGCCGAGCGCGGGCTCGTGTACGCCAACTTGGGCACGGTCGAGCCGCTAGGGCCGACCGTGTTCGACGGCCGGCCGATGTTCGTGGAGCTCACCGTCGACGGGGACGTGCTGGCCCCGAGAATTCCTGTCGCGACGGTGCCGTATGCGTTCCGTGCGGGCGTGGCCGACGCCATCGAGGGCTTTGACCCGGCGACGGTCCAGAACCGCGTCACCGGCGCGTGCGCGACTGGTTCGTCCATCCGTCAGGTCAACGCGGACGGCACGGTCGTCTGCCAGACCGACACGGCGGGGAATGGTGACATCACCGATGTCGTGGCGGGGAGCGGCCTCGCGGGCGGCGGCGCGAGTGGCTCGGTCAGTCTCTCGGTCGATACGTCGACCATCCAGTCGAGGATCACGAGCGCGTGCGCGCCCGGCTCGTCGATCCGGCAGGTGAACGCCGACGGCACGGTGATCTGCCAGGCGGACACCGCAGGGACCGGCGACATCACCGACGTCACCGCCGGCACCGGCCTCACGGGAGGCGGCTCAACCGGCGCCGTCTCACTCGCGGTCAACACGGCGGTGATCCAGTCGCGCGTCGGCAGCACCTGCGCGGTCGGCTCGGCGATCCGTGCGATCAACGCGGACGGCACGGTCATCTGCCAGGCCGACACTGTCGGCACGGGCGATATCACCGATGTGGCCGCCGGCACCGGCCTGCAGGGCGGCGGCTCGGCGGGCGCGGTCGCGCTGTCGATCGCGGCCGGCGGGGTGGGGACCACGCAGCTGGCCGACAGCTCCGTGACGACGACGAAGATCGCCCCCGGCGGCGTGACCACGTCGAACATCGCGACCGGAGCGGTCACGATGTCCAAGACCGACGCGCCGGTCGGCTACGCCGCGGCGAACTCCGCCAATGGCTCGTCGGTCGTCTACCCCAGTGGCGCGGTCGCGTTCGCAGAGAACGGCGCGTGCATGGTCACGGCTCAGGCGTTCGAGCTCAGCTCGAACACGTCGTTCCGCCTCCGGGCGACGATGCGTCACATCGCGTCGAACGCCTCGGTGCAGCCGGCGGAGTTCGTGCCCTCGTCCTTCGGCACGTCGTCGACGCAGTCAGGGTACGTCGCGACCTCGACCGCGGTGCTCGCCACGAACCAGGTTGGCAACTGGGAGTTCGGCTGCGAGATGCCGGGGTTCCCGTCGACGCTCAACTGCCGCGTCAGCTGGCTCTGTAACTAGTCCGATGGCAGGTGCGGACCGCCTGCTCGCGTGCGCGCTGGCCGCAACGGCCGCGAGCGCATGCCGGGCCCAAGAGGCAGGGGAGGGCCGATCACCCTCGCCGCCGCGTTACGAGCTTCGCTGCGACTCCGCCGACACCGCGCAGGCCTCGACCCTGTTCTGCGTGCGGCTGGACACCCGCAACGGTGATGCGGTGGTGCTCGATCTCGACAAGCTACCGGTGACCAGCGGGTCCTCGCGCGCCCAGGACGAGTCGGACGGGACCTACCAGCTCGGGTGCGACTCGACCGTGACGCCGCAGAAGTCGGACTTCCGGTGTCTCCGTCTGCACACGCGCACCGGGGACGTGGTGATGCTGCGCCTGAGCGAGCTCCCCCCGTGGCCGCGCTGACGAAGCAGCACGCGTGGCTCGTCCGGTTTCAGGCGGTGCTGCTCCTGGCATTGCCCGTGGTGTGGTCGTGCTTCGTGTGGTCGCCCGGCTTCTTCACCGACCCCGATAGCTACTTTCACATCGGTGTCACGCGCCGGTTCCTCGAGCACGGGTGGCTGCGCGAGCTCCCGTGGCTCCCGCACACCACGCTCGCGACGCCGTTCCCGGACATGTACCTCGGGCAGCACGTGTGGCTCGCCCCCCTGGTCGCGCTGTTCGAGCCCATGACCGCACTGCGACTCGGGATCGTCGGCGCGAGCTTCGCCTGCGCAACGAGCCTGTACCTCGTGCTCCGCCGCCGCGGCGTCGAGCTCGCCGCGCCGTGGGTCGTGGGCGGCATGCTCGCCTGTCCGCTGGCGCTGACCTACGCCGTGTTCCTGAAGGGCGCGACCACGTTCCTCATTCTCCTCCCGTGGTTCGTCGACGCGGTGTGGGCCCGCGCCCGGCGCCGCACCTTCGTGCTCGCCTGGGTCAGCGTCTATCTCTACGTCGGCGCCACCGTGCTCGTGCCGTTCGCCGTGGTGCACCTGTTCGTGATGCGCTGGTGGGACGGCGAATGGGATGCGGGCTGTGTGGTCGCGACCATCGGCGGAATCCTCGCGGGCATGATCATCAATCCGTTCTGGCCCGCTCACTGGGGCTACGTCGCGGCCGAGCTGCGGACGGTGTTCGAGCGCGATCCGGCCCTCGTTCCGGGCGAGTACCGCGGCGCGGAGTGGATGATGCTCACCGGCCAGATGCTCGTGCACCTGGCCGGCGCGGCCCTGGTCGCCTGGGGCATCCTGCTCGTGCGGCAGCTCGGGCGCGCGGCGCGGGTCTCCGCGGAGGCGGCGAGTGGCGCGATCGCCGCGCTCGGAATGCTCGCGGGCGGGCTCCTCTCGGGGACCAAGCTCGTCGAGCTCTTCATCATCTTCTCGATCCTCGCCGTGCCGCAGCTCGCGAGCCAGATGCGGCCGTGGCCACGGATCGCGCCCGCGGTGGTCGCGGTGGTCGTGAGCCTCGTCGCGGTCGGGTCGGTGCGCGGCTTGTTGCGCGAGCTCGACGATCCGCTCGCGGTCCGGGGCCGCGACTACCGCGCGATGTCGGCGTGGCTGGGCGAACGCACCGAGCCCACCGAGATGATCCTCGCTCCCTGGGACGACATGCCCGGCCTGTTCGCGTTCGGCGCTGACCAGCGGTACATGGCGGGCTTCAACGTCCAGTTCCTCCGCGACGAGGACCCGAAGCGCTTCGAAGCCTACGCACTGTTCTACCGGGGCGCGATCACCGATCCTGAGCGCGCGATGGAGGTGTTCTTCGATGACGCACGGATCGTGCTCGTCCGCCGTCAGCCGCACCAGCCGGGGGAGCCCGCGCTGACCGCACGGCTCCAGGCGAGCCCCGCGTTCGAGGAGCTCGCGGCGCCGGTTCCCCTCTGGCGGGTGTTCCGTCGCAGGGTCTCGGCGTCGATGAAAAGCCGCCCATGATCGCGCTCACGATCGTGATCCCTGCCTTCAACGAGGAGCGCCGGCTCGGCGCCACGCTCGCGCGGGTGCAGGCGTACGTCGCGAGCCACGCCGAGCTCGCCTCCCGCACCGTGATCCTCGTCGTGGACGATGGTTCGCGCGATGGCACCGTGGCCCTCGCACGCGCCGCCGCGGTGGAGGTGCTGTCGCTGCCCGTCAATCGCGGCAAGGGGGCCGCGGTGCGGGCGGGGGTCCTCGCCGCCTCGGGCGCGCGGATCCTCGTGTGCGATGCCGATCTCGCGACGCCGATCGAAGCCTTCCCGCTACTCGCGGCCGCCCTCGACGCCGGCGCCGACCTCGCCGTCGGATCCCGCCGGATCGCCCCCACCATCACGATCGACCAGCCGTGGCCGCGCCGCTGGTTCGGGCGCGGGTTCCGGGTGCTCGTGCGCTATGGGCTCGGCATCACGGTTCGCGACACGATGTGCGGCTTCAAGCTGTTCACCCGCGCCGCCGCGCATGACCTCTTCGGCGACGCGCGCATCGAGGGCTTCGCCTTCGACGCGGAGATTCTCTACCTCGCACGGGGACGATACCAAGTCGCCGAGGTACCGGTCGCGTGGCGGCATGTCGAGGGTTCGCGGGTCACGCTGGGCCGCGATGTGATGCGCGCCGCCCGGGACCTCGTCTCGATCCGGTTGCGCCGCTCCAGGGCCCCGTGAGCGCGAACCGGAAGCTGCAACCGATCGAAACCATGCGGCTCCACCCAGGCAGATCGAAGCGGGAATGCCTCCGCGCCATGGCTGGTTCCCTTGGGCACCGGTCATGTCACAATCGCTCTATCCCGTGAGTCGAGAAGCCCACTCGCCGCACCGAGCGCCCGCTGGCGGGGATGCCGGTCTCCTGACCAAGGTCCTCGCCATCCTGCTCCTCGTGGTGGCAGGCGCGCTGGTCTTCACCGTCGTCCAGCTACGCCGGGGCAGCGGCCGAGGTCCCGCCGTGTACTCGGTCGAGCCGCGGCCGGTGGCCCCTCGCCCCGACAAGCTCGGTTCGGCCGAGACCTCCACGATCGACGTCTTCAAGAAGTTCGCCGCCAGCGTCGTTCACATCACCAGCCTCGAGTCGCATCGCGACCGCATGACGCTGAACGTGACGGACATCCCGCAGGGGACGGGCTCCGGCTTCGTGTGGGATGCGACGGGCTACATCGTCACCAACTTCCACGTGGTCGCTCACGGTAATCGGGCGACCGTCACGTTGAACGACGGCTCGTCGTACCCGGCGAAGATCGTCGGTACCGCGCCCGACAAGGACATCGCGGTGCTGAAGATCGACGCTCCACCGAGCAAGCTCGTTCCACTGCCGGTGGGGTCGTCGAGTGATCTCGAGGTCGGCCAGAGCGTGCTCGCGATCGGCAACCCGTTCGGTCTCGATCAGACGCTCACGACGGGCGTCATCTCGGGCCTCGGCCGCGAGATCAAGAGCATGACCCAGCGCTCGATCTTCGACGTGATCCAGACCGATGCATCGATCAATCCCGGCAACTCCGGCGGGCCGCTCCTCGATAGCTCGGGTCGCCTCATCGGCATCAACACCGCCATCTACTCGCCGACGGGGGCGTACGCCGGCATCGGCTTCGCCGTCCCGGTCGACACGGTGAACGCGATCGTCCCGCAGCTCGTGAAGTCGGGGAAGATCACCCGGCCGGGGCTCGGCATCAACATCGTGCAGGACCACGTCGCGCAGCAGCAGAACATCAAGGGCGTGATCATCCTCGGCGTGACGCCGGGGGGCGCCGCGGACAAGGCGGGCATCACCGGCACCTCGCGCACGCAGGCGGGCTGGGAGCTCGGCGACGTGCTCGTCCGCATCGACAACGTCGAGCTGACCAAGTCCTCCGATTTGTTCCGTGCGATGGACTCCCACAAGGTGGGAGACGTCGTCGAGCTCGAGCTCGTGAACAAGGGTAATCGCCGGACGGTCAAGGTAGAGTTGCAACCACTCCCTTGAGCGCAAGCAGTACCGCCGCCCAAGTCCTCCCATCTCTACCCGTCACGCCACCGACGCGTGACCTGCGCGCGTCGCTCGTGCGACGCATGCGGAGCTCGATCGCGACCGCCTTCTTCGAAGGTCTGGCCTCGCTCGGCTCGCTGCATCCCGCCGCCTCGCCCCGCCGGCACGGCGTCGAGGTCGAGCGCGACGTCGTGTACGGCGACGATCATCAGTGGCACCAGCTCGACATCTACAAGCCCGTGCGCCGGCCCGGCCCGTGGCCGGTCGTGTTCTACGTGCACGGCGGCGCGTTCCACCTGCTGTCCAAGAACACGCACTGGCTCATGGGCCTCGTGTTCGCGCGCTACGGCTACCTCGTCGTCAACATCTCGTATCGCCTCGCGCCGGAGCATCCGTATCCGGCCGCGATCGAGGACACGTGCTCGGCCTACCGCTGGCTCGCGGCCAACATCGATCGCCTCGGCGGTGACCGGAACCGGGTCGTGGTCGCGGGCGAATCGGCGGGGGCGAACCTGGTCACCGCGCTCGCGCTCGCGACCTCCCAGCGGCGGCAGGAGCCATGGGCCCGCGCCGTCTTCGACACGAACCTCGTGCCCCGCGCCGCGCTGCCGTTCTGCGGGCTGCTGGAGGTCTCCAATCCCCAGCGCTTCCGCGAGCGCCGAGAGGCCCGCAGCGGAGGCGAGGTTCGCAAGCTGCCACGCTGGATCGACGGCATGATCCACGACGCGTCGACGTCGTACCTGCACGGCCATTCCCTGGTGCCGTCGGACGCGACCGCGCTCGCCGATCCGCTGCGCGTGATCGAGGCCGCGGCGGGCTTGCCGCACGAGCCGCACTTCGAACGTCCTCTGCCCGCGTTCTTCGCGCCGGTCGGCACCCGAGATCCGCTTCTCGACGATACGCGCCGCCTCGAAAAGGCTCTCGCGCGCCTCAATGTCCCGTGCGAGGCGCGCTATTACCCGGGCGGCATTCATGCGTTTCACGCGCTCGTCTGGGATCCCGTCGCGCGCCGCTGCTGGCGTGATGCGCTCGCGTTCCTCGATCGCCACGCGCGCCATCGCTGAGGCGCGGTGACGACGCCCCGGAGGCAGCTCGGCTTCTGGGTGGCGGCCGCGATCGTCGTCGCCAACATGGTCGGCACGGGCGTGTTCACCACGACCGGATACCAAGGCCCGGCCCTCCACGACGCGAGCGTGATGCTGTTCGCCTGGATCCTCGGCGGCGTGATCGCGCTCGCGGGGGCGACCTGCTACGCGGAGCTCGGTGCGCTCATGCCGAGCGCCGGTGGCGAGTACGTCTACTTGCGCGAGGCCTATCACCCGGTCGTCGGCTTCATGAGCGGCTGGGCATCGTTGACCGCCGGGTTCTCGGCGCCCATCGCGGCCGCGGCGATCGCGTTCGGGAAGTACCTCGGGGGCGTGGTCGGCATCGCGAGCACCGCCCAGAAGGTGATCGCCACCGCGCTCGTCATCGCGGCGACGGTCATGCACGCCTTCGACGCGAAGCTCGGCGGGCGCGTCCAGACCGGGTTCACGATCGCGAAGGTCCTGCTGGTGGTGGTCTTCATCGTCGCAGGCCTCGTGCTGGGCGATGGCGACTGGAGCCACTTCGAGACGACGCACGGTGGGCTCTCGCAGCTCGCCTCGGGCGACTTCGCGCTCGCGTTCGCCACCTCGCTCATGTTCGTCAGCTTCTCGTACTCGGGCTGGAACGCGGCCGCGTATATCGCCGGTGAGATCGCGGACCCGCAGCGCACCCTGCCGCGGGCCCTCGTGGTGGGCACGGCCATCGTGATGGTGCTGTACGTGCTCCTGAACGTCGTCTTCATCTACGCGATCGCGCCCGATGCGATGGTGCAGCCGGCCTCCGACGGCACGACCGCGCCCATCGGCGAGATCGGAGCGGCGGTGGCACGGACGTTGTTCGGAACGGCGGCCGGCGACGTGCTCGCCACGCTCATCGCCCTCGCGCTCGTGTCGGCGGTCTCGGCGATGGTGATGGCGGGACCGCGCGTCTACGCGGCGATGGCCAAGGACGGCGCGCTGCCAGGACCGCTCGCGACCATGACCGCGCGCGGCGTACCGGCGAACGCCGTGATCGCGCAGTGCGTGCTGGCGGTGACCTTCGTCTGGATCTCGAATCTCGGACAGCTCATCGAGCTCGTGTCGTTCACCCTCTCGATCTTCGCCGCCCTCACCGTCGGGGCCGTGTTCGTCTTCCGGCGGCGCGGCGAGCGCTCGCCGTACCGGGCGTTCCTGTACCCGGTGACCCCGGTGCTCTTCATCGCGTTGTCGGCATGGATCGTCTATTCCAAGGTCAGGAGCGCTCCTCTCGAGAGCGCCATCGTCGCGGGACTCCTCGCGGTTGGCGCCGCGCTGTATCTCGTGGCGAATCGCGGCCGGACGCCCCAAGGGCCTTCGGCGGCGGGTGTCTAATCGAGCTATGAAGCTCGTCCATCTGGCGGTGGCCCTCTCGGCTGCCGTCCTCGTGCCGCAGGCGGCCCACGCGTTCTGCGGCTTCTACGTGTCGCCCGGCGAGCAGAAGCTCTTCAACGACGCGACGCAGGTGGTCCTGATGCGCGGCGGCACGCGGACCGTGCTGTCGATGCAGAACAACTACCAGGGGCCACCGTCGGACTTCGCGATGGTGATTCCGGTGCCGGTGGTGCTGCAGGAGTCGGACGTGAAGACCCTCGACAAGGACGTCTTCGACCGCGTCGAGCAGATGGGCGCCCCGCGGCTCGTCGAGTACTGGGAGCAGGATCCGTGCGCTCCGGACATCGAGTACGCGCGGCGCACGATGATGCCGCCGGTGCCGTCGGCGACGGGGGCGATGCGGCAGGAGGGGAAGGCGGACCTCGGCGTGACGATCGAGGCGCAGTTCACCGTCGGCGAGTATCAGATCGTGATCCTGTCGGCGAAGGACTCGACGGGCCTCGATACCTGGCTGCGCCAGGAGAACTACAAGATTCCCGAGGGGGCGGAGCCCCTGCTGCGGCCGTACGTCGAGTCGGGCATGAAGTTCTTCGTCGCGAAGGTCGACCCGAAGAAGGTGAAGTTCACGGGTGATCGAGCGGAGCTCTCGCCGCTGCGCTTTCACTACGACAGCGACGAGTTCGCGCTGCCGATTCGCCTCGGCCTCGCGAACAGCAACGGGACGCAGGACCTGATCGTGAACATCCTGGCGCCGAACCAGCGCTTCGAGGTGGCGAACTATCCGAACGTCACCATCCCGACGAACCTCGATGTGAAGCCGGAGCTGAAGGAGAAGTTCGCCCAGTTCTACACCGCGCTGTTCGACCGCACGCTCGAGAAAAATCCGGGGGCGGTCGTCACCGAGTACGCGTGGGATGCCGGCACGTGTGATCCGTGTCCGGGACCGACGCTCGGCTACAACGACTTCGCGACGCTCGGCGCGGACGTGCTCGCGGGGCAGAACCCCGAGGAGGCGCGCTGGGGCGGCGGCCAGCGCTTCGTGCTGACCCGCCTCCACGCCCGGTACGGCAAGGACATCACCAACGATCTGACCTTCAAGGCGGCCGATCCGATCGTCGGCGGACGCGAGCACCTGGCCGCGGGGGGCAAGCTGGAGCACGGCGCCGAGAAGGGCAGCTACAACAACTTCCAGGGCCGCTACGCGATCCGCTATCCGTGGACCGGGCCCATCACCTGCAAGGACCCGAAGCGGGAGCGCTGGGGTGGTCCGCCGAGCGGACAGTCCACGCAGACCAAGCCCGCGGTCGATCTCGCCTTTGCCCCGCGCGGGGAGGTGAAGCTGGCGGCGGCCGTGCTGACCGATATCCCCGAGCTGGGCGTGACGGCGGGGGGACCGGAGCCTGTCGTGGTGGCGGCGAAGGATCCCGAGCCCGGATCGGGCAGCGCCGCGGTAGCGACGCCGGCGACCAAGCCCGACACGGGCGTTCTCCCGACGCGAGAAAAGCAGAGCGGCGGCTGCTGTCAGACGTCTGACCGTAATGAAGGCACGTCCACGGCGTTCATGATCGGCGGTCTCTTGCTCCTCCGGGGGCTCGTCCGGAGGCGGCCATCCAGGAGGAAGTGATGAGAATCGGTCTCGCAGCGCTCGCAGCGCTACTCGGTACGGCAACGCTCGCCCCCCGCACCGCAGACGCGTTCTGCGGCTTCTACATCAACGGGGCCGGCGACGAGATGTTCAACAACGCGACCCAGGTCGTGCTCATGCGCGCCGGCACGCGAACCGTGCTGTCGATGCAGAACAACTACCAGGGGCCGCCGTCGGACTTCGCGATGGTGGTGCCGGTGCCGACCGTGCTCAAGGAATCGGATGTGAAGACCCTGCCGAAGGACGTCTTCGACAAGGTCGACACCATGGGCGCGCCGCGGCTCGTCGAGTACTGGGAGCAGGACCCGTGCGCCCCGCCGATGCCCGACTACGACATGGCCAGGACGATGGAGTCGGGCATGGCCCCGCCGAGCCCGATGTCGGCGGCGGGTGGCGACTACGGGGTCACCATCGAGGCGAAGTTCACGGTCGGCGAATACAACATCCTGATCTTGTCGGCGACGGAGTCGACGGGCCTCGACCGCTTCCTGCGCGATCAGAAGTACAAGATCCCCGAGGGCGCCGAGCCGCTGCTCCGGCCCTACGTCGAGAGTGGGTCGAAGTTCTTCGTCGCGAAGGTCGACCCCAAGAAGGTTCGCTTCGAGAACGGGCAGGCGATGCTGTCGCCGCTGCGCTTTCACTACGACACCGACGACTTCGCGCTGCCGATTCGCCTCGGCCTCGCGAACTCGAGCGGCACCCAGGACCTGATCGTCAGCATCTTGTCGCCGAACCAGCGCTACGAGGTCGGCAACTACAAGAACGTCACCATCCCGACGAACCTCGACGTGAAGGACGAGGTCCGCACGCGCTTCGGCGAGTTCTACGCCGCGCTGTTCGATCGTACCGTCGAGCAGAACCCCGGCGCGATCGTCACCGAATACGCCTGGGACGCCTCGACCTGCGATCCGTGCCCGGGCCCCCAGCTCGACGGCAACGACTTCATGACCCTCGGCGCCGACGTGCTGAATGACCCGAACGGGTACTACGGCTTCGTCCTCACGCGCCTGCACGCGCGCTACGGCAAGGAAGGGGCGCCCGACGACCTCGTGTTCAAGGCAGTCGACGCGATCGTCGGTGGCCGCGAGATCCGTGACGCCCAGGAGCGGCTCGAGGAGCGGGCGCGCCCCGACTCGATGAACAACTTCCAGGCGCGCTACGCCATCCGCCATGCCTGGACCGGCGCCATCACCTGCGACGCCCCGCGGCGCGGCATCTGGGGCGGCCCCCCGGGTGACCAGCAGATCGCCGAAGGGACGAAGCCGGCCAAGGACCTCGCGTTCGCCCCCCGCGGCAACGTCCAGCTCCCCAACCTCGTCGCCCAGGACATCCCCGAGATCGGCGTGAAGGCGGGCGTGCCGCTGCCCGACGGGGCGGGGTTCAAGAGCAAGGGCCAGGGCTGCACGTGCGACGCGTCCGGCCAGGGCATGGGCGGCCTCGCGGGGAGCGCCGGCCTCCTCGGCCTCGGCGCGGCCTTCGTGCTGCGGCGCCGCCCCCGCCGGACGAAAGCGTAGATCCTGAACAGGCATGGGGCGTTGGAGGGCTGACATGGGACAGGGATGCTTCGCCGTCGCCATGGGCGCACTGCTCCTGGCATGCGGGGGGACCGAGCCACCCGCGGTCGCGCCCGCTCGTCACGGCGTCACGGCCGAGGAGCTCACACGCGCCAGCATCGCTCTCGCGAACACGGCCCTGCCGCGTCCTCCGGGTGAGCTCTCTCCGAGCCTGGTGGCGGTCGTGGGCGAGCGATTGCCCGGCGGCGAAGAGACCGATGGCGAGCTACTCGCCGACGCCGACAGCTGCGGCACCTGTCACCCCGACGCGCAGGCACAGTGGTCGACGAGCGCGCACTCCTTCGCCTCGTTCGGCAACCCCATCTACCGCGTGAACGTCGAGCTCATGCGGCACGACCTCGGCCCGACGGCCAGCCGGCACTGCGGCGGCTGCCACGACATGCCGCTCATGGTCGATGGCCTGATGACGAATG
>JALHPV010000198.1 GCA_022842285.1 Kofleriaceae bacterium
GCGGGCACGAACATCGTCGCGATCCTGCTCGCCGACCCGGACGCCGAGGTCGCGCACGCCGCACTCCGTACGGCCCTCGCCATCACGCGCGGAGGCGGCACATTGCCGCCCGAGCCCATCGCGGTCGCGCGCGCCGCCGCCCTCGCCGCCCTCGGGGCGCACCTCGACACCCGCGATGCCTCGGCGCCGGCCTCACCGCTGGTGAAGGCCGAGATCGAGCTCGCAACGCGGAGCTGCGTCGCGCGCCTGCTGTGGGCAGTCGCCGTCGAGGCGGCCGCGTCGGGCCGCGATCCGGCGACCCTGACCGCGACCGCGCGCCGACTCGTCATCGGCACGGAGTTGGCGCGGAAGCGCGCACTCGATGTCGTGCAGGAGCTGCAAGCCGGCTCGCCGGAGATCCTGGCGGTGCTCGAGCGGTGGCTTCGCCCGGCGGCCCCGGCCGGATCGACCGCGGGGCTGCGTGCCCACGATCCGTGGCTCGCGGATCTGGTCGACGGCAAGCTCGCGGACCTCGAGCCAACGTTGGCTGCCCTGCGCGCACCGGCGCTGTTCGCGCAGCTGCCCGGGCCCGCGCTCGCCGAGCTCGCCCGGCGCGCGACGCGCAAGAACGTCGAGGGCGTGCTGTTCACCGAGGGCGCGGCCGGGGCCACGATGGCGATCGTCGCGAGCGGCAAGCTCCTCGCGCGCCGCGGTGATGGTCCCGCACGCGCGATCGGCCCGGGCGGCGTGGTCGGCGAGCTCGCCGTCCTGACGCAGGCTCCGCGGGCGGCCACGATCAGCGCGGAGGGGCCCACGGAGGTGGTGGAGCTCGATCGCGAGGCCTTCGCGGCCGCGGCCCGGCGCGCCCCCGAGCTCGTCCTCGGACTGACGGCGACGCTCGCGGGGTGGCTCGCCGCCAATCGGCCCGATATGCTCACGCCATGAGGACAACCGCGCTCATCGCGTGCGTGATCGCCGCCGCATGCGGTGCCAGGCCGAATCCGGCTCCTCCGACCGATGGGCCTGACTCGGGCCGCGCCCTCCCGCCGGGCCCGGACGCCACGCGCGCCGAGGCATGCCAGCGCAGCGGTTGCAGTGGCCAGGTCTGCGTGCCCGTCGGTACCAACGTCGAGACGACCTGCGTGATGCGCCCCGAGTACGCCTGCTACGAGAAGACGCGGTGCGAGCCGCAGGCCAACGGGGACTGCGGGTTCACGCAGACTCCCGAGCTGACGGCATGTCTCGCCAACCCGCCTGCGCTCTGAGCTCTGGGGGTACCATGCACTGGGGTATGCATCGCATCACGTGGCTTGTCGCCCTCGTGCTCGCCGGCTGTCCGGCGCAGTCGACACCCGAGATCCAGGAGCCGGGGTTCGATCCGCAGCCGATGGATGGCGGCGGTGCGGCGGGCACCCTCGACGATCTGAGCCAGGCCAGCGTCGATCCGACCACGCTCGGGGATCGGCAGGATCACCTCGTCGACTTCGCCTTCGACGGCGGCGCGCTCGAGTTCGACCTCTACCGCAAGGGCACCGAGCTCACGCAGATCGTACGCAACCGGTACATGGTGCCGGTCGTCATCCGGTGGGACATCACCACGTTCGCAAACGTGCGCGGCACGAGCCCGCTCTCGGGCTCGACGTTCATTCCCGCCGCTGACCGGGTGAACGGCGCCGGCCCGTGGGTGAAGCTCGCGACGCTGCAGCAGATCGACGCCTCCGTCGGCTACCGGCGCGCGCTCGTGTTCCGTGGACGCTGGGGCGACCCGCGCTCGCGCCCCACGCAATACGCGTACGCGCTGCCGTTCACCAAGGGCAGCACGTACTCGGTGCTCCAGGGCTTCCACGGCGAGTTCTCTCACAAGGGCAGCAACGAATACGCCGTCGACTTCGACTGCCCCGTGGCCACCACCGTCCGTGCCTCACGCGAAGGCATCGTCGTGGCCGCGCATGCCGAGGCCGTCGGGTCCGGCAACACGAGAGATTTCCTCGATCACAAGAAGGTTAACTTCGTCCTCATTCTTCACGACGACGGGACCCTCGGCGAGTACATGCACCTCGCCCCGAGCAGCCTCAGCGTGCAGGCCGGCGATCGGGTCAAGCGGGGCCAGACGCTCGCGCTCTCGGGGAACACCGGCTACTCGTCGACCCCACACCTGCACTTCCAGCTCATGACCGCAGGCATCGATGGCATCTCCGCCTTGTCGTTCCCGTTCGAGTTTGCGATCGGTCACGATAACTCGGAGGAGCCGGTACAAGGTAAGCGTTACACCGCGTTTGAATGATAGGCTCCGTGCGTGATGTGCCCGGTGTGCCGGCAACGGCCCGCAGAGGTGGGGGTGCTCTGTGAAGAGTGCCGGGATGACCTCTCGAGTCCGATCCGCATCATTCCCGAGCAAGTCCAGCGGGTCGGGAGCGCCCCGACTCTCGCCGCCCTGATCGACCTGTGGGGGCGTCCCCATCAGCTCGACGCGCAGATGATGATCGGCCGCCAGGTCGAAGGCGCGGGCATGGCCGTGCTCGAGCCATCCGTCTCGCGCAACCACGCCCGCATCGACGCCCTCAACACGGGCAGCGGCACCGCCTCCTGGTCCGTGCGCGACCTCGGCTCGGCGAACGGCACGTATCACGACGACAAGCTCGTCGAGAGCGCCACCGAGCTCCACGACGGCGACCGCATCCGCTTCGGCCACATCGCCTTCTACTTTGTCGAGGACGTCACCCGGCTCCCCACGCCACGCGTCGGCCGCACCGTCACGCTCTCGATGAGTGACACCGCGCCCGCCCCGCGCGTGGCCGTCGCCGGCGGTGGCGAGATCGAAGAAGAAGAGACCACGGATGTCGGTCTCCCCTCGATGTCCTTCCGCATGCACGAGCCCACCGGCGGCGGCGGCGGCCTCATCGAAGTCGACGGCAAGCAGGTCCAGCTCACCACCACGCAGTTCGAGCTCATGGCCCTCATGATCCGGCGCATGGCGTCCGAGCGTCACCAGCCCGAGCTCGTTCGCGGCTTCGTCCGCTCGTCGGAGCTCATCGCCGACCTCTCGTGGGATACGCGCGAGCCGTCCGAGAACCACGTGAAGCAGCTCGTGCGACGCGTGCGGCGGGCGCTCCTCAAGTCCGAGATCGGTGACTTGATCGAATCCCGCCACCGCTTCGGCTATCGTCTCCGCGCAATTCCTCGCACGGAGTAACGATATGCGTAGCCTGCTGCTCTCGCTCACCGCCACGCTGGCGGTGACCGCCCCCGCGTTCGCCGATCCAACCTTCACCTACGGCAAGGCGGAGGAGGTCGAGAAGGTCAAAGACGTCGAGTGGTCCGCCTCGACCGAGGCCGGCGTCGTGTTCACCACCGGTAACTCCGAGACGACCACGGTCACCGCCGGGGCCAAGGCCACGCGGAAGACCGGCCAGAACAAGCTCGCGTTCGAGGGCAGCCTCACCTACGCCCGCTCCGGCATCCGGGTCATCGACGACACGAACGGGAACGGCCTCATCGACAACGAAGCTGAAATCACCACCGTGACGTCGGAGACCGCCGAAGCCATGGCCGCGAGGATTCGCTACGACCGCTTCCTCACAAAGCACAACTCGCTCTTTGCTGCTGCCCTCGGCAGCCGCGACGTGCCCGCTGGCAAGGAAGGCGTCTACGGCGCCCAGCTCGGCTACGCCCGTCAGGTGTACAAGACTGACACCGCCGAGACCACCGCCGAGCTCGGCTACGACTTCTCGCACGAGAATCTCGTCAGTGGCAACTCACTCAACATTCACTCGGCCCGCGGCTTCCTCGGCCACCACGACGAGCTGACGGCCGGCACGACCCTCGACGCATCGCTCGAGGCGCTCACCAACTTGAACTCCCTGAACCTGCCAACCGGCCGCGACGGCGGCGCCTTCATGGACACCCGCGTGAACGGCAAGGTCGCCATCTCCGCCAAGATCGGGAAGAACCTCGCCGTCCAGACGGCCATCGAGCTGCGCTACGACCACCGCCCCGCCCCGCTCAACATCGCCGGCTTGGCCCCGATGTTCGTGCCCGAGGCCTCGAAGCTCGACACGACGATGAAGGCCTCGCTGATCTACAGCTTCTTCTAGCGGGCCCGCCGGTCACGGGGGGCGGCCCCCATGGTTCGGGACTAGCGGCTGCGAGAGCGGCTGGACTCGCCGTTCACGCCGTTCGTCGTGCGGTCTTCCACCGTCGCCGCCAGCTCCTCGAGGAGGGCGCGCAGGGACCGCATCTTCTTGCTGCCGAGCCGGTCGGCCCACTTGGCCTCGGTCGCAGCGGAGACCTTCTTGACCTCGGATGCCCAGACCTTGCCCTTCGGGCCGAGGCGGACGCGCTTGATGACGCCGTGGTCGGGGTCGGGGAAGCGCTCGACCATCTTCATGGTGCCGAGCTCGTCCAGGAGGTCGCCGACCGTCTGCTTCGGAAGCATGACGTCAGCCACGAGGTCCGACAACCGGACACCCGTCTCGCCCGTGCCGCCGATGGCGGTGAGGAGCTGGACGTGCGCCGCGCGTAGGGTGGGAAATCCCAGCTTCTCGAGGCGACTCGCGAGGTGCGACTGCAGATCGTGCTGAGGCACATGCAGAAGCGTGCGCAGGTCGCGGGATGAGTTGCTTACGGTGCGATTCGGTTTCGGCATGGGCACGAGCGCGAGCTTCGTAAGGAGGTCGCGTCATACCAGAGCCCGATCGCGGGTGGAAAGCCGTTTCGCTCCGAATTTCCACGCAAGATATGACAGCTCCGGAGCGCGGCGTGGGGTCGCGCTCAGTGCGTTATCTCGACGATACCGAGCTCGTTCTCGCCGCGGTCGACCGCGGTGCGATTACCGCGCACCTTGCGCACCACCCACGCCCCACCACGCGCGAGGTCATCGAACCACGTGTAGATGACGGGAATCGCGAGGAGCGTGAGGACGAGCGAGAGCGTCTGGCCACCGACGACGACCGTCGCCATCGCCTTCGAGAACCCCGAGCCGATACCCGACGAGGTCACGAGCGGCGCCATGCCGGCGACGAACGCGAAGGTCGTCATGAGAATCGGCCTGAGACGGTCGCGGCTCGCAGCGAGGACGGCCTCCGTCCGTGGCAGACCTTGCCGCCGTAAGCCGTTGGCGTGATCGACCTGGAGGATGGCGTTCTTCTTCACCATCGCGAAGAGGACGATGACACCGAGCATCGAGAAGATGTTCAGCGAGCCGCCCGTGATCGCCAGCGACATGATGGCGAACGGCACCACCAGCGGCAGCGAGAGCATGATGATGAACGGGTAGAGCCACGACTCGAACTGCGCCGCGAGCACGAGGTACATGAAGATGACGGCGAGGCCGATCGCGAACATGAAGGCGCCCTGCATCTTCGCCATCTCCTTCGAGCGACCGAACGGCTCGGCCGTGTAGCCCGGCGCGAGCTTCAGCGAGTCGATGCCCTTCTTCAGCTCGTCCACGATGGTCTGCTCGGAGTAGCCGGGCGAGACGTTCATCGTGAAGGTGACGGCGCGCTCGCGAGACTGGCGCGTGACCTTGGAGGTCGCGAAGCCGCTCCCGAGGCGGACGACGTCGGAGAGCGGCACCTGGCCGAGGGTGCGGGACGGGACGGAGATGAGCTGGAGCGCCTCGGTGTTGTTGCGGAACTGCTCGGCCGCCCGCAGGAACACGGGGTACTGGTCGCCGCGGTCCTCGAACGTCGAGGCCTCCGTGCCGCCGATGAGGACGGCGAGCGTCATCGTGATGTCCTGCGCATCGACGCCGAGGAGCGCCGCCCGATCGAGGTCGGGCTGCACCGTGGACTCGGGCACGGGGTCGAGCAGCGACGAATCGAGATCCACGACCCCCGGCACGGCGCGCATGTACTCGAGCAAACGGGTGCCGTAATCCTCGAGCTTGTCGAGGTCGGGTCCCGACATGACGTAGGACACGGTCGCGTTCTGTCCGCCCACCGAGAAGTCGTTCACGAGCTGCGCGGCCACACGGGTCCCGGCCGGTAGGCGGGCGCGGCGGCGCGCCTCGTCGGCCATGCGTGCGAGCTCGGGCTTCGGATCGACGCCGATGAGCGGGTACCACTGCTCGAGGATCGCGAGGGTCGCGGGGGTGGGATCGGCCCCCGGCGGAGGCAGGACCTCCTGGCGGACGGACTCCATGACCGCGTCCTGGCTCCGGGCCCGTGTCTGCGGGTCGGTCAGGCGAACGTAGATGCGGCCGACGTTCGACTCGCGGCGATCGCTGTCACCGATGGTGACGAGCGTGCTGTCGACCTCGGGGTAGCGACGGATCTCGCGCGCGAGACGCTCGGCCACCATCGTGGTCGTCTCGAGGTTCGTCCCCTCGGGCGCCTGGATGTAGACCTCGAACTGCGCCTCGTCGTTCGGCGGGAGGAAGTCACCACCGACCTTCTTCGCGAGCGGGCCCATTGTCATGCACGAGCCGATGATCATGAGTCCCACCACCCAGCGGTGCCGCAGGAAGAACGCGAGGAGGCCGGTGTAGCCGCGCGCGATGGGGGCGTAAAGGAAGTCGCTGCCGCGCTCGAGCCACGACTTGCGACGCTCGCTCCCGTCCGCCGGCGGCGGCGGAAGCATGCGGGCCGCCATCATCGGCGTGAGCGTGAAGGCGACGATCATCGAGACGCCGATGGCGAACGCCATGGTCATGCCGAAGCTGAAGAGGAAGCGGCCGACGATGCCGCTCATGAAGGCAACGGGGAGGAACACGGCCATCAGCGAGAGGGTCGTCGCGAGGACCGCGAGGCCAATCTCCTTCGTCGCCTGGATGGCGGCCGGAAACGGCTTCATCTTCTTCTCGTCGATGAAGCGATAGATGTTCTCGAGGACGACGATGGCGTCGTCGATGACGATACCGACCGCCAGCGCGAGGGCGAGCAGCGTCATGAGGTTCAGCGTGAACCCCGCGACCATCATCAGGCCGAAGGTCGAGATGATCGACACCGGAATGGAGACGGCGGCGATGACCGTCGAGCGTAGGCTACCGAGGAACAGCAGCACGACCAGCGCCGCGAGTCCCGATCCCACGATGAGGTGCTCGAGGACCTGATTCGCGCTGGTGCGAATCTGGAGCGAGTTGTCGCGCACGACGTCGACGGAGTAGCCCGCCGGCATCTTCGACTGGAGGTCGGCGACGGCCTCCTTCACGCGATCGACGACCGCGACCGTGTTCGTCCCGGACTGCTTACGCACCGAAAGCGCGATGGCCGACACGCCGTTGCGCGAGGCCGTGCTCTCCGCGTCTTCCTCGGAGTCGACGACATCCGCGACGTCGGCGACCCGGATGGGACGGTCGCCGACCTGGCGCACCACGATCATGCCGATCTGGTTCGCCTCGATGGCGCGGCCCTCGACGCGCAGCGTGGTGTTCGTCGGACCGGACTCGATGCGACCGCCGGGGATGTTCACGTTGCCAATGGCGATGGCGCGCTGGACCTCGAGGGCCGATACGCCGGCGCCTGCGAGTCGAATCGGATCGAGCTGGATGTTGATCTGGCGCTCCTGGCCACCGAGGACAACGACACCGCCGATGTCCTTGAGGCGTTCGATGCGCTGCTTGACCTGCTTCTCGGCGAAGCGCGTGAGCTCGCGGGTGGACGTGCCTGGGGGGCCCTTGACGGACAGCACGATGACCGGCGCGGCGTCCGGATCCGCTCGCTTCACCTCGGGACGGGAACCGGGCGGCAGATCGCGCAGCACCGACGCGAGATGTTCGTTGATGTCCGAGACCGCGCGATTGGTGTCAGTCTCGAGCGAGAACTGGGCAATCACCAGCGAGACGCCTTCGGTGGAGACGCTCGTGAGCGAGTCCAGCCCGGAGACGCTGTTCACCGCTTCCTCGACCTTCTGCGAGACATCGGACTCGACCGCGAGTGGTGAAGCCCCGGGATACGGGGTCACCACCGTGACCATCGGAAAGTCGATCTTGGGAAACTTGTCGACGCCGAGGCGCGAGTACCCCACCGCACCGACGACGACGAGGACGAGCATCATCACGGTCGCGAAGACCGGACGGCGTACGCTGATGTTTGATAGCCACTGCATGGTGGTTCCCTCCTGGCTACTCGGCCACGCGCATGCCGTCGACGACCTGGTCGGTCACGGTCACGACGACTTGCTCGCCCGGAGCGACGCCGTTCTGGATCGAGACCTTGCCGGGCGCCGGCTCGGGGCCGAGGGCGACGATCCGGTCTTGCACCTCGCCGTTCAGGACCACGAACGCGTGTTTGGTCTTGCCGCGCTGGACCACGGCCGACGCGGGCAGCACGACCTGAGGCACTTGATCGACGGTGACGACGGCCTCGGCGAACATGCCGGGGACGAGCTTGCTGCCGGGATCGATCGTCGCTTCGACGATGAGCGCGCGGCTCCGACCGATCTCGGCGCCGACGCGGGTGATCTTCGCGGCGAATCGCTCGTCCGGGTAGGCCGTCGCCTTGAGCGAGACCGTCTGCCCTACCGCGATCTTGCTGACCGCAGCCTCGGGCACCGAGAGCTCGACCTTGAGCGGCGAGTCATCGACGAGCGTGAAGAGCGGACGGCCCGGGGCCACCCACTCACCGGGCTCCACGTTGCGATCGGAGATGACGCCCTCGAACGGGGCCCGGACGATGCCGTCCGCGACCGACTTGCTGATCATCTGCGTGCGCGCTTCGGCGGCGGCGACCTGCTGGACCGCCGACTGACACGCCGTCATCTGGCGGTCGTACTCGCTCTTCGTGATGGCACCTTGCGCGAGCAGCGACTCGACCCGCTTGCACTCGCCCTCCGCAAGCTGGCGCTGCGCCCGGGCACTGGCGAGGTTCGCGGCCGCCTCCTTTCCCGACAGCGCCGCGGTGCGGACGTCGAGGCGCACCAGGTTCTGGCCGAACTTCACGCGCGACCCGCGGTCGACCAGGACGGCGATGACCTTGCCCTGGGTGTCGGCCGTGACCTCGGACCGCTGATCTGCCTTCACGAGGCCGGTGAGCACGATCTGGCGCGGCACCGGCGCCTCCGCGGCCGCCATCAGGGGAACCTTCACGGCCGCAGGGGGCGGAGCCTTCTCGGCGGCCCCTTCCGAGGTCTGCTTGCACCCGCCAGCGGCGAGCGAGAGGGTCGAGACGAGCAGAAGTCCAGCGGCACGCATGGTCGGCCTGCTCTGCATCAGCCCTGCCAGTCGGGGCGGCGCTAACCGCTCGTGAACGCGGTCATCTGGGCCCCGGCCCTGTAAGCCGCACCGACAGGTGTCGGGGGCATCACCGAGGCTTCGGGCTCGTCGCCCCCGTCGCGTACGCGAGATTCGCCAGGGCGACGCGCAGGTCGATCCGGGCATTCAGGGCCGAGCTGCGGGCCCGGGTGAGCTCGGTCTCCGCGTCGACGAGGTCGAGGGCGGTGGCGCGCTCGGCGGCGAGCAGGGCCTGCCGGACCCGGTACGCCTCCTCGGCGGCGATGAGCCCCTTGGCCGATGACGCCATGGAGGCCCGCGCGACGTGGACCGCCTGCTGGGCGGCGAGGATCTGGATGCGCGTACCGCGCGCGAGGTTCTCCCGATCTGCCTCCAGCTGCTTCTGCTCGGCGGTGATCCGGCGCTGCGTCTGCTTCGCGGTGAGCGTGTCGTTCAAGGTCCACGACAGCTGCACGCCCGCAGTCCACGTGAAGCGGAACTCCTCGGTCTGCGGGAAGATGCGCTGGTTGGGGTTCGCGTAGTCGGCCGACGCGAACGCGGTGAGGCTTGGATACTTGGCCGCATCCTCGGCGCGCTTCTGCATCTCCTTCGCCTGGATGCCGGTGTCGATGCTGCGGAACTCGAGGCGTTGCGCCTTGGCCTGCGTCAGGAGCTCGTCGGTCGAGGCCTGGGCGTCGGCCGCGATGTCCGTGCGGAAGTCCTCGCCGATCGCGATCTCCGCCGACGGATCGATGCCGGCGAGGATGCGCAGCTGCTCCTCGCGCAGCGCCGTGAGCTGCCCGAGCTGATCGGCCACCTGCTCGGCCTGGGCCTCCTGCGACTCGACGCGGAGGAGGTCCGCCTTCGACACGCGCTGCGCATCGGCGAGCGCCTTCACCTGCTTCAAGGTCGCACGCACCTGCGTGAGCTGGCGATTGGCGACCATGGTCTGGAGGCGCGCCCGGATCCACTCGTAGTACGCGATGCGTGCCTCGTGTGCGGCGTCGACCGCCCCGGTCTGCTGGGACAGCCGGGCGGCCTCGACACCGAGCTTCGCCCCGTCGATGAGCTTGGGGAACCGCAGCAGGTAGTCGGAGAGCGGGATGCCAACCGACGCGCGACCGAGGTAGCTGTTCTGGAGGAACGGAATCTGGATGGGCTCGCCCGTCGCCGGGTTCATCCCGAGGGTGAGCGGATCGATAAAGGACAGGCGCGTGTAGCTCGCCTCGATGCTGACGCGGGGAATGCGGGCGAGCTCGACGGTCTCGAGCTGCGCGATGGCCGCCTCAATCTCGGCCGCCCGGCGCGTCACCGTCGGAGACACCTTCTCGGCGCCCTTCGCCGCCGCATCCGCCGTGAGGCCGTTCGCGACCACCATCGCGTCGAGGTCAGCCTCGAACGAATCCGCCGCGGGGGCCGGGGGCGGTGTCGGCTGTCCAGGGACGGGATCGGGGACAGGCTGGGCGTGCACGCTGGCACCAGGCACACACACCGCCAGCAGCACGACCGCGAGAGCTCTCTTCATGCGGCCGACCTCAGCATCGGCCATGCCATCGCCGCAAGGCGTCAACTCGCAGTGATGCGTCGGGCGCGTGTCGGACACCCTTACAGTGAGTGGAACGAAACGTGACCATCCACGCGTCGTTTCAGCGACCAGGAACTCGTGCGTACATTAGAGTTGCGAGATGGCGACGCTGGATGCGGCGGGATCACGAGGCTCTGGCATGACGCTGGCAGAGCGATCGCCCGTGGCTGCCACGACGTCCCAGGGAATCTCGGTCGAGAGCCTATGGCGGCGCCAGCGTGATCATTTCTTCGTCACCGAAGTTCGCCGGACCTCGCGCTGGGTCATGGGGGTCGGGACGCTCGTCCAGCTCTCGACGTTTGGCCTGCTGTTTCTGGGCGGGTATCCGCTCTGGCGCATCCTCACGCTCGCCGGGTGCTACACCGCCTTCCAGATCGCGCATCGCTGGATCATGGGCTGTATGGAGGACGCGGCGCGCCTCCCCACGTCTGTCATGGCGATGTCGGTCTCGGCGCTCGTCTTCGTCAGCGTGTCGACGGGGCTCACCGGCGGCATCCACTCGATCTTCCTCCCGAGCATGGTCCTGCCGGCCATCGTCTCCCTGCTCTTCTTCGGACCGCACAACGGCGCGCGGTGGGTGGCCGTCGGCAACGGCCTCGTGATCGTCGCGACGGCCGCGCTGCCACTCAGCATCACCGGACCGCAGCTCGCCCAGCCCTACTACACGATCGGCATGGCGCTCTCCTTGTGCTGGTTCGTGTTCATGGCGCACCTGCTCGTGACCAAGCTCGCCGTCTCCGCCACGCGCGCCGGCGAGTCGATGGCGTGTCTCCGCGACGAGCGCCTCGCCGATGTGCAGGCCCAGGCGCGTCGCCTCCAGAACGTGGGCGCGAAGGTCGCCCACGAGCTCAAGAACCCGCTCGCATCGATCAAGGGGCTGTGTCAGCTCGTCGCTCGCACACCGGAGAGCGAACGTACGCAGGAGCGGCTCGTGGTCGTCGCCTCCGAGATCTCCCGCATGGAGACCATCCTGAACGAGTACCTGTCCTTCAGCCGTCCGCTCGAAGACCTGAAGCCCGAGCCCGTCGATCTCGTCGTGCTCGGCCGCGACGTCCTCGATGTTCTCGATGGCCGTGCGCAGCAAGCGGGCGTCGCCACCTCGATCGCGGGGACGGCCGGCAAGGTGAAGGGCGATCCGCGGCGCCTCAAGGAGGCGCTGATCAACCTCGTCTCCAACGCGATCGAGGCCACGCCGAACGGCGGCTCCGTCGCGCTGAAGCTCCACGCCGAGCCCGAGGGCATCGTCCTCGACGTCGTCGACACCGGGCGCGGCATCTCCCCCGACGACATGACCCGGCTCGGGACGTCGTTCTTCACCACGCGTCCGAACGGCACGGGCCTCGGGGTCGTGCTCGCGCAGGGCGTGATCATGCAGCACGGCGGCAAGCTCGAGTACACGAGCACGCCGGGCAAGGGCACCACCGCGCGCATCGCACTTCCCGCAGGACAAGCCGCATGACCTCGGTCCTGCTCGTCGATGACGAGCCTGGCGTTCTCTTCACCCTGTCGGAGCTACTCACGGAGCGCGGTCATCGCGTCGTCACCGCGGGCTCCGGTCAGGAGGCCCTCACCAAGCTCGACGAGGCCGACACGGTCGTGACGGACCTGTCCATGCCCGGCATGGATGGCATCGAGCTGATGGGGCACATCGTCGCCCGCGATCCGGCGCTGCCGGTGATCCTCCTCACTGCTCACGGCAGCGAAAAGGTCGCCGTCGCCGCGATGAAGAGCGGCGCCTACGACTACCAGGCGAAGCCCTTCGATATCGACGAGATCACGCTCCTGATCGAGCGCGCGCTCGAGGCCCGCCGCCTCCGCATCGACAACCGCCGCATGACCGCCGAGCAGACGCTCGGGCGCCGGATCGTCGGCAACTCGCGCCCCATGCGGCGCCTCCTCGAAGCCACCTCGCGCGTCGCCTCGCGCGACGTCACCGTCCTCGTGCGTGGCGAGACCGGAACCGGCAAGGAATTCGTCGCCGAGCTCCTCCACGCGCAATCCTCGCGCGCTCGCAAGCCGCTCATTCGCTTCAACTGCGCCGCCCTGCCCCCCGACCTCGCCGACGCGGAGCTCTTCGGGCACGCGAAGGGCGCCTTCACCGGCGCAGTCGCCGGTCGCCCCGGCTTCTTCGCACAGGCCGACGGCGGGACGCTCATCCTCGACGAGGTCGGCGAGCTCCCTCCCCTCGTGCAGGCGAAGCTCCTGCGCGCCCTCCAGGAGGGCGAGATCCAGCCCGTCGGCTCGGGCCGCATCGACAAGGTCAACGTCCGCGTCGTCGCGTCGACCAACCGCGACCTCGCTGCCGAAGCGAAGGCGGGCACCTTCCGCGAGGACCTCTACTACCGACTCGCCGTCGTCGAGATGGTCGTGCCCCCACTCCGCGATCGCAAGGACGACATCCCCGCGCTCGCCGCCGAGTTCGCCCGCCGCTACGGCGAGAAGTTTGGCCTCGGCACCATCACGCTCGAGCCCGCTCTCATCGACGCGCTCGTCCGCGCCGAATGGCCCGGCAACGTCCGCCAGCTCGAGAACACCATCGCGCGCCTCGCCGCCCTCTCCACCGGCGGCGCGATCGGTTTGA
>JALHPV010000199.1 GCA_022842285.1 Kofleriaceae bacterium
GCTGGTGAGGCGCCGGGATTGCCGCCCCGGGGCGGGGGGGAGTGACGGACGGGTTGCTGCGCAGGACGCCGGGCCGGGCCGGGCCGTAGGCGGGGCTGTTCGAGGTCGTGCCCTCCGCGAACTCCGCCGGTGGCGTCGGAAGGGAGCCCCGTGGCGCGTTCGGCGCGACGAGGGTGGGGACCATCCCGGAGCCCTGCGCAGGAAACATTCGAACCGCCATCGTGGCGAGGAGCTACTGCGACGGATGTGCCACCCGGGCTCGTGGTGATCACCGTCGACACGCCGACGGCACCTCGCGCACCTACACCGTCCGAGGGATCCTTTCCGATCGCATGCTTGCGCGAGTCGTGCATCGGTGTGCACGCCGCTCTCTCGCATGGCGGGACTCGATTCGCCGGCTACAGACCCAGCTCCCCATCACTGCGTGACGCACTGAACCATCAGGTGCGTGTCCGCGGGAACCGTCCGATCCTCGGGGTGCACCGCCAAGACGAGCTTCGACGGGTAGTCCTTGCACTGCGCCGGGTCGGGCTTCACGTACCAGCATGGCTGCTTGGCATCCGCGGCGGGCGTCGTGGCATCGGCCATCCGGCATGCGGGGATGATGGTCTCGGTGGTCTCGGTCTTGTCGGAGACGGCGCACTCGAGCTGGAGGCCCGGGTTGCTGGGATCCAGATCCTCCTGCGTGACGTCACTCTCGAAGCAGGGGTTGCCGAACACGCGCTTGATGAGCTGGGCCACGAGCGACAGGCCCTGCTCGAGGTCGGCCTGGCCGTCGTTGTCATCGTCGTTGCACAGCGAGAAGAACGAGTTGCGATCGGGGAACTGCTCGGCGAAGTACGCCAGGCGCGGCATGGACGACGCGGACTGCGTACCGACGGTGCACGCGGGCGCGAGCTTGGGGCCACCCGTCACCGGATCGGTGATGACCGTCGTCGTCTCGGCGGCGGGAAACGTCGTCATGGACGGGCCCATGATCGTCGACACGATGATCTGCTTCGGGTCGGCCTTGAGCGCCTTGATGCGGTCGACGAACGTATCGGGCGCGTGGAGGAACGGCGAGTCCTCGCGCGGGCGGCAGTTGGTGTACGTGCCCGGCTCGCGCCCGAGCGGACCCTCGTCGCACTCCCAGCCCCACTGGAAGCAGCGAAAGTCGCCAAACGGACCGGCGGCGTTCGTTCCCGGCTGGAAGATGGTGGGGTCCTTCGCCGTGCAGTCGTCCTCGTCCGAGATGATGATGATCGCGAGGAGTGCGTCCTCGCGGAGAAAGCCGGTGTTCGCGGCGCTGTGCAACGCCTTGTCGAGCGAGCCGAGGTGTTGCTCGAAGCCGCAGCCATCGGGGCCGAGGCTCGCGATGCACGAGAACGTCTCCTCGAGCGACCCCGTGTAGTTCCTCATGCGGTTGCCGTTGCCCTGATCGATGTCGGCGATGAAGTTGCCGTTCGGAGGGGTACAGCCGGCGATACGCGGCTGGCTCAGCAAGCGTCCGTCGTCGCCCGGACCTTCGCAGTTGCCGCCGACGGTGAGCCCGCCCGCCCCGATGTCCTGCGAGATGACGCCGATGTGAATGCTTGGCAGGCCGCCCTCGACCTGCGAGAGGCTCTCGATGAAGCGCGGGAAGTTGGCCGCGAGCGCGGTCTGCTCGTCCTCCATGGTCGGGGACTTGTCGATCAGGAAGAGGATGTCGAGCTTCCGGTTCGGGTTGACCGGGATGTCCTTGCTCTCGACCTTCACCTGGTCGGGCTCGACGATGGCGATCTGCCGGTCGGGACACCCCGTGAGGAGCAGGGCGGCGGTGCTAAGCAGCATTCTGACCTTCACGCGCGATACGTGCGACGTGGCCCCCGCTTCCGTCACGCCGGCGCTAGATTCCGGGGGCAACGTGAGCGCGCGGTACCTCATCGGCATCGATCTCGGAACGACGAACTCCGCGGTCGCGTACGTGGACACGGCCGCGGCCGATCCACGTGTGCGTACGTTCGAGGTCCCGCAGCTGGTCGCACCAGGCGAAGTGGCCGATCGGCGGCAGCTGCCGTCGTTCGTGTACCTGGCGGGGGAGATCGATCTGGCGCCCCACGAGACCCTCGTGCCGTGGCAGGCCGGCCCCGCGAAGGATGTGCGGGCCGTGGTCGGCGAGCTCGCGCGGTCGCAGGGCGCGCGCATGGCATCGCGCATGATCGCGTCGGCGAAGTCATGGCTGTGCCACCCAGGCGTGGACCGCCAGGCCGCGATCCTCCCCTGGGGCCACACGGAGACCGAGGGCCCTCCCACGCCGAAGCTCTCGCCGGTGAACGCGCAGGCCCTGGTGCTGCGCCACATCCGCGAGGCGTGGGACCACCATCATCCCGACGACACGTTCGACGAGCAGGATGTCTTCGTCACGGTCCCGGCATCGTTCGACGAAGCGGCGCGCGAGCTGACGCTGCAGGCGGCGGTCTCGGCGGGCTATCCCGACGTGGTGCTCCTCGAGGAGCCACAGGCGGCGTTCTACGCCTGGATCGCGAACACGCGCGGCTCCAAGGAGCTCGCACCGGGCGAGCACCTCCTCGTGTTCGACGTCGGTGGTGGCACGACGGACTTCACGCTGATCGACGTCGATGAGGGCGGCGACGCCTTCACGCGGACCGCGGTTGGCGATCACCTGCTGCTCGGCGGTGACAACCTCGATCTGACGCTCGCGAAGATCGTCGAGCAGCGCGTGGTCGCGAAGAGCGGCAAGAAGCTCGATGCGTTGCAGTGGCACGGGCTGGTTCACGCGTGTCGGCTCGCGAAGGAGACGCTCCTCGCCGACGGGGCGCCCGACGTCGCTCCGATCAACGTCGCCGGTCGCGGCAGCAAGCTGATCGGCGGCAACCTGCGTGACGAGATCACGCGTGCGGAGCTGGAGAGCGTGCTCTTCGACGGCTTCTTCCCGCTCGTCGCGAAGGATGCGCCCGTCGCACGTGGCCGCGGTGGCCTGCAGGAGTTCGGGCTGCCGTACGCCGCGGATCCGGCCATCACGCGCCACCTCGCGAGCTTCCTCTCGCGCCACGGGGCGGACCGCATCGATGCGGTGCTGTTCAACGGCGGCGCCATGACCCCGACGTCGCTGCGGCAGCGCGTGCTCGATCAGATCGGACAGTGGCAGGACACCCCGCCGCGCGAGCTGCCCTCGGAGCTGCCCGAGCTCGCCGTCGCGCAAGGAGCCGCGTACTACGGCCTCGTACGCCGCGGGCTCGCCACGCGCATCAAGGGCGGGACCCCGCGCGCGTTCTACATCGGCGTCGAGACGGCCGATGCGAGTCGGCTCGCGGTGTGTCTCGCTCCGTCGGGCCTCGACGATGGAGCCCGCGTGCAGCTCGCGCGCGACTTCCAGCTCGTCACGAACCGGCCCGTCAGCTTCCGCCTGTATTCGTCGAGCTCGCGCGATGACCAGCCGAACGCGCTCGTGCCCGTCGGCGACGGCAAGGCGGAGACCATCGACGACGGCAGCGACTTGCTCGAGCTGCCGCCGATCGTGACGGTGCTGCGCGCGCGTGGACGCAGCGAAGTGACCGTGCGGCTCGAGGTGCATATCACCGCGCTCGGCGCGCTCGAGATCTACTGCGTCGACACGGCGGCGGGGTCCGAGACCTGGAAGCTCGCCTTCGACATGCGCTCGGGCGGCGTGGCCCCGACGCAGGAAGTGGAGACGACCGCGCATCCTCGGACCGAGGAGGGCAAGGCGATGATCCAGACCGCGTTCAAGACGGGCGCGCACCTGGCCACGCTCATGCGCGACCTCGAGACGCTGCTCGAGGCGCGCCGCGATGACTGGTCGCTGCAGACGGCGCGGGCGCTGTTCGATGCGCTCGCCGAGGTGGCGGCAGATCGCAAGAAGACCGCCGACCACGAGCAGCGCTGGCTGAACCTCGCCGGCTTCCTCCTGCGACCCGGCACGGGCGCACCCCTCGATGCGTGGCGGGCGCGGGTGATGTGGGGCGTCTTCAACGAGAACCTCACGCATCCCAAGAGCGAGCCCGGTCGCCTCGCGTGGTGGATCACCTGGCGTCGCATCGCCGGTGGGCTCGCGAAGGGCCAGCAGGATCAGTTCTGGGATCGCCTCTCGCAGCTCCTCCTGCCAAGCGCGAAGCAGCAGAAGAAGCTCGCCGAGCTGAAGGCCAGCAAGCAGGAGCTCGCGGAGATCTGGCGCGTGGTGGCGTCGCTCGAGCGACTGTCCGTCCAGCACAAGATCAAGCTTGGCGACGAGCTGATGCGGCGCATGGATACGCGCAAGGGCCGCGAGGACTCCGTGCACCTGTGGGCCCTGTCTCGCGTCGGCGCGCGCGTGCCGCTCTACGGGCCGCTCGATGCAGTGGTGCCGGCGTCGAAGATCCAGGCCTGGCTCGGTGAGCTGCTCGCGTGGGACTGGCCCGAGCCCGACAAGACGGCGTTTCCGCTCGCGCAGCTCGCCCGTCGCACGGGTGACCGCGCGCGCGATCTCGAGGACAACGTGCGGGCGCAGGTCGCCGAGACGGTGCGGGGCATGCCGGGCGGCGATCGCGCGGCCGTGCTCGTGGAGCAGATCGTGGCTCTCGAAGCGCGCGAAGAGCGTGTGGCTCTCGGTGACACCTTGCCGGCTGGTCTGCGCCTCGTCCTCGATGACGAGCGGCCGCCGGAGTGACCGATGCTCGCGGTGTCGCAGGGGTCGGACCCCTGCGACACCCTCGTCCTCGGACGACTACCTGGGCAGGGTGCCGGTCGGCCCGGTCTCGAGCACGTTCATGAAGCGAGCGAGGAACGCGGGGGCGTCGACAGCGAAGTCGCCGGTGAGCGCCGGGCCCTCGCCGTGCTTGATCGTCTCGCGGCCTTCCTTCTGCGTGATGATCGTGCGGTTCTGCTTCGTGGCGAGCACGTAGTCGTGCTCGAGCAAGTAGTACTTCGCCGTCCCCGGCTCGGTCTTCTTCACCGCGATGCCGCACATGTGCGCGTCGCCCATATCCTTCGGCGTGGGCAGTGACACCACGGCGACGCGATACGGATCGCGCTGCACGGTGTAGATCTGCGGGTTGTGGGTGACGTACGCCTGCTGCCACAGCGAGTCGAGATAGACCAGGTCCTTCCGCTCGAGCGCCGACATCGCCGTCGCCGGCCCTTTGATGCGGAGCCAGTTCGGGAAGATCGTGTGAGCCAGGGCATTGATCGGGGAGAGCGCCATGTCGCGCGCACGATACACCCCTGGACCGCTGCTACACGAGATAGCCCTCGTCACCCGGCGTGAAGAACGTCGCCGGATTGGCCGGTAGCAGCTCGGCGTTCGCGGAGAGCTTGGCTACCAGGTCGGGATTCGCGAGGAACGGCCGCCCGAACGCCACCAGGTCGCCGCGGCGCGCCTCGAGATCCGCCTCGGCTCGCGCCCGGTCGTACCCGCCCGACAGGATGTACGCCCCGCGGAACGTCTCGCGGATACCGCGCTGGATGCTCTCGGGCACCGGCGGGGCGCCCATCGACGAGTGGTTGGCCACGTGGATGTACGCCAGGCCGAGCTGCGACAGCTGGGCCGCGAGCTCGAGGTACGTCGCATCCGTCTTGTCGTCGGCCGTGAGCCCGCCGTTCACGCCGTACGGCGACACGCGCATGCCCACGCGATCGCCGCCGATCTCCGCCGCCACCGCGCGCGCCACCTCGACGGCGAACCGCGTCCGCTCGCCGTAGGCATCGGTCCGGTGGTTCGCGGCGCCGTTCAGGAATTGCTCGATGAGGTAGCCGTTCGCCCCGTGCAGCTCGACCCCATCGATGCCCGCACCGACGAGGAGCTGCGCCGCCTGCGCGTGCTCCGCGATCGCGACCGCGATGTCGTCGGCCGTCATCGCCTCCGGCACGGGATGAGCCTGCATGCCGGCCGTGTCCGTATACATCTGTCCCGGCGCCGCGATCGCGGACGGGGCCAGCACCCGCGAGCCCGCGGGCATGTTCGCCGGATGCGCGATGCGGCCCGTATGCATGAGCTGCACGAAGATGCGGCCGCCGGCGGCGTGCACCGCATCGGCGACCAGCTTCCAGCCCGCGGCCTGCTCGCGGCTGTAGGCCCCCGGGATGCGCGCGTAGCCGAGGCCGTTCGGCGATGGTGAGGTCCCCTCGGTGATGATCAGCCCTGCGGTCGCCCGCTGCGCGTAGTAGCGAGCCTGCCGCTCGCCGGGAACGTTGCCCGGTGCGCGCGAGCGCGTCATGGGCGACATCACGACCCGGTTGGGCAACTGCAGGCGACCGAGCTGGAACGGCGTGAACAACATGTGCTCACGGTAGCGCCGGCCGTGCGCCTCCACTGTTGTCTCGCCGCGAACGCGCTATTGCGCAACGAGCACGAGTCTCAGACGAGGCGCGCCAGCTCGTCGCCGAGCGCGGCGTAGGTGCGCTGCGCGGCACGCGTTTCCTCGTCGAAGCCGTCGCCGTCGACCGCGAGCCCCGAGCGGTTGGGCCCCTGCATCCACGCGATGTGGGCGGTCTGCAGCGCAGCGAGGAGTGAACGCACCGCCTCCGGGGCGCGCTCGAGCTCGCGCAGCCGCCGCACGCACTCGTCCACGTAGCCCAGGTGGCTCAGGCCCCCCGTCGTGAGCACGAGCACGAAGGCGAGGGACTCATCCGCGAGCGAGAGCCGCAGGCTCGCTTCGACCGCCGCGTACAGCGCGGGATCGGCGAGCCACGGTCGCAGCGCCGTTCGCGCGAGGTCGGGCTGCAGCTCGAGCACCAGCCGGCGGAGGGAGAAGGGGGCCTCCGCGAGCACCTCGCACAGCCGGGCCGGGTCCTCGGCGCGAAACCAACGCGGGATCAGATGCGTGCGCTCGACCGTCGTCGCCGCCGTCACCAGCTTGCGGAGCGTGGAGATCTTGAACACACCACCGCGCGCCAACCGGGCGCACGTCTCGAACGCCTCCCGGCGCAGCTCGTCGTTCTTGTCGTCGAGCGCCGCGATCGCGGCGTGACGCAGCTCCGCGGGCCACGACGCATCGACCTGGCTGAACACGGCCGCGCGCACCTCGGGGGCATCGCCGAGGCGCTCGGTGATGAGGCTCCACGGCGCCTGTCCCGCGACGACGAAGCGCATGAGGATCTGCACGGTGCTCGCGCGCACGAACACGTTCGGATCGTGCCGCGTCATCGCTGCGAGCAGGTCGATCTCGCCGTGCCCCGCAAGCACGACGGCCAGCGCCCGCCGCACGCCCGGATCCGGCTCGCCGCGCACCAGGCCCACCACCGGGTCAGCGGACGCCACCCGCAGCGCGAGGGCCCACATCGCGAACGCACGGTCACGCGCATCACCGAGCGCGAGCTGCGCGAGGAGCTGTCCCCGCGAGAGCGCGCTGGTTTCGCTGAAGTCCTGCATGCCGTCCCCGAAGAGAGGCTAGCAGGGGCGCTGGGGACCGACTACTCGCGTTCGCGGACCGAGTACTCGAGCTTCCAGCGCCCGCGACCGTCTCGGGCCGCGAGCCAGAGCTCGAGCGTCCCGAGCTCGGTGACGTGAGCCTCGAGGGCGACGGGCACGAGCTCGCCGGGCTTGCGATCGCCCTCCGCCGCGATGTGCTTCTCGACCGGGTCGAGCTCGGTGAGGCCGGCCGTATCGGCGTCGAGGCCGGGCGAACGCGCGGCCGAAGCACCACCGAAGGGTGGTGCGGGGAGATCGATGAGCGCCCCGGCGGTGTCATCCTTGCGGGTGGCCCCGGCGAAGAAGCGGAAGTTCGAAGTCTCGCCGACGACGACGCCGAGCTCGTCATCGGGGAGCTCGACGGTGGAGCCTTCCTCGAGGCCTTGCGGGGCGACGCAGAGGGCTTTGACGGGGGGCGAGAAGCCGGGGATGGCGGGCATCGCGGACTCGATGCCGATGTAGTAGGAGCGCGAGGTGCCGCCCCGGATGCGGACGCCCTTGCCCCGGCGGACCTGGCCGTAGTGCGCGGCCCCGAGGGCGACGGCGAGATCGAGGTCGGCGCCGGTGAGGACCTTCACGTCGCGCTTGCACCAGGCACGGAGGAGCTCGACGACGCGGGCCTGGATGGCCGCGGCCTTCATGACGCCGCCGTTGAAGAGGACGGCGTTGGGGAGCTTGCCGAAGCGGGAGAGGAACTCGGCGAGGTGGCGCGTGATCGCCGGGTCGTACGCGTAGGGCAGGCCGAGCTCGCGGAGGCCACCGGCGCGGCGGCGCTGGGCGGCGGCGCTGGCTTCGACCACGGGGAAGAAGCCGTCGACGAGGAGGTCGTGCGCCTGCTGGCGCGTGATCTCGGCCTTGACCGTGCCGCCGATGAGCTTGCTGCCGCGGCCGAGGACGGCGACGGGCGCACTCGCGGGCGGCGTGTCGCCGAGGAGCGACTCCTTGGCGCGGCGGGCGGCGTGGACGAGGGCGCGCTGCTGCAAGGCATCGAGCGTCTTGCCGGCGGCGGTGAGCTGCTGGCCCGCGATGGCGGCGAGCGCGAGGTCCATGTTGTCGCCGCCGAGCAGGATGTGATCGCCGACGGCGATGCGCTCGAGGACGAGGCTGCCGCCGTCATCGGCGACCTCGATCAGCGAGAAGTCGGTGGTACCGCCTCCGATGTCGCAGACGAGGACGACATCGCCGGGCGAGAGGTCCTTGCGCCAGGCGTCCCCGCGCGCGGCGAGGTAGGCGTAGAAGGCGGCCTGCGGCTCCTCGAGGAGTGTGACCTTGTCGAAGCCGGCCTCGCGGGCCGCAACCACGGTGAGCTCGCGGGCCACCGGATCGAACGACGCGGGGACGGTCACGAGGACGTCCTGCTCGTCAGCGGGTGCGTCCTCGTTCGCGTCGTCCCACGCGGCGCGCAGGTGGGCGAGGTAACGGGCCGACGCGTTCACGGGGGAGACGCGCTCGCCGCCGGCCATCTCCGCGTCGAGCTCGCGCTGGGCGCCCTTGAAGGGGAGCACCTGGCCCGTGCGATCGATCGCCGGGTTACAGAGCCACGACTTCGCCGACGAGACGAGGCGGTGCGGCAGCTCGGCGCCACGCTCGCGTGCGAACGTCCCGACCGCGTACCGGAGGGGGCCCGACCACGGCAGCTGGAGCTGGGCGGATGGCACCTCGAGCTCGCTGGGCAGGAGCAAGAACGACGGCAGCGTGGAGCGCTCCGCGACCTCACCGGGACCCACCACCTGCTTCACGCCCACGGCATGTGGGGATTCGCCCTCGGCCGCGGTCGCGAGCGCCGAGTTCGTCGTTCCGAGATCGATACCGAGGACGCGGCTCACGCGGACAGCTCCACTTCGGCGGGCGCGAGCACGGTGCGATCGACTCCATCGGCGAGCGCGGGCAGCTTGGATTCGGTGACGCGCCAGCCGTGGTGGCGCAGGGTGCCCTTGAACGGGGGCTCGCCCTTCGCTTCTCCGATCAGGCGGACCTCGGCCGGGTCGAAGCCCTTGGGCACGGAGACCTTCGCCTCCTCTTCCCCCGGCATCACGGGCTCGAGGTTCAGGTGCTGCGCGAGCACCTTGCCGCAGCCGCGGTGGACGTCGCGCGCGGCCGCGCCGATGTCGGCGTCCGAGAACGACTCGAGGGATTCGCGCAGGAAGTCGACGAGCCGGCCCTCCCGCTGGAGGAGGGCGAGCAAGGCGAGGGCGCCGTCACGATGGTGCTGCGCCACGGAGATCTTGGGCTTCACTTCGCGCTCGACGACCTGGGTCACCACCTTCTCGACGACCTTGGTCTCGACCTTCGGCTCCGGCGTGGCGCCGGCCGGCAGCAACCGGGCCGCATCGAGGGGGAGCTGCTTCCCGAGCAGGATCCGCCAGAAGCACGAGAAGGCGAGCACGATGCGCGACATGCGGAGGTGTGCTTACCCCAATTCCGAGCAAATTCACTAGTTCGCGCCGGCCGCTGTCGAGGGTTATGCTGCCGGGGGCGTGGCGGCACGGGCTCCCGACGATGATCGGCCGACGGTGGACATTGGTCCCCGTGCGCTGCGCGATTCCGTCGGGACCGCCGGCGACGACGACTACACCGATGCCGAGGACCTCGACGCGGCCAGCCTGCCGGGCCTGACCGTCGGGACCGAGACCGTCACCAGCGGCGGGGCCACGTTCACGCGCACGGTGCAGCAGCGGGCGAACACGCCAGCCCCCGAGTCGGTGCACGCGCTCCAGACCCAGCAGATTCCCGGGACCTCGCGGCGCAAGCCGGGCACGGGGACGGCCGAGCTGTCGCGGCTCGGGCAGACGGGCACCACCTCGCCCGTCGAGGCGATGCGCCTCGAGGAGCTCGAGCGCACGCGGGTGTTCCTGAAGGTCGTCGTGATGCTGTGCATCGGCGGCGTCGTGATCGCGCTCAGCACGAGCGGCGATGCGATCGCCCAGCGCGTGGTCCTCGTGGGGACAGGCCTCTCGCTCGCCGGCGGGATTGGCCTCCTGATGCTGATCCGCAACCCGGCCAGCTACGACGGCCGGAAGATCGTCCTCCCGGCGATCGCGATCGTCTTCGGCTCGATGTCGGGCGTCTATTACTGGGGCACCGGTTCGCCGGTCGCCGCGATGCTCGTCTACGGCATCTACTTCTTCAGCCTCGGCTCGAACGGCAAAGTCGTCAGCGGCATGTACGTGCTGGTGGCCGTGCTGCATGGCGCGCTCGGCGTGGGGATCATCACCGGCGTCATCGAGGACCGCGGCGTGATCAGCATGGGTGGTCTGCGCACGCAGGACCAGGTCGCCATCGTCGTCATCATCGAGGCCCTCTACTTCATGGCGTTCTACACGGCGCGTGTCTCCCAGCAGGTGACGCTCGACGCGATGACGAAGCTCCAGAACGCGGTGAAGAGCGTCGCCCAGCGGGATGCGTTGCTCGCCGAGGCCCGGGCCGAGCTCGATCGCGCGCTCGTGGTCGGGGGCCCGGGCCGCTTCACCGAGCAGGTGGTCGGCGGGTTCAAGCTCGGCATCCTGATCGGCCGGGGCGGCATGGGCGAGGTCTACGAGGGCAAGCGCGTCGCCACCGGAGAAGAAGCCGCGGTGAAGCTGCTGCATCCCGGTACCCTCGCCGAGCCGACGCACGTGCAGCGCTTCCTGCGCGAGGCGCAGACGGCCGCGTCCCTGAACTGTCCCAACGTCGTGCGGGTACTCGAGGTCGGGACCACCGCGGGCGAGGTGCCGTTCCTCGCGATGGAGCGCCTGCGCGGCCACGATCTCGCGCACCAGCTCCGGCGTCATCGCAAGCTCCAGCTCGCGCAGGCCAGCGCGCTCGCCGACCAGACGTCGGTGGGGCTCGAGGCGGCGCGGGTCGCCGGCATCGTCCATCGCGATCTCAAGCCGCACAACGTGTTCCTCGCCGAGCAGGGCGGGGGCGAGCGGCGCTGGAAGATCCTCGACTTCGGCGTGAGCAAGTCGGGCGGCAGCGGCACGCTCACGAAGGGGCACGTCGTCGGCACGCCCGCGTACATGGCGCCGGAGCAAGCGCGCGGCGAGGACGTCGATCACCGCGCCGACGTCTACTCGCTCGCGGCGATCCTCTATCGCGCCATCACCGGGCACCCCGCGTTCACGGGCAAAGACGTCCCGACGACGCTCTACGAGGTCGTCTACCGCGTGCCGACCCAGCCGTCCTTGCACACGTCGCTACCCGGTGACGTCGATCGCGTGCTCGCCGTCGGGCTCGCGAAAGATCCGGCGCTGCGCTTCGCGACGGCGACCGAGCTCGCGCGCTGGTTCGCACAAGCGATTGGCGAACCCGGACTCGATGCCGAGCAGCGGCGTCGCGCGGATGAAGTGATCGCGAAGTACCCGTGGGGTACGCGACCCGGCGCGTGACGATCTCCAAATGACACGCGCGGCGCATGCGTGTAACTTCGTGACCAGTCGACGCGCATGGGACGGATCCTCATCCTCTGGAATCAGATCGACGACGATGTGTACGAACACTATCGTCGTGATGGGAAGACCACCCCCGACTGGGACCCGTCGCTCACCGTCGAGCCGTGGGAGACCGTCGAAGAAGAGATGCAGCTGATCCAGCGCGCTCTCGAGAAGGCGGGCCACACCGTCACGATCGTGAACATCCGCGACAGCTTCGCGACCCTCCAGGACGCGCTCCTCAAGCACAAGCCGGACGCGATCATGAACCTGGTCGAGTTCTTCCGTGACGACCCGGAGCAGGAGCACCACGTGCCCGCCGTGTTCGAGCTGATGGGGATCTCCTACACGGGCAACCGGCCGCTCTCGCTCTCGCTCTGCCAGAAGAAGCCGCAGGCCAAGGCGGTCCTCGCCGCGCACGGCGTGCAGACGCCGAAGGGCTTCGTCATCGAGTCGGGCAAGACGCCGAAGCTCATGGAGCTCCGCTACCCCCTCATCGTGAAGCCCGCGTTCGATGACGCCTCGGGAGGCATCGACGCCGGCTCCGTCGTCCATGACCGCGCGGGCCTCGATGCGCGCGTCGCGCACCTCCTTGGCGAGAACCGCCAGGCCGCGCTCGTCGAGGAGTACATCGAGGGCCGCGAGATTCACTGCGCCATCCTCGACGACCAGCCCCTCCCGCTCTACGAGATGGCCTTCAAGGGCGGCCTCGACGCCCAGGGTCAGCCGCTGCCCCGCATCATCACGTACCGCGCGAAGTGGGACC
Source organism: Kofleriaceae bacterium (assembly GCA_022842285.1). GTDB lineage: Bacteria > Myxococcota_A > Polyangia > Haliangiales > Haliangiaceae > JABFXX01. Next base: position 12,557 of record JALHPV010000199.1, read on the forward strand.
CCTACAGCCGCGACCACCACAACGTCGAGTCGAAGTGCCCGGTCGATGACCTGTCGCCCGAGCTCACGGCCAAGATCCAGGGCATCGCGCTCGCCGCCTACCAGGCGCTGGGCTGCCGCGACTACGCGCGCGTCGACATGCGCGTCACCCCGGAGGGCGAGGTCTACGTCCTCGAGGTGAACCCCAACCCCGACCTCGCGGACTCCTGCGCCTTCGCGAAGTCCGCCGAGGCAGCCGGCCGCAAGTACGACCAGATGATCGTCGAGATCGTCGGCCTCGCCCTCGCGCGCCAGGGCAAGCACAAGCCCGCCGCCGCCGGCTTCGACCAGCTCCTGAACGAGTACAAGGCCAAGAAACGCAGCCAGCAGGGCTAGCGCCTGCGGCGCCTTGACAGACCCACCCCCTGTAAGTCATCTATAGGCCGCTTCCACGTATTCCGAAGTAGCTCAGTGGTAGAGCAGGCGGCTGTTAACCGCCGGGTCGTAGGTTCAATCCCTACCTTCGGAGCCATTTCTTCCTCCTCGCGAACATCGCGAGACGCGTCAGTAAACAGCGGCCCCCGAGAGCGATCTCCGGGGCCGTTGCCTTTTCTCCCCTGAATCCCCGAGGGTTTGCGCGTTCG